>NZ_CP128650.1:1840000-2140000 GCF_030644225.1 Selenomonas dianae | reverse complement strand
GATCGGCATCTTTGCCGCGCTCACGGGGGAAAAGGAAAAGGGCGAAGCACTCGTCCAAAAAATGGACGCGGACATTGATGCCGTCCGCACCTCCATCCCGCAGGAGAAAAAGCGCGTCGCCATCATCCACAGCACGGGACAGGGACTCTCCGTCCAGCTCGACGGCAGCATCGCGGGCAGCATTGCCGTGATGCTCGGCTGGGAGAACACGGCGGCGGGGATGCCCGCGCTCGACAAGAACCCCGATGCCGCACCCTACAGCATGGAGACCCTTGTCGCACAGAACCCCGACATCATTTTCGTCACGAGCATGGGCGAGGAGGCGGAGATCCGCGCCTCGATGGAGGCAATGTTCGCCGAGAGCCCCGCATGGCAGAGCGTCGGCGCAATCCGTGACGGACGCGTCTACTACCTGCCGCAGGAGATGTTCCTGTTCAGCCCCGGCATCGAGTATCCTGCTGCCGTCAAGTACATGGCGAGGCTCGTCTATCCATGAAAAAGCGCATCCTGCTCCTCATCCTCTTTACCGTACTCGCGGCATTTGCCATGCTCCTCTCCGCCGCAAAGGGCTCGGTTGACATTCCCATCGGGGAGATCATCGGCATCCTGAGCGGCACCTCGGGCGGGGCAAACGCCCAGATCCTCTGGAACATCCGCCTGCCGCGTACCATCGTCGCCGCACTCGTCGGCATCAACCTCTCTCTTTCGGGCGCAATCCTGCAGGCGATCCTCAGAAATCCGCTCGCAGACCCGCACATCATCGGTATCTCGTCCGGTGCGGGTCTTGCGGGTATTTTTATCATGCTCATGCTGCCGGGCGCGGCGTGGCTCATCACCCCCGCCGCGTTCGGCGGGGCGATGCTCGCCGCGCTCCTCATCTACATCCTCGCGTGGCGCGACGGCATCCGTCCGACGCGCATCATCCTCGCGGGCGTTGCCGTGTCCGCGTTTCTCGGCGCGGGCATCTCCGCCATGATGATCCTCTACAGCGACCGCGTTCACAGTGCGCTCATGTGGATGGTCGGCGGGCTCTCCGCGCGGAGCTGGCCGCACGTCGAGATGCTCCTGCCGTATACCATCGTGGCGGGGCTGCTCGCACTCGCCGCCGCGCAGCGGCTCAACATCCTCCAACTCGGCGACGACATGGCACGCGGCATCGGGCTTGCCGTCGAGCGCACGCGCATCCTCCTCACGGCGGTTGCCGCGCTCCTCGCCGCGAGCGCCGTGTCCGTGGTGGGGCTCCTCGGCTTCGTCGGGCTCATCGTCCCGCACGCCGCACGGCTCATGATCGGCGCGGACTATCGCTTCCTGCTTCCTGCGGCGGCACTCCTTGGCATCGCCGTCGTCACGCTGAGCGACACGGCGGCGCGGCTCCTCTTTGCACCACTTGAGCTGCCTGTGGGTATCATCATGGCGGTCGTTGGCGCACCGTTCTTTCTCTATCTTCTGAGGAGGCAGCTATGAGTGCGGGTATGACGGCGCGGCACCTCTGCGTCAAGATCGCGGGCAAGGAGATCCTGCACGGGCTGAACGTTGATATTGCCGCAGGGCGGCGCACCGCCATCGTAGGACCCAACGGCGCGGGCAAGACCACCCTCCTGCGTGCGCTGGCGGGGCTGAATCGCCGCTATACGGGCGAGATTCAGCTTGATGGACGCGAACTCGGCAGCTACACCGAGAAAGAGTTGGCGCGTGTGCGTGCCATCCTGCCGCAGGAGCGTGCGGCGGCGCAGGGGCTGACCGTGGAGCAGCTTGTCACCTATGGGCGGTTTGCCCATGCAGGTCTCTTTCAGACGCGTGCGGACGCGGAGGACAGAGAGGCAATCGCGTGGGCGATGGAGACCGCGCACGTCTCTGCCTTCGCCGAGCGCGAGGTGCATACCCTCTCCGGCGGCGAGCGGCAGCGCGTCTTTCTCGCCATGGCACTCAGTCAGCGTCCGCGCCTGCTGCTGCTCGACGAGCCGACCACCTACCTCGACGTCGCGCATCAGCTGCGCGTCATGGAGATCATCTCACAGCTCAACCGCGTGCATGGCATGACCATCCTCATGGTACTGCATGACATGGCGCACGCCATGCAGTACGCCGACGACATCGTCCTCGTAGCGGGCGGGCGCGTCCGCGCGACGGGCACACCCGCCGAGGTGCTCACCGAGGAGCGGATTGCGGATGTGTTCGGCGTGCGCGTCGAGATCTTTGAGAACAGCCGCGGCATCCGCGTCCCCTCACCCGTCGCCCTCGTGGGGGAGTGAAGCGCAAAAATTTTATTGCGTGAATCTTTGTTCTAGGGTAAAATATAAGGAAGCACTGATAAATTCAGCCGCGCCATCTTGACGCATCTTTTTTGCCCGCACTTCGTCGGCAAATCCTCCACATAGCTTTGGCTATGCGTCCGGTTTGCCTCCTTGTTCGGACGAAAAAATCTATGCCAATCTGACGGACTTCATTTTATCAGCGATTCCTAAAAACAAGGAAGTGATCGCATGGCGATACATACGAGTGAAGCCGTACGGAAGAAATTCGAAGACGCGCTAGCGAGTTTTTGTCTGCTCGACGATCCCTTTATGACGGTCGTTTTTCAGGACAGTCTCGCGTGCGTTGATCTCGTCATTCAGATTATCTTGGGGAATCCAAATCTCCACGCAACGAAAGTTATCACACAGGATACACTCAAGAATCTCCACGGTCACAGCGTCCGTCTCGACATTCACGCCATTGCCGATGGGCAGGAGTTCAACATCGAGATTCAGCGTGCGGCGGTTGGCGCGGCACGGCGGCGTGCGCGGTACAACAGCAGCATCATAGATGCTGCGGCACTCTCTGCGGGCGAGGACTATGAGCGGCTGCCCGAGACCTACGTCATCTTTATCACCGAGACCGACGTGCTCGGCAGAGATCTGCCCATCTATCATGTGCAGCGCACCATCCGTGAGACACAGGAGACCTTTGACGACGGCTCGCATATCATCTATGTCAACAGCTCGGTCATGGACGACACCCCGCTCGGGCGGCTCATGCATGACTTTCGATGCAAACGTGTCGAGGAAATGCACTATGACGTGTTGAAAGAACGTGCAGAACGGTTCAAAGACGAAGCGAAAGGAGTGGTGAAAATGAGCAGCAATCCACTGTGGGATGAATTTGTTCGGGCATATGACGAAGAGATGCGCGACAAAGTAAGCGAGAAAGTCCGCCAAGAAGTGAGCGCGGAAGTCCGCAAAGAAGTGAGCGAAAAGGAGCGTGTCTTTTCCATCAAAAAAATCATGGAAAAGTTTCGTGTATCGGCAGAGAGTGCGATGGATACGCTTGCCATTCCCGAATCCGAGTGGGCACGCTACAAGGCGATGCTGTGAATGTGAACGGATGCAGGTTCATCTGCATCCGTTTTATAGTGCACCAAAACAAATTGACAACGCACAAATATTTTCATACAATGTAATAAAACAGAAGGGCGGTGAGAACATGGCACAGGCAAGTGTGAGCATCCGTATGGATGCCGACCTCAAGCGGCAGTTTGACGAGTTCTGCTCCGAGATCGGGATGACGATGACGACAGCGTTCTGCGTCTTTGCAAAGACAGCGGTGCGCGAGCAGAGAATCCCGTTCGAGATCGCGGCGGAGCGCAGCGATGATCCTTTTTATTCGCCAAGCAATATCCGTTACTTGGAAGAATTGAAGCGTGATATTGAGATGGGGAAGGCGCATTTTGCCGAACATGATTTGATTGAGGTGGATTGATGGGACTGCTTTGGGAAGATCGTGCATGGGAAGAGTATCTGTATTGGCAGACGCAGGATCGAAAGACACTGAAACGGCTCAATGCCATCATCCGCGATATACAGAGAAATCCTCTGGAAGGTACCGGAAAGTCGGAACGACTGAAGGGCAATCTCAGCGGATGGTGGAGCAGACGCATTGATGAGACGAATCGTATTGTCTATTACGAGGAGGATGGAACGATCCATATTGCTTCCTGCCGTGGACATTACGAGAGCTGACAGCCCTTACTTATCCCTGCATGAACAAACATAAGCCGAGAATTATAACCTGCTATAAAGTTTTTTGACGATGGGGTATTGCAATTTCCACGGCGGCGTGCTATGATAAAGCCGTTCCAAGGGATGAGAATCCATCGCGAAAAGGAAACAAGGATACTTTTGCGGGGGCTCTCCATTGGAAATCAAATACTATCTGTTTTACAGAAGGAGGAGTTTCTCATGAAGAAGACTCTCGTATCCGCACTCGCAACGGCTCTCGTTGTCGGTGCAGCAAGCACGACGTTCGCAGCTGCGAACCCGTTCTCCGATGTGCCCCGTGACCACTGGGCATACGATGCTGTGACGCAGCTCGCTGCGGACGGCGTTGTCGAGGGCTACGGCGACGGCACCTATCGCGGCGACCGCAACATCACGCGTTATGAGATGGCGCAGATGGTCGCAAAGGCGATGGCAAAGGACAACATGCCCGTTTCGGATCGCGCACTCGTCGACCGCCTCGCTGCTGAGTTCGCTGACGAGCTCAACAACCTCGGTGTCCGCGTCTCGAACCTTGAGAAGCACGCTGACATGGTGAAGTGGGAAGGCAAGCTCGAGTACACCTACACGAGCCAGCGCACGGAGAACCGTCAGAAGGAGAATGCTGATAATCTCGTCTTCCGCCTTGAGCCGACGGCTGAGGTCAATGCGCACTGGAACGTCCATGCACGTCTCGATGCCTCCACGAGCATGAAGCATGATGCGGCTGGCAAGGATGATACGGATGACAAAGTCACGCTCAAGCGCGCATGGGCACAGGGCAACTATGACAACTTCACGGTGAAGTTCGGTAAGATGGAGCTTGCCTCCGCTGAGGGCTATACGGGCGCGGGCAACCTCGTTCTCGACCGCGAGTTCTCGGGCGCAGAGGTGGAGTTCGGCAAGGATCTGAAGGCAAAGCTGCAGGCAGGTCAGGCGAAGATCGCTACTAACGAAAGCGCAAACTATCAGGGCATTGAGCTCCAGTACGACAAGGACAACTGGATGGCGGGTGCCGGTTACTACCATGCAAAGACGGATCTCTGGAAGGGCACTCTTAGGGATGCGAACGGTACGGCACAGGATGTCTGGGCAGTGAACGCGGGCTACAAGTTCAACGACAATGTCCAGCTGGCTGCTTCCTATGCGAAGAACAACAAGATTGATGCTGAGAAGAAGTACAAGAAGTCCTATCAGATCGGTCTCGACTACAAGGGTGCAGAGGCGATGGACAAGGGGTCGTGGGGCGCATACGTTTCCTACCGTTACCTCGGCGGTGCATCCATTGCTCCGACGACGGATGGCGCAACGGCATGGACGAAGGGCATCGAGCTTGGCACAGCCTACACGGTCTGGAAGAACGTTATCGTGTCCGCGAAGTACTTCACGGGCAAGACGATCTACGCAGATCCTCTCGGGGATAAGCGTCAGCAGCTCTTCGGCCGCGTTGAGTTCCTGTTCTAATCCACACGTCACGGTTGCGGCAATCGCCGCATAACGAAATCCCCCTCCATATGGAGGGGGATTTTTGGTGTGAAAAATTTATAGCACATATAAAAATATGTGCTATAATAAAGAAAAGGGAGATGATGCCATGCGCAGCTATTCGTCACGGGAAGTTATTAAGGAAGCACTGATAAATTCAGCACCGCCATCTTGACGCATCTTTTTTGCCCGCACTGTGTCGGCAAATCCTCCACATAGCCCTTGCTATGCGTCCGGTTTGCCTCCTTGTTCGGACGAAAAAATCTACGCCAACCTGACGGACTTCATTTTATCAGCGTTTCCTTAAGATGCTCAAGGCTGATGGATGGTATGAGGTGCACTGTGTCGGCGATCATCATCAATTCAAACATCCGACGAAGAAGGGGCGCGTTACTGTGCCGCATCCCGTGAAGGATGTCACGCAATTTGTTTTGAAACGCATTTCGGAGCAATCCGGCATTGTGTTTTCCTAGGAGGATGATTCTTGTGAAGGATAACTATATCTTTCCTGCTGTTTTTCATGTGGATGAGGAAGGTGTTTCGGTCTGCTTTCCGGATTTGCCGGGATGTTTGACTTGTGCAGATACGATGGAGCAGGCTTTTGCCCGCGCAAAGGAGGCTGTTCAGCTCCATCTCTATGGGATGGAGGAGGATGCAGAGGAGATTCCCTCTCCCACGCCTCTGATGGAGATTAAGACATCGCGGGGGGAGACCATTGGGCTGATCGAGGCGTGGATGCCGCCGTTCCGTGAGAAGATGAGCAACAAGGCGACGAATAAGACGGTTACAATTCCACGGTGGCTTGATATTCTGGCGCGTCGCGAAAAGGTAAACTACTCGCATTTGCTACAGTCTGCGCTGAAATCCTATCTCGGTGTTACCGAGAACCCCGCACAGAGTATGAGGGCGTGAATATCATTTCTTAATTCTTGCGATATTTCTCCATCAATGCCTTGATATTCTTCATCGTTGCCGGACGATTGAGCGAGAGAATATGCTCGTGCGTGGGAGAGCCTTTATGCATGGCATATTTCAGTGACACTTTTTGAAAATTGCTCAGCTCGGGCGCCTGTAAAAGTCGCTCAAGATCGTGTGCGGTCAACATGATTTCGTCCTCGCGTATGACCTTTCGGAGATAGCGAAACCAGTGTGAGCCGTTGTATTTTGAGCGGATTGCTGCGTTGATGATGTAGGTGTACCAGTCCATATTAGGGCCTCGTAAATTTCTGTAAGAAATCCCCCTTCTGAACAAGCAGAAAGGGGGACTTTTGTGTTTTCTATTTACGCAGATACGTCGATGCTGTTTCCAAGGCTCGGATCGACGCTCGCGGTGCTTTCCTCGATGAGTTCGAGTGCCTCGCTGCCGGAGTTCATGGCGAGCTTTGCGACGGCGATGCCGAGGCTCTGCTGCGTCTGCATCTGGTGCAGTCCGACGGACATCTGTGCGACATCCATATAGTCCATTGTGTTCCCTTCTCTCTTAGACGTAGATGCTGAACAGGTTCAGCATATTGGAGTAACGCTGCATGGTGGGCAGGGATCTGCCGTTCAGCATACTAGCGGCGTAGCTGAGCTGGCTGCCGATCGCCTGCTCCATCGAGGGGATGACGCGGCTGCTCGCCGACTGTGCGTACTGTGCGTGACGGTCGGCACGTCCTGCAAGTCCTCCCTGCCCGAGGATCGCCTCGGACTGCGCGGGCGAGGCGGTGAGGGCGCGGGCGAGGCGGCTCTCGTTGACGCTCATCTTGCCGGTCTTGGCATCGACGCTGATGCCCATCTTGGCATAGGAGTCCGCCTTGTAGGTGGTGTCGGAAAAGTTGGCAGCGAGCTGCTGCACGCCCTTGCCGAGGCTCTTGTTGCTCTGTAGGAAGTCGCTCGTTTCGTTGTACTCCTTCACGAGATCCTTGACATTGCTGATGGCGGCTTTGAGTTTGTCGCTGTAGGTCTTGGAGCCGTCGGCATTCGTCTGGATGTCGGCGCTGCTCAGCTGAAAGTCGGTACGGGCGAGTGCGCCCGCCGCCTTGCGGAGATCCTTCATGTTCGTGTCGTACTCGGCGTGAAATCGCGTGCTGGTTTCGGTGTAGGATTTGCGCAGGTTGCGCGCCTGATTGGCGATGTCCATGATGGAGCGCAGTTCCTGTGCGCTCGACTCCTGTCCGCGATACTGTGCGGAGTAGAGGCTGCCGCTGCGCCGGCTGCGGCTGTGCGCAGCGCCGAAGAGTGCGGCGGTTGCGTCCGTGCGCGAGTTGTTGGCGTAGAGCGAGCTGTAGATGGTGCGTGCCGCGCCGGTCATCTGCGATATGGTTGCCATGTATGTTCCCCCTTCCATGGTGATGGCGTTCATGTTGTGGGAATAATTTCCTATGTATATTATATCGTTTTTTGTGGAAATGTCATTAGTTTTGGGAGAAAAATTTATTGCGGAGCGTTTGATTTGTGATACAATATAAAAACTGTTGTCTGAGCGGCAGCCCCTAACGTGAACGCCTCGTTACGCAAGTGATCGTGTGCTTATCTGCCGAAATACCTGCGGACTTCTTAAACGCGCTGCGCTTGAACGAAAGAAGTCCGCAGGGGGCAGAACGCCCCCTTTACTCACTTGCTTCACTAGGGTTCACTTATAGGGGCACGCCGCTCTATCAAACGCTCCGTATGAATTTAGGTGGGGAGGAGGGCATAAGTTGAAGGCTGCATTTATGACGCTCGGGTGCAAGGTGAACCAGTTCGAGACGGAGACGATGGAGGGGCTGTTTCGCGCACGGGGCTACGAGGTGGTGCCGTTCGAGGAGCGGGCGGATGTCTATGTCGTCAATACGTGCTCGGTGACGCATCTGAGCGACCGCAAGTCGCGTCAGCTGATCCGCCGCGCGGCGCGGACGAATCCTGCGGCGTGCATTGCGGTGACGGGCTGCTACGCGCAGGTCGCGCCCGAGGAGATCCGTGCGCTCGAAGGGGTGCGTGTGGTGCTCGGGACGAAGGAGCGTGCGCGTATCGTGGACTATGTGGAGGATGCGCTGCGCGCGGATACGGGGGCGGTCGGTACGATCACGGACATCATGCAGGCGTGTGTGTTCGAGGACATCCCGCTGCACGCGCTGCCGCACCGCACGCGTGCGTTCCTGAAGATCGAGGACGGCTGCCAGAATTTCTGTACGTTCTGTATCATTCCGTATGCGCGTGGCCCTGTGAAGTCGCGTGCGCTCTCTGCAGTGGCGCGTGAGATGCGTCTCCTCGTCGGGGCGGGGTTTCCTGAGGTGGTGCTGACGGGGATTCATCTCGGCGCGTACGGCATTGATCTCCCCGCACATCCGACGCTCGCGGACGCGTGCCGCACGGCACTCGCGGAGAGCGGGCTGCGTCGGCTGCGGCTCGGCTCGCTGGAGTCGGTGGAGCTGTCGGCGGACCTTCTCGAACTGATGCGGACGGAGCCGCGCTTTGCGGCGCATCTGCATCTGCCGCTGCAAGCGGGGAGTGATGCTGTGCTGCGGGCGATGAACCGTCCCTATACGACGGAGCAGTTCGCGCAGCTCGTTGCGGATGTGCGTGCGGCGGTGCCGGGGGTGGCGATCTCGACGGACATCATTGTGGGGTTCCCGGGAGAGACGGAGGAGGACTTCGCAGCGGGGATGGACTTCGTGCGGCGGATGGGCTTTGCGCGGATGCACGTGTTCCCGTACTCGGCGCGGCGCGGAACGCCTGCGGCGCGGCGCACGGATCAGGTGCCGCCGCCGGTGCGCAGGGAGCGTGCGGCGCGGATGCAGGCTCTTGCGGAGGAGATGGCGGAGGCGTATCACCGCTCGATGCTCGGGGCGGTGGTGGAGGTTCTCTTTGAGACGTGCGCGGACGGGGTGACGGACGGGCTGACGGAGACGTATGTGCGCGTCTATACGGATGCGCCCGTCGTGCACGGGGCGATCGTACCCGTGCGGCTGACGCATCTGTATCGGGACGGCGTGTGGGGGGAGATGGTGTGACAGCCACTCCCGCCGGAGTGGGGAGCGTTTGAACAAAAAAAGAAAATCTCCCCTTGACACGCACCTCCATATCTGTTATTATAATCAAGTCGCAAGACACGTGACTCAGTAGCTCAGCTGGATTAGAGTATTTGACTACGAATCAAAGGGTCGGGGGTTCGAATCCCTCCTGGGTCACCATTTTGGATAGAGAACGTCGACGGTGGTCGGCGTTTTTTTGTGCGCGAATGTGTCTATTCTCAATTATACGAATGAGAATGAAAATATGAATGTGATTCATTTTTTGCTTTTCAAATGCGATGTTTTTCGCTATAATAATATAGCATGATGACAGAAAGGGTGAATCTCTTGTTAGAGGAGAAAATGGGCCGCCGGGAGCGCAAGAAGCTGCAGTCGCGCCGCATGATTCTTGAGGCGGCGATCAGTGAGTTCTCGAAGAAGGGCTACAAGGAGACGTCTGTTGCGGACATCATGAGCGCGGCAGATCTTGGCATCGGGACGTTCTACAATTATTTTGGCTCGAAGGAGGATCTCTTGTTCTCCCTGCTCGGGCGGCTCGGCGAGACGATCCGTATGGCACTCGCGGAGGCGCGCGCGGCGGAGCGCACGTCGCTGGAACTGCTGGAGGTGGGGGCGCGTGTGACGGCGAAGTTCCTCGATGAGAACCGCTTTGTGATGCCGCTCTTTCTCTCGGGTGCGTCCCATATGGCGCAGGGACGTGAGGAGTCGGATGCGCCGCACGCCCCCGAGGGGAAACCTGCGGGCAGCCGCATGACACCGCAGATCAAGCAGGTGTTCACAGAGATCATCCGCGCGGGGCAGGCGGCGGGGGAGATTCGCAGCGATGTGCCTGTCGATCTGATCGCGGAGATGTTTCACTCGCTCTATCAGGCGGCGGCATTCAGTCATCTGGAACTCTCGTATCAGGAGAATATCGCGCTCAAGACGCGGCTCCTGCTCGATGGGATTCACAAGCGGAATGAGGAGATACGTTCCGTCTAATTGTGTATTGTGTATTTAGGAGACCTTGATGATCAGTGTAACGAAGCTTCTTTTTATGGATGAATACTACGGCGACGCGCTGCGCTACGGGCAGAACGCGCACCGCATGAAGAGCGGCGCGGCGGAGGGGATGGGGCCTGTCGTGGTCTGGAACTCGACGCGCACGTGCAATCTGCGCTGCCGCCACTGCTATATGTCCTCCGACGGGCAGAAGTACGATGGCGAGCTGACGACGGAGGAGGCAAAGCGTTTCATCGACGGCCTTGCGGAGTTCCGTGTGCCGGTGCTGCTCTTCTCGGGCGGCGAGCCGCTGATCCGCCCCGACTTTTTCGAGTTGGCGGAGTATGCGCGGGACAAAGGTGTGCGCCCGACGCTTTCGACGAACGGGACGCTTATCACGCGCGAGGTGGCGCAGCGGATCAAGGATCTGGGGGTCGGCTATGTCGGCATCTCGCTCGACGGGCTCGCGGATGTGAACGATATGTTCCGCGGGGTCGAGGGCGCGTATCAGCGTGCGATGGAGGGGATCGAGAACTGTGTCGCCGTGGGGCAGCGCGTGGGGCTGCGGTTTACGATCAACCATCACAATATCATGGAGCTGGACAAGATCTTTGACTTTATCGAGGAGAAGGGGATCAACCGCGTCTGTTTCTACCATCTCGTGTACTCGGGGCGCGGCGGTCAGATGATGGATGAGGATGTGACAGCGGAGGAGTCGCGCCGTGCGATGGATACGATCATCGCGCGGACAAAGGACTTTGAGGCACGCGGTTTGAAGAAGGAGATCCTGACGGTGGACAACCACTGCGACGGGGTCTATATGTATCTGAAAGCGCTCGCGGAGGGGAACGATGCGGGGGCGGAGCAGATCAAGAAGCTGATCGGTGCGAACGGTGGCAACCGTTCGGGCATTGCGTTCGGCGAGGTGGATCACCTCGGCTATGTGCATCCTGATCAGTTCACGCAGCATCATACGTTCGGCAATGTGCGTGAGCGCAAGTTCGGCGACATCTGGCAGGATATGACGCACCCGATTCTCGCGGGGCTGAAGGACAGGAAGCCGCTGCTCAAGGGGCGCTGCTCGAAATGTCAGTACCTCAACTGGTGCAACGGGAATTTCCGCACGCGTGCGGAGGCGCGGACGGGGGACTTTTGGGAGTCGGACCCGTCCTGCTATCTGACGGATGAGGAGATCGGCATTCGGGAGGCTGCTGTATGAGTGCCCCGATGGAGGCGGCGCACGCCGCACAGGGCACGATGGGGACGCATCCGCACGCGGCGGGACATCCTGCGGGTGCGGGGCATCCCCACGCGCATATGGGAGGACACCCCGGCGGACATCCGCACGGCATGGGACATCCGAGCGGGCATCCTGCGGGGATGCCGAAGGGGCATCCGAAGGGCGTTGCGGGCGGCGGGGTAAAGATCATTTCGTGGAACACGACGAACGCCTGCAATATGTACTGTGCTCACTGCTACCGCGACGCGGGCTGCCGCGCGGACGAGGAGCTCTCGACGGAGGAGGGCAAGAAGCTCCTGCGCGAGATTGCAAAGGCGGGCTTCCGCATCATGATTTTCTCGGGCGGGGAGCCGCTGACGCGCCCCGATATTCTCGAACTCGTTTCCTATGCGCGCGGGCTTGGGCTCATCCCCGTGTTCGGTACGAATGGGACGCTGATCGACCTGCCGATGGCAAAGGCTCTCAAGGAAGCGGGCGCGTGCGGGATGGGTATCTCGCTCGACTCGCTCGACAAGAATAAGCACGATACGTTCCGCTCGTTCCCCGGCGGTTGGGACGGCGCAGTGCGCGGGATGATGAACTGCCGCGAGGCAGGGCTGCCGTTCCAGATCCATACAACGGTGATGGACTGGAACGCGCACGAGCTTGAGGCGATGACGGACTTCGCCGTGGAGATCGGGGCGAAGGCACATCATTTCTTCTTCCTCGTGCCGACGGGACGTGCGGAGACGATCGAGGAGGAGTCACTGCGTGCGGAGGCGTACGAGGATGTGCTTTCGCGCATCATGCGCAAGCAGGAGACGGTGGACATCGAGCTGAAGCCGACCTGTGCGCCGCAGTTCCTGCGCATCGCCGATCAGCTCGGCGTGGATACGCGCTTCTCGCGCGGCTGTCTGGCGGGGCTGACGTACTGCATCATCAGTCCGCGCGGCAAGGTGCAGCCGTGCGCGTACCTCAACCGTGAGCTGGGGGATGTGCGCGAGACGCCGTTCGATGAGATCTGGGCGAAAAACGAGGTGTTCAAGGAGCTGCGTACGCTCGACTACGGCGGCGGCTGCGGCTCGTGCAGCTACAAAAAGGCGTGCGGCGGCTGCCGTGCGCGTGCGGCGTACTACCATGACGGCGACTTCATGGCGGAAGAACCGTGGTGTCTGTACCACGGGCGACGCGGCGAAGCGTAAGAGAATAGACGAAAGCCCCCGATGATGGTCGGGGGCTTTCGTGTAGAAAGATTTACTTGCACTTCGAACAAATGAATGTATAATAGATGTAGAGAACCCTCTGATAAGCTATGGCGGCTACCTTTTCACCTTCCCGATCCTGTAAGTGGGAGGTGTTGCGATATGAGTTACTACGAGTTCATCCTTGCGCTGATTCTCGTCACGGGCTACATTATCTGCGTTAAAAAGAAATAACCGCCCTACCTACCAAGCACGAGCGGTTATAACCGTGTAATGTGAAGAGGTAGCCGTCTTGTCACGGTTCTCTTTTTTGTGTCTTTATTATATCAGATACGAACCTGCGATGCAAGTCATTCCTTTACGCTGAGGGCACGCATGGCGTTGAGGATGGCGAGGACAGTGACGCCGACATCGGCGAAGATCGCCGCCCAGAGCCCTGCGTAGCCAAGTGCACCGAGGACGAGGACGATGCCCTTGATGCCGATGGCAAAGATGATGTTCTGCCACGCGATGCGCATGGTCTTGCGTGCGATGTCGATGGCGGTTGCGATCTTTCGCGGCTCGTCGGTCATGAGAACGACATCCGCCGCCTCGATTGCCGCATCCGAGCCGAGTGCTCCCATGGCGATGCCGACATCGGCGCGTGCGAGGACGGGCGCGTCGTTGATGCCGTCGCCGACGTAGGCGAGCGTCCTGCCCTCCTGCTGCGCGGCAAGGCGAGCCTCGACCTGTGCGACCTTGTCCTGTGGGAGGAGTTCGGCATGGACGGTGTCGATGCCGAGTTCCTTGCCGACGCTCGCACCGATCCAGCGCGTGTCGCCCGTGAGCATGACCGTCTCGCGGATGCCGCGCTCCTTTAGGGCGTGTACTGCCTCCGCCGCGTCCTCCTTGATCTCGTCCGCGACGTGGACAACACCCGCAAAGCGTCCGTCAACGGAGAGGTAGACCGCGCCCGTGTGCGGGATCGGCGGAATGTTTACCGTTTTCTTTGCTGTGAGGAGGTCATGCGTGCCGAGCAGGATGAAATGTCCGTTGATGTGTGCGGAGATGCCGCATCCTGCATTTTCCTCCATCGCGTGTACGTCCGTATCCTCGGTCGTGTTCCCGCCGCCTGTGAAGGCGCGGAGGATGGAGCGGCCGATGGGATGGGTGGAGTAGCGTTCCGCATTCGCCGCGTAGAAGAGTACGTCCTCCTCCGCGAAGCCCTCGGCGGGGATGACGCTCGCGACGTGGAAGCTGCCCTTCGTGAGCGTGCCGGTCTTGTCAAAGACGACGGTGTCCGCCTTTGCGAGTGCTTCGAGATAGTTGCCGCCCTTGATGAGGATGCCGGCGCGGCTCGCGCCGCCGATTCCTGCAAAGAAGGAGAGCGGCACGGAGATGACGAGGGCGCAGGGGCAGGAGATGACGAGGAAGGTGAGCGCACGGTAGATCCACATAGAGAACGGATCGCCCGTGACGAGCGGCGGGACGAGGGCGAGCAGTACCGCACCGATGACGACGGCGGGCGTGTACCAGCGGGCAAAGCGCGTGATGAATGCCTCGGTGGTCGCCTTCTTGTCCGTCGCCTCCTCCACAAGCGAGAGGATGCGCTCGACGGTGGATTCCTCGTAGGGGGTTGTGACACGGACCTCCAGTACGCCGGTCTGATTGATGCAGCCGCTGATGATCTCATCGTTCGTCTTTACGGTACGCGGTACGGATTCCCCCGTGAGTGCGGCGGTGTCGAGCAGCCCCTCGCCCTTCGTGATGATGCCGTCGAGCGGGACGCGCTCGCCCGGGCGGATGAGGATGGTCTCGCCGACCTCGACCTCGTCGGGAAATACCTCCTCCTCTGCACCGTCCCGCACAACGCGCGCCGTGTCGGGACGGATGTCCATGAGCGAGGAGATGGAGCGGCGGGAACGCTGTACGGCGTATCCCTGAAACCACTCACCGATCTGGTAGAGCAGCATGACGGCGACGCCTTCGGAGTAGTCGCCGAGCGCAATCGCACCGATCGTGGCGACTGCCATGAGGAAGTTCTCGTCAAAGACGCGCCCGTGGCGAATGTTCTCCGCCGCCCGCCAGAGGATGTCCCAGCCGATGAGGGCGTAGGCGGCGAGGAGGAGCACGATGCCGACGACATTGTCTTCGAGGATCATTCCCGGGATGAAGAGTGCTGCTGCTCCGCCGATGCGCATGAGCATCCTCTTTTGTTTCTTCGTCATGTCTGCTTCCCCCTTTTTTTCTTGGTTACGCTTCGAGAACGGCGTCTGGCTCGATGGTCTTGGCGATCCGTTTGATCTCTGCGACGATTTCGTCAAAGCGCGCGTCGTCCGCATCGAGTGTCATGCGCTCGCTGAGGAAATTGACGCGCACCTTGTTCACGCCCGCGATCTTTGCCGCAGCGTCCTCGATCTCATGGGCGCAGTGGGCGCAGTCGATGTCGCGAAACTTGAATGCCTTTTTCATGATGATCGTCTCCTTTGTTCAAACAACATATGAGCAACTATTCATATGTTGAGTATAAATGGTGATGAAGCGGTTGTCAATAGGAAAGGAAATTATTTTTCAAGCAAAAACCCCGAAGCGGTAACTTCGTGGTTCTTCGTGTGTATGTGCCATGATCATCCGTTATTGGCT
The DNA here is from genome assembly GCF_030644225.1 of Selenomonas dianae. NCBI lineage: Bacteria > Bacillati > Bacillota > Negativicutes > Selenomonadales > Selenomonadaceae > Centipeda > Centipeda dianae. The sequence continues at coordinate 2,124,483 of NZ_CP128650.1, read as the reverse complement.
GACTTCAGTTTATCAGCGATTCCCTAATACTTTATGCCTGAGTATTTTACACTGAATGAGAGCATTTATCAATATTTTTGAGAAATTTTTAGAAAGCGAAGTGATTGTAGGTTTGTCAATCATATGTTACACAAGAGAGAAGCAGAGAAAGAGTCTCACGAGGAGACTTCCATCCGAGGGGACGCATCGGAAAATTGTTATACTCCCTGTTTCTCCGTGCAAGCTGCACCTTGAAATCCTCAAACGAGTAAAACGTATGCGTGGCGTAAAACTCCTCGTTGTCCTTTCGGTGGGAACGCTCTACCTTACCGTTATGCCTCGGCGTATAGGGGCGAATCTTCTGGTGTGCAATGCCAAGACGCTTTAACTCCTTTTCAAACAGCGTCAGATTTTCTTCATCCGCCGCTTGGAAACGCTTGGTAAACTCCGCCCCGTTATCTGTCTGTACTTTATGTATCTTGAACGGGAAACGACGGATGAGCTGCTGCAGGAAAAGCATGGATGAATATGTTGATTGCTCCTTAAATGCCGCAATAAAGCGAAAGCGTGTACATTCGTCAATCGCTGTGTATTGGTACATCTTCTCGCCCTGCTCTTTTGCCTGTCCGACAATGCAGGCGGAGGGAACGACTTTGACATCAATCTGAACTTTTTCTCCGGGGAAGGTTGCCTGCTGATATGGTTTTGGCTGATATACAGGTTTCTTGGGCTTGCTTGTTTTAAGCCCCAGACGTTTCATGCAGCGGTAAAGACCGGCAATGGAGCGTGTATACCCCTTTTTACGCAGGCGCACCCAGAAGCGGACAAGACCCGTATTGGGACGACGTTTACGCATCCGCCGAATGAGAGCGATCTCTTCGCCTGTGTGTTCGTTGGGGTGATGATGGGGGCGTCGCGACTTTGGTGCGAGGGATTTGGGTGTACCATCGTAGCGATTACGCAGTCGATAGATGAACTGGCGATAAGTGCGGTACTTAATGGCAGCCTTTGTGACGCCATGCTTATCTGCATAGGAAAGAATCGCTTGATAATACTTGATGTCCTGTGTTATGCTTTTCATGAGAAAGCCTCCTTTGTGTGTGGTTTGTTTTGCTAGATAGAGCATAACACAAATGGGCTTTCTCTTTTTATTTACTTGTGTAACATATCTATTGTAATCCTACAAAGAAATTTTTAGAAAGCGAAGTGATTCTCTTGCAATATGGTGAGAAATATGATAAAATACATATCTATAAATTTCCTGTTTTGCGGTGTGCCGTACGTCCTGTTGCGGACGACGGGAGCGGTGCGCGCACGTTTGGAACGATTAGTCGGCCTTGGTGGGGGAGCACCTCGGGACTTGGCGGGGTGATTAGTGTCTGCACGATGGAATTGTTCTATATATAAATGGTGCATGGACGACCAAATGACGACAGGAAATCAAAGCCGGCGAATGCGTCGGCTTTTCTTTTTGCTCCAAATACGATAGAATATGGGCAGCGGCTTATGCCGTCGGCATCGGATGCCGATGTTGTTATAGAAAGGATTTTCGGAAGCGCTGATGTATGCATTCTTGTTTTATCAGCGTTTTTCACATTACATGGAGGTAATGGTATGGCGCGTTTCGATGGAATCGGAAAGATCAGCGACTATACGCAGCTGCGGAATTTGCAGCGTGTGATGAAGTATCGGATCAAAACGGGGCAGAGTCTTGTACAGGCGATGGGATCGCCCGTGCCGGAGGGCAGGATGTGCGTGAGCGATCTGCAGCGGGCGCGGGAAAAGACCGATGCCAACCGCGAACAGCAGATTCGGCAGAAGCTGCGGCAGGGACAGAAACTCTCTGCGACCGATATGAAGTATCTCAAGGAGAACAATCCGGATCTCTATGAGAAGGTGGTGCGGATCGAGGAGCGGCGCGAGATGCTTGCCCGCGCACTGAAACGTGCCAAGACGAAGGACGAGGCGCAGCGCGCTGTGGCGCAGGCGAATCTCTCCGTACTCTCAGAGATGCAGAAGGGCGGCGGGGAACTGCCGAGCACGCGTGGTGCGGGCAGCGGTGCGGAGGGAGCAGCGGGATCGCCCGTCATGACGGCGGGCGGGACACCTGCCGCGGGCGATGCGCTCGATGCCTCTGCGGGAGAGGGTGCGGATGCCGCCCCGACGACGGGGGAGATGCAGGGGGCGCTCGGGCGTGAGGCGCTTGGTGCAGAGCCCGGCGGGACTTTGACTGCGCAGCCGAGTGCCGCACAGGATGGGGGAGACGCACGTGCCGACAGTGCGCCGGAGAGCCCGCACAGGGCGCGGGCAGGCTTTGAGCAGCGATCTGCGACGCACAGTTCATACGACAACCGCCGCGTGTTCTCCCCTGAGGAGATGGATGATATGCTCCGCACGGCGCAGGAGCAGAGCCGTCTTTCGCCGCTCGACAACGAGAAGGTCTACCTCCTGCGTGCGCTCCAGCGCGAATGGATGGAGTACGCAAACTCCGAGGAGTACAAGCATCTGCCGAATACTGCGCCCGACGCAGCGGCGGAGGAGGCGCACGGCGTACGCCGAAAAAAGAACGCGGAGGAGGACGGTACGCGCACAGGCGACATTGCGCCGAGCGCCGCCGTCTTTGCCGCCGCACACACGTACTACCATGCGGCGCATGGGAGTAAGCCGTTTGAGGCAAAAGGGTGATTCCTTTAGAAAGGATACATTATGTTTACATTCAAAGGGGACGGTTTTCCCGCATTTCACGGCATCACGCCGCAGATCCATGCGGAGGCGTTCGTCGCGCCGCAGGTATTCCTCTCGGGTGACGTGCGCGTCGGGCAGTACGCGAGCCTCTGGCCGGGCGTGGTCGCACGCGGCGATGTCAACTACATCTCCGTCGGCGTGTGCTCGAACATACAGGATCTCACCTGCCTGCACGTTGCGGACGACAACCCGTGCATCATTGGGGACTATGTGACGGTCGGACACAGCGCGTGCATCCACGGCTGCGAGATCGAGGATCACGTGCTCATCGGCATGGGGGCAGTCGTTCTGACGGGCGCGAAGATCGGGCGCGGCTCCATCGTCGCAGCGGGCGCGGTGGTCAAGGAGAACGCCGTCATCCCGCCGAACTCGCTCGTCGCGGGCGTTCCCGCGAAGATCGTACGCGAGAATATCGACCGTATGGCGACGATCCATGCACAGGCGCTCAAGTACAAATGCGAATGGGCGGTAGAGTACGGTGTCTATCCCGAGATCGGCGGCGAACGCTACCACGGGGAAAAGGTCATCTGATGGCGGACGCTGCGGAACTCATCGCACAGCCGCACGGGCGTGAACAGCAGGTGAAGATGGAGATCGTTTCCATGATCCACGGCGGCGAGTCGCCGTATGACATCATCCATCACGTCGCACAGTGGCTTGAGAAGTCCTCGGGCGAGCCGGGCTATGCACAGTATGTCGAGGATGCCATGCGTGCGGTGTATGGCTGCGCCCTCATGCACGTTCGTCCGTTGGAGGATGAGCTGCACGACGTGGAGGCGCGTCTTGAGCGCATCCGTGCGGCCTACGAGAAGCCGGAGTTCACGGAGGAGGAGAAGAAGCGCATCCGCTTTGCCATTGACCTCCATGTGAAGAATATTGCACGCCTCAAGGCGTGCATTCAGCGTGCCAAGGCGAACGGCGAGCCGGCGGAGATCGTAAAGAATTGACGAACAGAAATCGCCGTATGGATCAGTGAGCGCTTTCCTCAAAATATACATAAAAATCATAAATGCCATACCTTGCGCGTATGGCATTTATTGTGGTAAAATACAGAAAATCACCTGAATTGCAGGACGATTTTGAGAACTGAGAGAATTGGCAGGAGGCGTGGATCATGAAGATTTCTACCATCAAGAAAACTCTTGCAGTCGGTGCTGTTCTTGCAGCCGCAGCGGTGTTCTTCACCGGATGCAACGGCAACTCCGACGTGGAGGGGAAGAAGTTCCTCAACATCGGAACGGGCGGCACGGCGGGGACGTACTACCCCATCGGCGGCGCAATCGCCGAGGTGCTGAACAAGGAGATCCCCGGCATGAGTGCGAACGCACAGAGCACGGGCGCGTCCGTCGCCAATGTCAATATGCTTGGCGATGGGACGATCGACCTCGCGACGGTGCAGAACGATATTGCATACTACGCCGCGAACGGTACGGAGATGTTCGTGGACAAGAAGGTGAACGGTCTCAAGGGCGTTGCCGCGCTCTATCCCGAGACGTGCCAGTTCGTCACGCTCCGCTCTTCGGGCATCAAGAGCCTCTCCGAGCTGAAGGGGAGGCGCGTCGCAGTCGGTGCGGTCGGCTCGGGGGTGGAGGCGAATGTGCGCCAGATCCTCGCCGCATACGGCGTATCGTATGATGATATTGATGCGAAGTTCCTCTCGTTCGCCGAGGGGGCGAGCGCACTCAAGGACGGCAACGTCGATGTCGCCGTTCTGACGGCGGGCTATCCGACGGCATCCGTGCAGGACATCGCCGCACAGCATCCCGTGCGTCTGCTGCCTGTGGAGGACGAGATTGCCGATGCGTTGATCGCGCAGTATCCGTTCTACACCAAGACCGTCATCCCCGCCGGGACGTATGTGGGCTTTGACGAGGCTGTTCCGAGTGTTTCCGTGATGGCGATGCTCGTCGCGGGACCCACGGTGAACGAGGAACTTGGCTACACCGTGACAAAGGCGATTTTCTCGAACCTTGACCGTCTGCGGACAGCGCATCCCGTCGCTCGGCAGATCACGCGGGAGACGGTGCAGATGGGGATGTCGCTGCCGATGAATGCGGGCGCGGAGAAGTTCTTTAACGAGAAATGAGAGTTTCGTCCGTATGCGCGTGTATACCATCATACAAAGCATCTCCCGCTTGCACGTGGGGGATGCTTTATGATAATATACATTCATTATCGCCGTACGCGACGATAGTTCGAGAGCTTTTCTATTTCATCATGGAGGGAAAGAACATGAATATCTCTACCGTAAAGAAAATTCTTGCGGCAGGTGCGGTCCTTGTATTCTCTGCCGCGCTTCTCACCGGCTGCGGCGGCGACTCCGCTTCGTCGGGAGATAAGAAGTTCCTCAACATCGGAACGGGCGGCACGGCAGGTACGTACTACCCCATCGGCGGTGCAATCGCCGAGGTGCTGAACAAGGATATTAAGGGCATGAACGCCAGCGCCCAGAGCACGGGTGCATCCGTTGCCAATATCAATATGCTGCGCGACGGGGCGGTGGATCTCGCGACGGTGCAGAACGATATTACCTTCTATGCGGTCAACGGTACGGAAATGTTCGCGGACAAGAAGGTGGACGGTCTGCAGGGCATCGCCTCGCTCTATCCCGAGACGTGCCAGTTCGTCACGCTCCAGTCCTCGGGGATCAAGAATCTCGCAGAGCTGAAGGGCAAGCGCGTCGCGGTCGGCGCGGCAGGCTCGGGCGTGGAGGCAAACGTGCGTCAGATCCTCGCCGCATACGGCGTATCGTATGATGATATTGATGCAAAGTTCCTCTCGTTCGCCGAGGGCGCGAGCGCACTCAAGGACGGCAATGTGGATGTCGCCGTTCTGACGGCGGGCTACCCGACGGCATCCGTGCAGGACATCGCTGCGCAGAACCCCGTGCGTCTGCTGCCGGTGGAGGATAAAATAGCGGACGATCTGATCGCAAAGTATCCGTTCTACACCAAGACCGTCATTCCCGCCGGGACGTATGCGGGCTTTGACGAGGCTGTCCCAAGCGTCTCCGTGATGGCGATGCTCGTCGCGGGTCCTTCGGTAGACGCCGATCTCGGCTACAGCATCACCAAGGCAATCTTCTCGAATCTCGACCGTCTGCAGGCAGCGCACGCCGTCGGCAAGCAGATCACGAAGGACACGGCAAAGGCGGGGATGTCCCTGCCGATGAATGCGGGCGCGGAGAAGTTCTTTAACGAGAAATGAGAGCGTATCTGATTGCGCTCGCGGCGGCGGCAGTGCTCGTTGCGTTTGATATTCTGAGCACACCCGCTCTCTTTTTGCAGGTGGACGGGCAAAAGACTGTCCTCGTGCGGCAGCTGCGCGACGAAGTTCCTCTGACGGTTCATTTTATCCACTCCGTACAGAAAACCCCCGTCGAGGAGTTCCTGACTGCGTATGCGGACGGACATTTCCACCTCACGGGTACGCGCTATCAGTCGCACGGGGTCGGACTGCCGTTTCTCCCCGAGGAGGGGACGTTCCGACAGGAGGGCGACTACTTCGTCCTCGACATGGATCGCGACTATCCTGCGCTCAGTCTCCGTACGGGTGTCGGCACACAGCTGACGATTGAGGCGGGCGGGACGCGTGTTCCCGCCTACGAGATGTATCCCGTCGGCACGCGCATCGACCTCGTCGTCGCGCCGCTCTACACCTATTTTCTATGACATTCCGAGGCTGCCGGCCGGCGGCCTCGTATTTCTTTTGTGCTGTTTTTGCGAAATATATAGACACTTTCCTCAAAGGATGTGAACTCTCTATGACCGATCACAAGACTGCCGAAGCAGTCCTCAAAAAATACGACCGCGAATCAAACACCGCCCACTATGCAGGGCTGCCGCAGAAAATCATCGCCGCCATTGCCATCACATTTTCCATCTTTCAGCTCTATACGGCGACCTTTGGCATCCTCGACGCACAGCTGCAGCGTGCCGTTCACCTCGGTTTCGGACTCTCGCTCGCATATCTGCTCTATCCCTGCCGCCGTGCGTGGACGCGCGATCACTTTTTCCACCCGATCGACGTGCTCCTTGCTGTCCTCGGCGCGGCGGCACCCGCCTACATCGTCGTCCAGTACCGCGAACTCGTGACGCGTGCGGGCTCTGCTACGACGGCGGATATTGTCGTGGGCGGGATCGGCATCCTGCTCGTCATCGAGGCGGCACGGCGCGTCGTGGGGCTGCCGATGGTGACGGTCGTGCTCTGTTTCCTCGCGTATGCCTTCCTCGGTCCGTATATGCCGGGTGTGCTCGCGCACAGAGGACTTTCGCCCGAACAGCTCATCAGTCACCTCTACTATACGACGGAGGGCATCTTCGGCATCCCGCTCGGCGTGTCCTCGACGTTCATCTTCCTGTTCATCCTCTTTGGCGCGTACCTTGAGAGCACGGGGCTCGGCAAGTTTTTCATCGACCTTGCCAACGCTGTCGCGGGCTGGGCGAGCGGCGGCCCTGCGAAGGTCGCCGTGCTTTCAAGCGGCCTCATGGGAACGGTTTCGGGCAGCTCCGTCGCAAACGTCGTCGGTACGGGCTCGCTCACCATCCCGATGATGAAAAAGCTCGGCTACCATCCGAACTTCGCGGGCGCGGTCGAGGCGGCGGCATCCACGGGCGGGCAGCTCATGCCTCCCGTCATGGGGGCGGCGGCGTTCCTCATGGCGGAGTTCGTCGGCGTGTCCTACATCGAGGTCGTCAAGGCGGCGGCGATCCCTGCGCTCCTCTACTTTACGGGCGTGTGGCTCGGCGTGCATTTCGAGGCAAAGCGCAAGAACCTCAAAGGAATCCCGCGCAGCGAACTGCCGAATCCCCTGACCCTCCTAAAGGAGCGCGGCCATCTCGCGATCCCGCTCGTCGTTATCGTCTATCTCCTCGTCTCGGGGTATACGCCCATGCGTGCGGCGCTTGTCGCCATTTTCCTCTCCATCACCTGTGCCATGCTGCGGAAATCTACGCGCATGAAGCCGATTGAGATCGTCTACGGGCTGGAGCGCGGGGCAAAGGCGGTGCTCGGCGTGCTCATCGCCTGTGCGGCGGCGGGCATCATCATCGGTGTCGTCACCAAGACGGGCGTCGGACTGCGCCTCGCCTCGGGACTGATCGAGATGGCGGGAGGGATGCTCCTGCCCGCGATGTTCTTCACCATGATTACGGCGATCGTCCTCGGCATGGGCGTACCGACCACGGCGAACTATGTCATCACCTCGACCATTGCCGCGCCCGCACTCGTCCAGATGGGCGTACCCATCCTCGCGGCGCATATGTTTGTGTTCTACTTCGGCATCATCGCGGACGTGACCCCGCCCGTCGCGCTCGCCGCCTACGCAGGGGCGGGCATCAGCGGGGGAAATGCGCTGAGAACCGGCGTACACGCGTCGAAACTCGCGATTGCGGCGTTCATCATCCCGTACATCTTCGTGTTGTCCCCCGTGATTCTGATGGTGGACGCGACGCCGTTCGCCCTCGTTATGGCGACACTCTCCGCACTCGCGGGCATGATCGCCCTCAGCTCCGCGCTCTGCGGCTTCCTTGCCGATCACTGCCGCATGTATGAGCGCATCCTCCTCATCGGTGCGGGGCTGTTCATGATAAAGCCCGGCGGCACCACCGACATCATCGGGTGTGCCATCTTCGCCGTGATTCTTGCGATGCAGTATATCCGCGTGAAGAAGGCAGCGGCATGAAGACCGCGCAGGAATCCATCGAGGAGCGCAGCTTTTTCGATGCCATCAAGACACTGAACGAGGTTTCGGAATCCGCACGTGATGCGCTCTGGAACTACCGCATGGGCTATGCCCTGTACTTTTTTGCGGTCAATCGTTATCCGAAACTTTGTGCTTTGCGTCTGGCTCTGCAATATTTGGAAGCGGCGGAGCATGATGCGGCGGGCAAGGCGGAGATCGAGCGCGTCTTCTTTGGCAAGCCCGGCGGGATGACGGAACGGTGCAAAGAGGCGGTTGAAAACAGGCACGGCTGGTATGCGGAGGAACCCGCTTCTATGAGCGTGGAACAGCTCGTGCGCGAAGTTGAAGCGGAGCGGGAATGTCTGCGCCGTGCGGTGACGGCGTTCTTTGAACGCACACAGCGGCGGGAGATTGTGATTACACATCATCCTTCGCAGAAAAAACTTCCCGTCGGGGCAAGCAAGTTCTACGGAACGCCCGACCTGCCCGCAGATTTTGCCTGGCCGTACTATAAGGGAACGGACTTCGAGGGAGTGACGAAGAACCGTCCGCTTGCCTTTCTCGCCCAGATCAACCTTGGCGAAGCCGCGCAGTACGACCGCACGGGGCTCCTGCCGAAGACGGGCGTGCTCAGCTTCTTCTATGAGACCATGTCGATGGAGTGGGGCTTCGAACCGGGGCACAAGGGCTATGCGCGCGTCTATTATTTTCCGGAGACGGAGCAGCTTGTTTCGACGGAGATCCCGGCGGAAACGAAGGAGTGGAGCGTGGGCGAACAGGCACTGACGTTTGCGGATGCCGTCAGTCTCCTGTCGTCCTTTGCATACAGCCGCAGGAGCGGGAAAGAGGTGGATTGGGACACCTACAACGAACTGCGGGCGGAGTTCGGATACGATGCTGCCGCACACGAGGACAATCCCATGAAGATGCTCGGCTATGCGGATGAGATTCAGGGCGAAATGGAGCCGGAGTGTGAGCTTTACAGCAGAGACATCGAGGGGGATGTGCACGCACGGCGCCCCGAAGAGGAGGATGCGGATCCGGTGGAAACATCCGTGGATCGTTGGGTATTGCTGCTGCAAATGGGGACGGTGACGGACGAGGATACGGAGCTGATGTACGGCGACTGTGGTCTGATCTACTTCTGGATTCGGAAGGAAGACCTTGCCGCACGGAATTTCGACCGTGTCCACCTGATTTTGCAGTGCGGTTGACGTGTGTTTAATGGGATTGATTTTTTGCGCAAATCAGATACAATGACCATAGAACCGCGCGTGTGTCGCCGCTCAGAGTGCGACCACAACAAACGGAGAGGGGCGATGCCTTCGTTTGCTTTGATATGGACAGAATAAAGGAATCGCTGATAAAATAGACCCTCAGATTGGCGTAGATTTTTTCGTCCGATTTTCGCCTGTCGCGGGCATTACAACTGAGCCCAATACCCATTTACAAAAAACGAGGAACCCTTGCACGTTTGCAGGGGCTCCTCGTTTTTGCTTGCCAATCTTTAGTTCTTGACGTTCGTCTCGTTCGGTGTTACGTCGATGGGAGCGTCCTCAATGACCTGCTGCGGCTCCTCCTCCGTCTCCTTGCGTCTGCGGAGGAAGAAGAACGCGCACGCGCCGAGGAGAACGACGACAAGGACGACCGCGCCGATGATCGCCGTCTTGTTCCAGATGCGGAACGCGACCTCGATCTTGGACGACTCGCCTGTTACGAGGGTCTTGCCGAGGTTCCATGTGAGCTGCTTGCCGTCGTCCTCCGAACGGTCGGCGTTCGAGCTCGTGGGTGCGACGGGCAGCGTCATCTGATACGTGAACGTGATGTTGCTCGCAAACGCACCCGCGCCGCCGCCGTTCTGGCTGCCCTCAAAGAGCAGGTCGAAGTTGTAGTCCGTGTAGAACAGGCTCTTGTTCGCGGTGATGCCCGTGTTTTTGCCCTCGTTCGCCTTGAAGAAGTCGTTCTCCGACAGCTTTTCGACCGTCGCGTAGTGCTCCGTGATCTCGTAGCCGGACATATTCTCCTTCGTTACGGGCGTGACCTGCGCATCCGGATTCTTTGCCGTCGTCGCTGTCTTGCTCTGCTCGACGATCTCGGCGAGCATCGGCACGCTGATGAGCGTGGTCTTGAGGTCGGCACTGCCGTCCTCGTTGATGACGACGTCCACATCGCCGCTGAAACAGCCGCTCGTGAGTGCGAGTACGCCCAGCATCGCCGCAGCGAGGACGGTGCGCATCGCGTGCGTGCATCGTATCAGAAACATAAGATACCTCCTATAAATTCAAATCATACCAATCTTATTCCATTTTACATGAGCACGCCGCCTTTTGCAAGATGGACGTTTGGCAGGGGCAATACAGTGATTTTTCTCATTGTATTATTTTGAATCTCATGCTATACTCATACAAACTACATTTGTTTTTCAGTTTTTCGAGCTGCCGTACCTGTGGCGTATGCTATGGTGCGTCGGCCTGACTGCGGTGGGGATCGCGGTCGCGGGGGAAGGTATGGAAACGTCCTTCCCTGCCCGCAGACATTTGTCTGCATTGCAAAGGAAAACCGGCAGGGGGAGGACTGCGCTCTTTTTGTGCGCTGTAATTGCTCACCGGATTTTCCGGCGGGCATTTTTTGTTGGGAAAATTTGGAGATTTGCGGAACGGGAAAGGGGCTTTATGGGGCAGTATGCGCGTATGATGGCGGCGGGCAGTGTGCTCGCTGTGCTGTTTTTCGTCCTCTCACTTTCGGTGGGGCGGTTTTACGTCCCGTTTGATCAGGTGGTGGCAATTCTCGCGTCGAATTTTATCGAACTACCGATCACGTGGGACGCGTCGATGTATAACGTGGTCATGGTGATCCGTCTGCCGCGCGTGCTCGGCGACATTCTCGTGGGTGTTGCGCTCGCGGTGTCGGGCGCGGCGTATCAGGGGGTCTTCCGCAACGATCTCGTATCGCCCGACCTCCTCGGTGTCTCGCAGGGCGCGAGCGTGGGCGCGTGCCTTGCGATTCTCGCGCATCTGACGCTCGGCGGCACGGCGGTCGCGGCATTCCTCGGCGGCATTGCGGCGGTTACGATGACGCTTATGTTGCCGAAGCTCGTGCAGAGCCGCTCACGCATCGTGCTCGTGCTCTGCGGCATCATCGTGTCGGGCTTTATGGCGGCGGTGATCGGTCTGCTGAAATACCTCGCCGACCCCGATACGGAGCTCGCGGATATTGTCTACTGGCAGCTCGGCAGCCTCGCAAAGGTCTCGTGGGACAACCTGCTCTACGTCACGCCGATCATCGTCCTCACGCTCGCGGGGCTGCTTGCAATGCGCTGGCGCATGAATGTGCTTTCGCTCTCGGATCAGGAGGCGGCGAGTCTCGGCGTGAATGTGAACCGTGAGCGGCTTGCCGTGATCGCGCTCGCGACACTCCTCACGGCATCGGCGGTATGCCTGAGCGGGACGATTGGGTGGATCGGCCTGATCCTGCCGCATCTGGCGCGGATGCTCGTCGGCGGCAACCACGCGCAGCTCCTGCCCGCAACGGCGGTACTCGCGGCATCCTTCCTGATGCTCGCCGATCTCCTTGCACGCACGCTGACCTCGGCAGAGGTGCCGCTCGGGATTCTCTGCGGCTTTGTCGGCACACCGTTCTTCGCGTGGATTCTCTACCGCCAGCGGAGGTATTTCTGATGGAGCGCGCAATGCTTTGGCTCGACGACGGCTCGTTTCGCTATCGCGCGGATGCGCCGTACATCTTCGAGCATATCTCGTTCTCGATCAAGGGTGGCGAGGTGCTTGCGCTCCTCGGGCGCAACGGTGTCGGCAAGTCCACGCTCCTCGCGTGCCTGATGGGCTTTCAGGAGCTGACACAGGGACGCATCTATACGAACGGACACAACATCTATGCAATGTCGCCGCGCGAGCGTGCGCGGGAGATCGCGTTCGTTCCGCAGATTATCAGCGCAGAGAGTTCGTTCACGGTGCGCGACTATGTGTCCTTCGGTGCGACGGTGCGCACGGGGATGTTCTCCGCACCGAGCAAGGCGGACTACGGGCAGACGGATGTGATTCTTGAGGAACTGGGCATCGCGCACATCCGCAACCGCCAGTGCAGGGAACTCAGCGGCGGGCAGCGGCAGCTGGTCGCCATCGGGCGCGCACTGCTTCAAAATACGAGGCTGATCCTCATGGACGAGCCGACGGCGGCGCTCGATGTGCGCAATCAGGTGCTCGTCCTACAGACCATCGACAACTTGCGTGCAAAGGGCTACGGTGTGGTCTTTACAACGCATCTGCCCGAGCAGGCGCTGCTGCTGAACAGCCGCGTCGCGCTCTGCTTCGGCACACATATGGATTTTTACGAATCCGTGGACGAGGTACGGGCATCGCATCTGGAGGAACTGTACGGAACGAAGCTGAGCCTTTTCCACAGCGACAATGTGGGGCGTACGGTCTGCGTGATTCCGCGGCTGTAGTATGTCGTGCATCCCCCTCGCGAACGCCTCGTTGCACAAGCGGTCGCACACTTATCTGCCTAAATACCTGCGGATTCCAAACGCGCTTCGCTTGAACGAATAAAATCCGCAGGGGGCAGAACGTGTGCTTTTCCCGCTTGTTCCACTAGGGTTCGCTACGGGGGATTACACGCTCACAATAAATTTTCAGGTTTTCAGATGAAAGGATGTATGCAATGAAGAAAAATCTCATTGCGCTGCTGGCACTCATCATGGTGCTTGCAGCACTCGTGGGCTGCGGGACGGAGAACGCTGCGCAGGGCAAACAGGAAAGGGCGCGCACAGTCACGGACATCGACGGCACGGAGGTCAAGATCCCCGCGAACGTCGAGCGCATCGCCGACCTCTGGCACGCGAACAATCAGGTCGTGCTGCTCCTCGGCGGCGCGGACAAGCTCGTCACGACGACGAAGAACGTGCAGGGGCTCCCGTGGTTCGCGCAGGTCTATCCGCGCATTGCGGAGATCTCCGCACCCGTCAAGGGCACGGATGTGAACTGGGAAGAGGTTGAGAAGGAGAAGCCGCAGGTCGTGCTTGCGAGCAACAAGGAGCAGATCGAGACGGCACGCAAGAACGGCTATACGGCGGTGCGTGTCAACTTCGCGACCTATGACGGGCTGCGCAAGGTTGTGAAGATCACGGGCGATGTGCTCGGCGGCGATGCCGTGAAGAATGCGGAGACATACCTCTCCTACCTCGACGAGAAAACGAAGTTTACGGATGAGCGCACGAAGAAGCTCAGCGATGCCGAACGCCCCGTCGTGCTCCACATTGTCGGCGGCGACGACCTCTTCAAGGTGGATGGCGTGGATACGATCATTGACGAGTGGATTCGCTATGGCGGCGGCAGGAATGCCATCACGGCGAAGGGGCCGCAGATCAAGACGACCATCGAGGAAGTCCTCAAGGCGGATCCCGACATCATCATCATCGGCGGCACGCAGTCCGCGAAGGGCATTGAGGCGATCAAGAACGATCCGCAGTGGTCGAGCCTCAAGGCGGTGAGGAACGGGCGCATCTATGCGAACCCCGTTGGCACGTTCAACTGGGATCGCTACAGCGCCGAGTCTGCTCTGCAGCTCCTCTGGGCGGCACAGACCATCCAGCCGCAGCTCTTTGCCGATGTCGATCTCGTGAAGGAGACGGTGGACTTCTACAAGCGTTTCCTCCACTATGATCTGAGCGAGGCGGATGCACAGCGCATCATCAAGGGCGAAGCACCTGCGAAGTAATTGTTTCATTGCTTGTCGGCACTGTTCCAGAACTCTCTGCGGCAGTGCAGCAATATATTTTAGGACAGCGGGGACTCCTCGCGAAGAAAGGACTGTTTTATCTTATGAAGAAGAATCTTGTTGCGGCGTTTGCCACAGCACTCACGATTGGCGCAGCATCGACGACGTTTGCGGCGGCGAATCCGTTCAGTGATGTTCCGCGTGACCACTGGGCGTACGACGCTGTGACGCAGCTCGCAGCGGACGGCGTGGTCGAGGGCTACGGCGACGGCACGTACCGCGGCGACCGCAGCATCACGCGCTATGAGATGGCGCAGATGGTTGCAAAGGCGATGGCAAAGGAGAACGTTCCCGTCTCGGACAAGGCGCTCATCGACCGCCTTGCCGCTGAGTTCGCCGATGAACTGAACAATCTCGGCGTGCGCGTGGCGAAGCTCGAAAAGAACGCCGATATGGTGAAGTGGACGGGCTTCTTCCGCTATCAGTACACAAGTGATCGTCATGATGGCAATGCGCGTACGAATCAGAATATGGCGATGTTCCGCGTGCTTCCGACGGCTGAGGTCAACAAGAACTGGAAGGTGACGGCGCGTCTGACGGGCTCTTATCTGATGGATAAGGATGCAGGCGACGGGAAGGGCAGCGAAAACTTCAAGGTAGATCGTGCGCATGCCATCGGTACGTTCGGCAAGTTCGAGGTGCGCCTCGGTCAGATGCCGCTCTTCTCCGACGTGGATAACGGCATGGTTTCCGATCCTCCGACGATGTCCGGCGCGACGGTGCGCTTCGGCAACGTCGTGAGGGCAAAGGTTGCAGCGGGGCGCGTCAGCAAGCTGGGGACTTCGAGTGATCCTGCGGCGAACGTGCAGGTGATCGAGCTGACGGGCAAGAGCGGCAAGATCAATGCGGGCGTTGGCTACTACCATGCGAACAGCGAGAAGTATCGCGTGGCGGGCTACAAGAACTCCGGCTCGACGGACGAGGCACGGATCTTCTCCGTGGGCGGCACCTATACTTTTGATAAGAATGTCAGCCTCTCGGGCGCATATGCGCAGAACACGGAGGCGGATCACTATAAGAAGGCGGACAGCGTGCAGCTCTCGTACAAGGGCGCGAAGAAGTCGGATGTCGGCTCGTGGGGGATGTTTGTCACCTACCGCAATCTTGGTGGCAATGCTGTGTTCAAGCCGACGTACAACGCGATCAGCGCAGGACAGAAGGGCTGGGAAGCCGGTCTCCATTACGTTCCGTTCAAGAACGTTGTCGGCAAGGTCGAGTATTTCCGCGGCAAGGATCTCAAAGGCGATAAGGATGCGAGCAAAATCTTCGCGCGTGTAGATTTCAATTTCTAAACGAATTATTTTCACACTGAACCACCCGATGACACCCATCGTCGGGCGGTTTTTCTAAACGAAAGGAGATTTTATGAGAGACACATTCATCCTGCGGCGTGTCTTGACCGCCCTTTTCGCCGCCGTCTTTATGGCAGCACTGCTTGTGGGCTGCGGGCAGGACGCAAAACAGGCGGCGGAGCAGAAGCCCGCAGCAGCGGAGAGCTACACGTTCACCGATCAGGCGGGCAACGAGGTCACGGTGAAGGCACCTGTGGAGCGCATGGTCGTTCTGCAGCATCACTCGCTCGACATCATCTGCCAGCTCGGCGGGCAGGATAAGATCGTCGGTGTCGAGTCGACGTGGCAGCGTGACCTCGGTGACTACATCGCGGACATCTGGCCCGCGATCAAGGATATGCCGACACAGGGTACGCTCACGCAGCCGAACATCGAGGAGATTGCCAAGCTGAAGCCCGACATCGTGATCGTCGCATCGCAGTCCGACCAAGGCTCGGCGGCAAAGCTGCGCGAGATGGGCATTCCCGTTGCGGTCATTTCGCTGCGCGGCGAGGGCAAGCAGGCGGAGGCGCAGAACCCGCGCCTGTCGAATGCGGACAAGGCGTATACGGATGGGCTGCGCGGTGCGATTGAGATTCTCGGACACCTCACGGGGCGCGACGCGAAGGCAAAGGAACTCTGGGCGTTTGCCGAGGAGAGCCGTGCCATCGTCGAGAAGGCGGTTGGCAGCATTCCCGACGATCAGCGCGTGACGGCGATCCCCGTCAGCAGCAAGCACATGGTCTACGGCAACGACAAGTACGTCGGCTGCATGCTCCTGCGTGCGGGCGGCATGAACCCCGCAGCGAAGGACATCCAGGGGAACGGCGAGTATAACGTCGAGTCGCTCGCGAAGTGGAATCCAGAGGTCATCATCTCGCAGGACCGCTACCCCGAGATCTACAAGGAACTCACGACGGATCCCGCCTACGCACAGCTGCGTGCGGTGCAGAACGGCAATGTGATCGAAGCCCCGTACTGGGCAAAGCCGTGGGGCAACCCCGATGCGGACTCGGTCGCGCTCGGCGAGCTGTGGCTTGCACATATGTTCTATCCGGACAAGGTGAGCGCGGACGTGGTCATGGAGCGAGCGAAGAAGTTCTATGAGACGTTCTACGGCGTGCCGTTCACGGGCAAGGTCGCAGACGGCATCGTGCGGAAATGACGCGCGTAAGTAAATACGTCATGGGGGGGCAGGGCATTCTTTTCGTCCTGCTCCCTTTGGCGTGCATCCTCTACTCGCTGACGCTCGGTGCGTATCATATCTCGCCGACGCACGTCTACCAGATTCTCCTTGCGGACGTCACGGGCGTTCTGCCGCCCGACGTGACGGCGATGGAGGTGTCGATGATCTATGACGTGCGCCTGCCGCGCATCCTCGGCGCAGTCGTCGCGGGCTGCGGGCTTGCCGTTGCGGGCGGCGTCTTTCAGGCACTTTTCGGCAACCCGCTCGCGAGCCCCTATACGCTCGGCGTATCGAACGGAGCGGGCTTTGGCGCTGCACTTGCGATTGTGCTGTCGCTGCCGGCGGCGGGCGTGCAGATGGCGGCACTCGCGTTCGGCATCGTGTCCGTGGGGCTGACGTTCCTCCTCGCGGGGCATAAGCGCGGCGCGTCCGTCACGATGATTCTCTCGGGAATGCTCGTGAGCGCGTTTTTCTCCTCGCTCGTGGCACTCTTAAAATTCACCGCCGACCCGCAGGAGAAGCTGCCGCAGATCGTCTACTGGCTCATGGGCTCGCTCGCAAGTGTCAAGTTCGATGGGCTGCTGCTCATCCTGCCCGCGTATCTTGCGGCACTGACGCTGCTGTTCCTCTATCGTTGGCGCATCAACATCCTCAGCATGGGCGAGCAGGAGGCACAGTCGATGGGCGTTGCCGTCCGACGTGACCGCGCCATCATCATTCTTGCCGCGACGCTTGTCACGGCACTTGTTGTGAGTATTTCGGGCATTATCGGCTGGGTCGGCATCGTCATCCCGCATCTCGCGCGCATGATCGTCGGCCCCGACTTTCGGCGGCTGATGCCCGTGTCCGCATCGCTCGGCATTGTCTATCTGCTTGTGATCGACGACCTCTGCCGCACACTGACGGCACTTGAGATTCCGATTGGTGTCATTACGGGCATCGTGAGTATTCCGATCTTCATTTACTTCATCCTGAGAAAGAAGGTGCGCTGGTGAGACTGGACGTAGAGCAGTTGGGCTTTTCCTATGATGCACAGCGCACGATCTTGGAGAATGTGACATTCTCCCTCGCGGGCACGGGGATCTACTGCATTCTTGGAAAGAACGGCACTGGCAAGAGCACCCTGCTGAAATGTATCGTGGGCGAGCACGGTGGCACGGGGCGCGTGCTCCTCGATGGGAAGGAGCGCAGCGCGTACGGACAGCGGGAACTCGCGCGAAAGATCGCCTACATCCCGCAGAATCACACGCCGACCTTTCCCTTCCGCGTGCTCGATGTCGTCATGATGGGGCGCACGGCGCACATGCGCTACTTCGGTTCGCCCGGGACGCGCGAGGCGGAGATCGCCCTGCATCATCTGCGTTTTCTCGGCATCGCTCATCTCGCGGAGCAGCCCTATACGAACATCTCGGGCGGCGAGCGCCAGCTCGTCCTGCTCGCGGCGGCACTTACGCAAAGCCCTGCGTTTCTTATCCTCGACGAGCCGACGGCGCACCTCGACTTCGGCAACGCGCACCGCTTCCTCGATCTCGTCCTGCGTCTCCACGCGCAGGGCATTGGCATCCTGATGACGACGCACTTTCCAGATCATGCGCTTTATCTTGCTGCGGAAACACTTATCTTAAAAGATAAGACTCTCTGGAAGCACGGCGCGGCGGCGGAGGTTATCGACGAGGCGGGTATGACCGCACTCTACGGGCTGCCTGTGCACATCGGACAGATCGGCACGCGCACGGTCTGTGTCGGCGGGGATATTGGTGTGTAAGTTGTAAAATAAATTGACGCAAAAGAGTAGGCGTACGCTTGTGTGGAGGCAATGAAAACGGGCATCGGATGCTGCGCAGATTTCTTCCCATATAAGACAGCAAACGATATGTATGCCCCGATGATATAATTTGCCCAAATTTAACGAGGTCTTGCGCCAATTAAACTTGCAATTTGCCGCGCTCCATATCGGAGTAATTTATCCTTGCATTTCTCTAATGTTTTTACTATACTGTCGTCAAATACATATTGTTCCAAGCAATCATCGCTGTGTACTGTTCGTATATGTGGTGGTTGCCGGAGCTTCGGCTCCCGAGTCAGCTCGGAAACGAACTGGCTTTCCGTGCTTGAGAAGGAATATCTGCGACAGATGGATGTCATCTGCCTGTTTTTGTGTGTCGTAGGCACGTCCTTCAAGGGCGTGTCTTTTTTATGTATAGGAGGATGTTTTGCGATGCGTTGGAAAAAAGAATTGCTTGTCTTTGGGTTGATGTCGGCTGTGGCTTTGAACGTTGTCGGCTGTGGGGGGACAGCGGAGCAGCCTTCGAGCAGTACGACAGCATCCTCGCCGGTGGCTGCAGAGACGGAGAACCTGACGGGGCAGGTGCTGCGCATCTACTGTGGTGCGGGGATGCAGAAGCCGTTCCAGAAGATTGCGGATGCGTTTCGGGAAAAGACCGGCTGCGATGTGCAGGTAACCTATGCGAATGCAGCGCAGATCCAGACGCAGATCAAGACATCGCAGGAAGGCGATTTCTTTATCGCGGGCTCTGAGCAGGAGGTAAAGCCGGTGCAGGAATCCGTGAAGGAGAGCAAGCCGCTCGTCCGACACATTCCCGTTCTGGCAGTCAGCAAGGGGAATCCGAAGGGGATCGACAGCCTGAAGTCCCTGACGAGAGGGGATGTCCGCGTGGTGATGGGCGATGCCCAATCGACGGCAATCGGAAAGCTGTCCGAAAAGGCGTTTCAGGATGCGGGGATCAAGGAGGCGCTGAATATCACGTCGACCACGACGACGGCACCCCAGATGGCGACGCTCCTCTCCATGCAGGAGGCGGATGCCGCAATTCTTTGGAAGGAGAACTGCGGGGATGGCGTGGACATTGTTTCGACGGATGATCTGAAACCGTACATCAAGACGATTCCGGCGGCGCGTCTGAAGTTCCGGTCCGACAATCGGGCGGCGGATGCTTTTTCGACGTTCTTGGATAGTGACGAAGCCCATGAAATCTGGAAATCGTTCGGCTATGAACTTGCCTCATGAGAAAATCGGGGGTTGATCCGTTCCTGCTGCTCTGTCTTTTCATAACGCTGTTGGTGTTTGCACTCATTGGCGGCAATATTTCCATTATCCTGTTGGATGGCCTGCGGACGCTGCCGCAGCATCTTTCGGATGCGGAGAACCAATTCGCGCTGATGCTCAGTGTGCGGTGCGCCAGTATTTCCACGGTGCTCTGTTTTCTCCTTGCCGTTCCGACGGCGTATATGCTCACGCGGGAGCAGCTGCCGTGCAGGCGTGTGGTCGAGGTGATCTTGGAGCTGACGATGTCCCTGCCGTACATTGTGTTGGGGCTTAGTCTGCTGATTCTGTTTTCGTCGCCGCTCGGCAAGGAACTGAAGGCGGCGGGGCTGCCGGTGGTATTTGATACCAACGGGATCATCATGGCGCAGCTTGTTGTGAATCTCCCGTTTGCGATCAAGCTCTGTGTAATGGCACTGCAGGGGGTGGATCATAAGATGGAGTTGGTGGCGGGGCTGCTCGGCGCATCGCCGTGGCAGCGATTCCGAACGATCCTGCTGCCGCTGTGCCGCAACGCCTTGATCGGCTCTCTGGTGCTGATCTGGTCGCGTGCGTTGGGCGAGTTCGGTGCGACACTGATGTTGGTGGGGGTGACGCGGATGAAAACGGAGACGCTGCCGGGCAATATCTATCTGAATGTGAGCAGCAATGATCTGGACAGTGCCATGGCAAGCGCTTTTGTTCTGCTGCTCTTGTCAGGGCTCTCCCTGGCTGCATCCAATCTATTGACGGGACGAGAGGGGATGCGGAGACGCTATGCAGCCGGAGGCTGACATCATACTGGAGGTCAGGGATGCCGCACTGACACGGGGGGCATTTCACCTGCAGCCGGTGCGCTTTGCCATCGGGGCGGATGAGGTGCTTGCGATCATCGGGCAGACCGGATCCGGCAAGACGATGCTGTTGGAGCTGATGGCGGGATTTCACCCGCCGGATGCCGGTGCGGTGCTGTTGAACGGGCGGGATATGAGAGAGCTTGCCCTGCATGAGCGAAGGATCGGCTATCTCTATCAAGAGTACTGCCTGTTTCCGCACATGACGGCGGCGGAGAATATCGCGTACGGTCTGCGGATGAAGAAGGTGAGCGGCGCAGCTTGCAGGGAACGGGTGCAGGAGATTGCGGAGCAGTTCGGCATCCGTCACCTGCTCACACAGTATCCATCGACACTGAGCGGCGGCGAGCAGCAGCGTACGGCTCTGGCGAGGGCGCTCATTACACATCCGTCGCTGTTGCTGCTGGATGAGCCGTTTTCAGCACTCGACCCGGTGACAAAGGAGTCCATGTATGAGATGATCCGTCGGATTCGAGCGGAGTATCACTGCGCGATTGCGTTTGTCACCCATGATTTTCACGAGGCGGCGGAGCTCGCCGACCGCGTCGGGATTCTGCTGCATGGCGCGATGCAGGCAATCGTCCCTGCAAAGGAGCTGTTTACGCACCCTTGGAACGAGGCGACAAAAAAGTTCCTCGGGATTACGAAATGAGTGAAGAAGCAACATGACGAAAGAAGAGTTGTTTGGACGGCTGCGCAGCCGCTTTGGCGAGGTCTTGCGGCGGTATCATATCGAGGATGATGCGGTCGATATTACCTGCCGCTCGCTGACGCCGGAGGAGGCGATCGGCAGTCATACGAAGCGCAAGGATTTCCCGATTCTGACGGGCAAGGATGTGATGCTACAGGCGGAGTATCGGGGGTGCAAGGGGCAGGCATTTACGGATGCGCCCGCAGAGTACCACGGCAGGCTGAAGGATGTGCTGACCATGGATCTGTGCGGCGACCGATATGCGCGGAGTCTCTTCCTGGCGACGCTCAACGCCGTCATGGGCGCGGTCGGTCTCTGTATCGGAACACGTCACTGCCGCAACGACGGCCCGGAACAATGTGCGGTGGATATTCGCGCATATCTGGATGAGTTCTATCCCCGTGTCAAGCGCATCGGACAGGTGGGCTTTCAGCCGGCGATGGTGGAGATGTTGGCGAACTCCAACTATGAGGTTCGCGTCATGGACTTGAATCCGCAGAACATCGGGCAGATCAAATACGGCATTCAGATCGAAAATGGTGCCGACCCTGCGGTAAAAGAGGACATCGTCAAAAACTATGCCGACATCATCCTTTGCACGGGCAGTACGCTTTCCAATGGAACCATCGTGGACTATCTGGATGTTCAGCCGGAGGTTCACTTCTACGGCATCACGGCGGCGGGAGCCTGTGCTCTGCTGGGGCTGAAACGCCTTTGCTTTGCCCATCGGTATGAGGGGTAAGGAAGCGCTGATAAATTCAACTTGGGGGCTGCTGTGATCGTGCTTAAATATGGTGGGATTACAATTTTCCGATGCGTCCCCTCGGATGGAAGTCTCCTCGTGAGACGCTTTCTCCGCTTCTCTCTTGTGTAACATATGATTGACAAACCTACACAGAAGAATAAACACACGTGAGACGTTCTTCTTGAAATCCGAAGTGCACTGTGCTATACTATGCGTAGGCAAACACGGACTGACATAGACGTCACAAACGACGAAGCCCCCGCGAAGAACTGGAGATTCTTCACGGGGGCTTCTCGCACATTTATAGGGCGTGCTCAATCTAGGGAAGCACTGATAAACTCAGCCGTGCCATCTTGGCGCATCTTTTTCGCCCTGTCTTTGTCGACAAATCCTCCACATAGCCTTTGCTATGCGTCCGGTTTGTCTCCTTGACAGGACAAAAAATCTGCACCAATCTGACAGACTTCGTTTTATCAGCGATTCCCCGGGCTAGCTACTCAACGAAGGCA
The DNA here is from genome assembly GCF_030644225.1 of Selenomonas dianae. Lineage (NCBI taxonomy): Bacteria > Bacillati > Bacillota > Negativicutes > Selenomonadales > Selenomonadaceae > Centipeda > Centipeda dianae. The sequence goes on along the minus strand of NZ_CP128650.1, from coordinate 2,101,924 downwards.
GCTGTCTAGCCACTGGCAAATATAATAGGCTATTATACTTGCTATGACAGCCTGCGCAAAGGTACGAACTGACATGACATCACCCCTCCGCTACTTGAGTGTCGGGGAGAGTAGCATGAACAGTATAGCATACAATATGTGTTTTTGACAGAAAGTCAGGTAAAACTAAAAATACCCCTTGACACGGGGCTTTTGAATGTAGTATCATACAATGACCTATTGAATAAGAATGGGGATTTGTGCGCTTTTTTTCGGGGAGGAAAAGGAGATCGCCGACCAATAAAGTCTGTCAAATTTGTGCAGCTTTTATCGGTGACCCGCAGCCTTCACGGCTCGTGTTAGAAAGGAACAACAGAGCAAGGTATTCAGATCGTTGCCTTGTTCTTTTTGTGTCTTTTTATTCCGACGCACAAATCACCATACGATAATCCAGCGAAAGGGTGACAGCGTTCATGTTCAATCCTGTGTCGGTCGGCCGTCGCACCCGGTACAGCTACGCGCGTATCAAGGAAGTTATGGAGATGCCGCATCTCCTCGACATCCAGCGCACGAGCTACCGGTGGTTTTTGGAGGTGGGGCTCGCGGAGATCTTCCGCGACATCTCACCCATTCAGGATTTCTCGGGGAATCTCATCCTTTCGTTTGAATCGTTCGCGCTCGGTGAGCCGAAGTACGATCTCGACGAGTGCAAGGAACGCGATGTGACTTATGCGGCTCCTCTGCGTGTCAATGTGCGTCTTGTGAACCGTGAGACGGGCGAGATCAAGGAGCAGGAGGTATTCATGGGCGATTTCCCGCTCATGACGGATACGGGAACCTTCATTATAAACGGCGCGGAGCGCGTCATTGTCAGTCAGCTTGTCCGCTCGCCCGGTACGTACTACGGGGTCGAGATCGACACGACGGGCAAGGAACTGTTCAACGCGACGATGATCCCGAACCGCGGCGCGTGGATCGAGCTCGAGACGGATGCGAACGATGTCGTGTCCGTGCGCATTGACCGCACGCGCAAGATGCCTGTGACCTACCTCATTCGTGCGCTCGGCTACGAGTCGGACGATGAGATCCGTGCGCTCTTTGGCGATGATCCGCGCATCCTCACGACGCTTGAGCGCGACACGGACGAGGTCAAGACGCGCGGCAAGGCGGTCATAGAGATCTATCGCCGTCTGCGTCCGGGCGAGCCCGCGAACGAGGACAATGCGCGGCAGCTCCTGGAGGTGCTGTTCTTTGACCCGCGCCGCTACGATCTGGCGACGGTCGGCCGCTACAAGCTGACGAAAAAACTCGGCTGGCGCCGCCGTCTCTTGGGCAAGGTGCTGGCAAATCCCGTCATTGACAAGGAGACGGGCGAGATCGTATTCCCGAAGGGCGAGGCGATTACACAGGACATGGTGGATGCCGTGAGCGCGGAGCGCGAGACGGCGCTTTTCGGCGAGGGCGAGATCGTCGCCTTTGACGTGCAGAAAAAGGACGGCGAGATCCATCGGATGCTCTGTGCGCCGACGCGGGACTACCAGTTCCGCACGGTGACGCGCGAGGATGTGATGGCGGCGATCAGCTATCTCCTCGGGCTTATGGACGGATTCGGCAATACGGACGACATCGACCACCTCGGCAACCGCCGCGTGCGTGCGGTCGGCGAGCTGCTGCAGAACCAGTTCCGCATCGGCCTTTCGCGTATGGAGCGCGTCGTGCGCGAGCGTATGTCGATCCAGGAAACGGAGAGCATCACGCCGCAGGGGCTCATCAACATCCGCCCCGTCGTGGCGGCGGTGAAGGAGTTCTTCGGATCTTCACAGCTCTCGCAGTTTATGGATCAGCACAACCCGCTTTCGGAGCTTACTCACAAGCGCCGTCTCTCAGCGCTCGGCCCCGGCGGTCTCTCGCGTGAGCGTGCGGGCTTTGAGGTGCGCGACGTGCACAACTCGCACTATGGGCGTATGTGCCCGGTCGAGTCCCCCGAAGGTCCGAACATCGGCCTCATCGGCTCACTCGCAAACTATGCACGCGTGAACCGGTTCGGCTTTATGGAGACCCCGTACCGCCGTGTGGACAAGGAGCACCGCCGCGTGACGGACGAGGTGCGCTACCTGACGGCGGACGAGGAGGACGAGCTCATCATCGCACAGGCGAACGAGCCGCTGGATGAACATGAGTTCTTCGTCAACGAGCGCGTTACGGCGCGCTGCCACGAGGAGACGGGGCTGCACCCGCGCGACCGCGTGGACTATATGGACGTGTCGCCGCGTCAGGTGTTCTCCATCGCAACGGCGATGATCCCGTTCCTCGAAAACGACGATGCGAACCGTGCGCTCATGGGCGCGAACATGCAGCGTCAGGCAGTGCCGCTCCTGCGGACGCAGGCACCTCTGGTCGGGACGGGCATGGAGTACAAGGCGGCGTGCGACTCGGGCGTGATGGTGCTCGCAAAGCACAGCGGCGAGGTCACGGAGGTCACGGCGGATGCGATTACCGTCCGCTCGGACGAGGGCGCATTTGACCGCTATAAACTGCAAAAATTTGTCCGATCGAACCAGGCGACGTGCATCAACCAGAAACCTCTGGTCTACGTCGGCGACCGCGTGACGGAGGGGCAGCCCATCGCGGACGGCCCCTCGACCGACAGCGGCGAGCTGGCGCTCGGCTACAACATCATCGTCGCCTATATGCCGTGGGAGGGCTACAACTACGAGGACGCGATTCTCCTCAGCGAAAATCTCGTCAAGCGTGATCTCTACACCTCGATCCACATCGAGGAGTACGAGTGCGATGCACGCGATACAAAGCTCGGACCCGAGGAGATCACGCGCGACATCCCGAACGTTGCGGAGGACGCGCTCAAGGATCTCGACGAGGACGGCATCATCTCCATCGGTGCGGATGTGCGCCCCGGCGACATCCTCGTCGGCAAGGTCACGCCCAAGGGCGAGACGGAGCTGACGGCGGAGGAACGTCTCCTGCGTGCGATCTTCGGCGAGAAGGCGCGTGAGGTGCGCGACACCTCGCTGCGCGTGCCGCACGGCGAGGCGGGCAAGATCATCGACGTGAAAATCTTTACGCGCGAGAACAACGACGAACTCCCGCCGGGCGTGAACCGCCTCGTACGCGTCTACATCGCGCAGAAGCGCAAGATCTCGGTCGGCGACAAGATGTCCGGCCGTCACGGCAACAAGGGCGTCGTCTCGCGCATCATGCGCCAGGAGGATATGCCGTTCCTGCCCGACGGTACGCCTGTGGACATCGTGCTGAACCCGCTCGGCGTTCCGTCGCGTATGAACATCGGGCAGGTGCTTGAAACACATCTCGGCATGGCGTGCCGCGTGCTCGGTCAGCGCATCAAGGCGGGCGATCCGCAGGTGGAGAGCGACCTCCGTGCGGCGGGCTATGATTTTGATAAAAACGGGATGCCCATCCCCGATGTGGCGGGCATCCACATCGCGACCCCCGTCTTTGACGGTGCGGGCGACGACGATGTATTCGGTACGATCCGCGCGGCGGGACTGCCCGACGACGGCAAGACGGTGCTCTACGACGGGCGTACGGGCGAGCCGTTCGAGAACCGCGTCACGGTCGGTTGCGTCTATATGCTGAAGCTGCACCACCTCGTCGATGATAAGATTCACGCGCGTTCCACGGGACCGTACTCGCTCGTCACCCAGCAGCCTCTGGGCGGCAAGGCACAGTTCGGCGGACAGCGGTTCGGCGAGATGGAGGTCTGGGCGCTTGAGGCGTACGGCGCGGCATACACCTTGCAGGAAATTCTGACCGTGAAGTCCGACGATGTCGTGGGTCGTGTCAAGGCATACGAATCCATCGTCAAGGGCGACAACATCCCCGAGCCGGGCGTTCCCGAGTCGTTCAAGGTGCTCATCAAGGAACTGCAGGCAATCGGTCTCGACATCAAGGTGCTCAACGAGGATGCGAAGGAAATTGCGATCCGCGACGAGGAGGACGAGGACATCGGGGAAAAGGCGCGCTCGCTCGATCTCGACGTGGAGGGCGTGGACGAGAGCGGCAACCCGCCTCCTCCCCCCGCCGACTCCTACGATGAGGAGGACGCAGCGGAGGAGGAGACCCTCGACGAGGCGGATCTCATCGCCCATATCGACGGCGCGGATGATCCGGTTGACGATGTGGAATCCCTGATGCGCGGCGGGCTCGACGACATCGACGCGCCGAATGAGGATGACTTATAAGGAAGCACTGATAAATTCAGCCCATCATCTTGGCGCATCTTTTTCGCCCTGCCTGTGTCAACAAATCCTCCACATAGCACAGCGACTATGCGTCCGGTTTGTTTCCTTGCCAGGACGAAAAATCTATCGCCAATCTGAAAGACTTCATTTTATCAGCGATTCCTTGAAGGGAGTGGCATCTGTTGCTGGATGTAAACAATTTTGACTCAATGCGGATCGGACTCGCTTCCCCCGATAAAATTCGTGCGTGGTCGTACGGCGAGGTAAAGAAGCCCGAGACCATCAACTACCGCACGCTCAAACCCGAGCGCGACGGTCTGTTCTGCGAGCGCATCTTCGGCCCGACGCGCGACTGGGAGTGCCACTGCGGCAAGTACAAGCGCATCCGCTACAAGGGGGTCGTCTGCGACCGCTGCGGTGTCGAGGTGACGCGTGCGAAGGTGCGCCGTGAGCGCATGGGGCACATCGAGCTTGCTGCGCCCGTCTCGCACATCTGGTATTTCAAGGGCATCCCGAGCCGCATGGGGCTCATCCTCGATATATCCCCGCGTTCGCTCGAAAAAGTCCTGTACTTCGCCTACTACATCGTCATTGATGCGGGCGAAACCGACCTCAAGAAAAAAGAACTCCTCTCCGAGCGCGAGTATCACGATGCGCTGGAGAAGTATGGCAATACGTTCCGCGTCGGCATGGGCGCGGAGGCGATCAAGGAACTGCTCGAAGAGCTCGATCTCGAAAAGATGAGCGAGCAGCTCCGCAGCGACGTGCGTACGACCTCCGGACAGAAGAAGGTGCGTGCGATCCGCCGTCTGGAGGTGGTCGAGGCGTTCCGGAAATCCGGCAACAGACCTTCGTGGATGATTATGGATGTCGTGCCGGTCATTCCGCCTGATCTGCGCCCGATGGTGCAGCTCGACGGCGGCCGTTTCGCGACCTCCGACCTCAACGATCTCTATCGCCGTGTCATCAACCGCAACAACCGTCTGCGCCGTCTGCTCGATCTCGGTGCGCCCGACATCATCGTGCGCAACGAGAAGCGGATGCTGCAGGAGGCGGTGGACGCGCTCATCGACAACGGCCGCCGCGGCCGCCCCGTCACGGGACCCGGCAACCGCGCCCTAAAGTCCCTCTCGGATATGCTCAAGGGCAAGCAGGGTCGTTTCCGTCAGAACCTCCTCGGCAAGCGCGTCGACTACTCGGGGCGCTCCGTTATCGTCGTCGGCCCCGAGCTGAAACTGCATCAGTGCGGACTGCCGAAGGAAATGGCGCTCGAACTCTTCAAGCCGTTTGTCATGAAGAAACTCCAGGCGGACGGCGCGGCGCACAACATCAAGTCGGCAAAGCGCATGGTGGAGCGTGCGCGTCCCGAGGTCTGGGACGTGCTGGAGGATGTCATCAAGGAGCATCCCGTGCTGCTCAACCGCGCACCGACGCTCCATCGTCTCGGCATTCAGGCATTCGAGCCTGTTCTCACCGAGGGACGTGCGCTCAAGCTGCACCCTCTGGCGTGTACGGCGTACAACGCAGACTTTGACGGCGACCAGATGGCGATCCATCTGCCGCTGTCGGCAGAGGCGCAGACCGAGGCGCGCGTGCTCATGCTCGCGGCGAACCACATCCTTGCGCCGAAGGACGGCAAGCCCATCATCGTCCCCTCACAGGACATGGTGCTCGGCTCGTACTACCTCACGAAGGTGCGGCCCGGTGCAAAGGGCGAGGGCAAGGTGTTCACCGGCATTGCGGAGGCCCTGCTCGCCTATCAGGAGAAGGTGCTTGACCTGCAGGCGGAGATCCGCGTACAGGTGGCGGGCTACGGCCTCGTCCGCAGTTCGCTCGGCCGCCTCATTTTCAGTGAGATCCTGCCCGAGGAGCTCCGCCATTATCGACAGGATACGGAAACGGGGGAGTGGAGTCTCGGCGTTCTCATGAACAAGAAGGAGCTCGGCAAGCTCGTCGCGAACTGCTACGATCATTTCGGCGCGACCAAGACCGCCGAGGTCATCGACAATGTGAAAAATCTCGGCTACCACTACGCCTGCATCGCGGGCATGACGGTCGCCGTCTCCGATGTCATTGTGCCGCCGAAGAAGAAGGAGATCATCGGAGAGACACAGGGACAGGTCAACAAGGTTGAGCGCCAGTATGCGCGTGGTCTGATCACCGAGGATGAACGCTACAAAAAAGTCGTTCAGCTCTGGACGAAGGCGACGGACGATGTCGCGGACGCGATGATGGACAACATGGATCCGTTCAACCCCATCTTCATGATGGCAGACTCGGGCGCACGCGGCAACAAGCAGCAGATGCGCCAGCTCGCGGGGATGCGCGGACTCATGGCAGACCCGTCGGGCAAGATCATCGACCTGCCGATCACGGCGAATTTCCGCGAGGGGCTCACCGTTTCCGACTACTTCATCTCCTCCCACGGCGCACGCAAGGGGCTTGCCGATACGGCGCTCCGCACGGCGGACTCGGGCTATCTGACGCGCCGCCTTGTCGATGTGGCACAGGATGTCATCGTCCGCGAGGAGGACTGCGATGTCTCCGCGATCAACCTCATGCAGATTCGCGCACGGCTCGCGGAGTCCGCATTTGACGCACTCGAACTCCTCGTTGAGAGCCTTGCGGGGCGGCTTCTCGCTATGGCGATCTACGATCCCGAGACGAAGGATGTTCTCTATCCGCAGGACACCGTTCTTGACGATGAAGTCCTTGAGACCATCGGCGAGCGCGACATCCGCGAGATCATGGTGCGCGGCTCCTCTGTGAGCGTGGAGGGCGTCGTCAGCAATGCAATGGTCACGGAGAGCATCACACTCGGCGAGCCGGACGCAAAGAAGCGCAAAAAGGCACGCGCAGCGATTGTCCGCGAACTCAGCGGCAAGGAAGTCGTGCGCGATGCCGCTCTGGACGACGGCACGATGCTTGCCGCCGAGGGCGATCTGCTCACGGACAAGATGGTGGAAGCCATCATCGACTCGGAACTGCACGAACTCCACATCCGCAACAACAACGTGCGTGGCATTGAGGTCGAGGCAATCACCGAGGGCACGGGTGTCATCGAGTCGCTTGCCGACCGCATCGTCGGCCGCGTGCTTGCCGAGGACATCGTGGACGAGGCGACGGGCGAGGTGATCGCCCGGATCAACGACCCCGTGGACGAGGCACTGGCGAAGCGCATCGAGGGGATGCGTAAACGCGTATCCATCCGCAGCGTCCTCACGTGTAAATCGCAGTTCGGCGTCTGCATGAAATGCTACGGGCGCGACCTCGCCAATCAGGCGGAAGTCGAGATCGGCGAGGCGGTCGGCATCATCGCCGCGCAGTCCATCGGCGAGCCGGGCACACAGCTCACCATGCGTACGTTCCACTCGGGCGGCGTTGCGGGCGACGATATTACGCAGGGTCTGCCGCGCGTCGAGGAACTCTTTGAGGCGCGCAAACCCAAGCACAACGCCATCATCGCAGAGAACGAGGGCGTCGCCCACATCGACGACACCGGCAAGGGGATGCGTACGGTCACGATCACGCCCGAGGGCGGCGTACCGCGTGAGTACGCCGTACCGTTCGGTGCACGCATGGCGGTGCGCGACGGGATGGAGATGAAGATCGGCGACAAGATCACCGAGGGCTCGGTCAACCCGCACGACATCCTGCGCGTCTGCGGTCTGCAGGCGACCCAGCGTTACCTCGTCTACGAGGTGCAGAAGGTCTACAAGTCGCAGGGTGTTGAGATCAACGACAAGCACATCGAGGTCATGGTGCGGCAGATGCTGCACAAGGTCAAGATCGAGGAGTCGGGCACGACAGAGTTCCTGCCCGGTGAATACATCGAGATCAATGCGTTCGAGGCGGCGAATACCAAGGCAATCGAGGAGGACGGCGAGCCCGCCGTGGCGAAGCCCATCCTGCTCGGCATCACGAAGGCATCGCTCGCGACGGACTCCTTCCTCTCGGCGGCATCGTTCCAGGAGACCACGCGCGTCCTCACGGATGCGGCAATCAAGGGGAAGATCGATCCGCTCGTCGGGCTGAAGGAGAACGTCATCATCGGCAAGCTCATCCCCGCAGGCACGGGCATGACCCGCTACCGCAACCTCGAAATTGTCGATTTTGCGCCGCAGGTCGCAGACGAGTCCGAGCAGGAGACCGTCGAGGAAGTTCACGAGGAGGTCGACCTCTCGCGGCTGGAGCAGCTGAGCAGCTGAGCGCTTGCATTTGACGCTGTAACGTGTTATACTTTCTATAAGAAATCTTGGTGAGGGTTTCGAAATCAACAAAAATCCCGGCAGGTGCGAACTGCCGGGATTTTCTATGCCGTTCTTGCGAGGGTGGCTCAAGCCCTATGCTGGTTGCTTAGCTCATCGTCTGTCCAGCCATTTGCAAATGTAGTACGAGGTTACATTTGCTGCGACAGAAATAGTAAAAATGGTGAGTAGCTCCAAAATCAACACCCCTTTCTGTTGCCAGTATGGGGGAAGCAACATCAACAGTATAGCATAGAAACATCTGTTTTGTCAGTAAAAACTTCCTCATGGAGTGATGTCTACCGATTCTATAAAACAAGTTGACGAATCTCTCCATTCGCTGTAAAATACCAACGAAAAGGAGCGATTCTCATGACAACACGCGATGATAAATTCTTTTCCGTACGCAATACCACGCGCATGGCACTCTGCATTGCGCTGATCTGCGTGAGCGCGTACATTGCGATCCCCGTGCCGTTCATGGCGCCGCTGACGATGCAGACCTTCGTCATGTGTCTTGCCGCGCTTGTCTTAACACCGCGCCAGACGGCAGTCGTCCTCGTGGGGTACACCGTGCTCGGTGCGATCGGGCTGCCCGTGTTCGCGGGCGGCGTCGGCGGGCTCGGCATCATCATGGGGCCGCGCGGCGGATTCTTCATCGGTTTTCTGCTCGCGTACACCCTCATGAGTATGGGCAAGGGCAGCGAGCCGTCCTTTACGCGTTATGCGCTTGTCGGTACGCTCGTGAGCGTACCCGTCACCTACCTCATCGCAACGCTCTGGCTGACCATCCTCTTTGGGGATAAGTTCGCAGGGCTTGTCGCCGCGTTTATGGCGCTCGTCCAGTACATCCCGGGCGACCTCATCAAGGCGGTTGCCGCCGCCGCGCTCGGCGTGACGCTGAACAGGCGGCTGCGCTATCTGTGACGACACGACACAATAACAAATCATAAGAACAATCAACCGGACGGAACGGAGCGATAGAGATGCGCCGTTCCGTTTCCATATATGGAAGAATCATCATAAAACATCTTGTGGAGAAGCGGCGTTCAGTGCTATAATGACAATGGCATAACATCCGTTATCCTGCATTGTTTTTTGAGGATGGATGTGAAATCAAGCGCGATACGGGACGACGTACCGTATTGTTCCGCAGGGGAGGGAGTTCCTAACGCCGGTGAATATCCTGAGATGGTTTTCGGAAAGGGAGGAAAAAATGAACGGGCTCACCGTATCGAAAAAAATCATTTTGAGTTTTGCAATACTCATCGCGATCTTTTTGGGGTTTGGCGTGTATGCGATCCAGTCGGCAAGGGCGCTCAACGCATCGACGAAGGATGTGATGGACTGGACGATTACACTCGGGGCGGCATCAGATCTCTCGGACAGGGCGAACATCGTACGGCGGCGTGCGGTGATGCGGGCACTGACGAAGGACCCCGCTGCGCGCGAGAAGGCGGAGAACGATCTCGCGGAGGCGAAAAAGGCAGTGGACGATGCCTTTGCAAACTATGAGAAATCACTCTCCTCCATCAGCTACGTCTCGGCAGAGTCGGAGCAGAAGGATCGTGCGATCTTGGAGAACGAGCGCAAGGCATGGCAGGCATATCTCGATACGGGCAAGGAGATCGAGCCTCTGATGGCTGCGGGCGATCAGAATGCGATTCTTTCCTATGCACAGGGGCCGACGCGGGATGCCTATCGCGCCTTCACCAAGCTGGTGATGGAGGATCAGGCACGCTCCATCAAGGGGGCGCAGGAGGCAAATGCGGAGAGCGATACCGTATATAATCGCGTCATCATGACCACGGTCGTCGTCGCCGTCGCCGCCATCCTCCTGGCTTGTATCAGCGGGTTCATCCTCCTGCGCGCCATCTCCACCTCGGTGGACATGATGCTCGGTTCCCTGCGCAAGGTGGCGCAGGGCGATCTCAGCGTCCATCTGCCGACGGACTCGGGCGATGAGTTCGGGCAGATGGCAGACCAGACGAACAAGATGCTTGAGAACATCCGCGGCATGACCAAGACCATCCAGAAGACGGCGGAGACGGTCTCCGACTCCTCGGGGACGCTCACGAGCACGTCCGAGCAGTCGGCACTGGCGACGCAGAACGTCGCGCAGTCCATCACGGAGGTCGCCGAGGCGGCACAGACCCAGATGGACTCCGTTGCGGAGGCAAAGCATCAGGTGCATGCCTTTACACGTGGCCTGACGGATGTCACAAAGACCATCGAGAACGTCGGTACAGACATCGCGCAGACATCACAGAAGGCGGAGGAGGGCAACAAGCTCGTTGTGGCGACTGTCGATCAGATGAATACCATCGCGGATACGGTCATTTCCTCCTCGAATGTCGTGGCGAAGCTCGGCGAGCGCTCGAAGGAGATCGGCAACATCGTCGAGGTCATCTCCGGCATCTCGGGGCAGACGAACCTGCTCGCACTCAACGCAGCGATCGAGGCGGCGCGTGCGGGGGAGCACGGGCACGGTTTCGCTGTCGTCGCTGAGGAGGTCAGAAAACTCGCCGAGGAGTCGCAGAACGCCTCCAAGCAGATCGGCGATCTCATCCGTACCATTCAGGAGGAGACGGAGCAGGCGGTCGCTGCTATGGAGAGAGGTCGCGAAGAGGCGGAGAAGGGACGCGAGAACGTTACGGCGACGGGCGAGGAGTTCTCGGAGATCCGCGCGATGATCGACCGTCTCCAACAGTACTCTGCCAACATCGGATCGACGATGGACGATCTGACCGCGCGTGCGGCGAAGATCGACGATGCGACAGGCAAGATTCACGATGCCGCCTCGAAGGTCGCGGCAGAATCGCAGAACGTTTCTGCGGCGACGGAGCAGCAGGCGGCGGGCATGGAGGAGATCGCAGCGAGCAGCCGCGGACTCTCGGACATGGCGCACGATCTGAACGTTGCGGCGGCAAAGTTCAAGACCTGAGTTCATCCATAAAAAAAGAAGTGGCAACCGCAGAACGAAGCGATTGCCGCTTCTTTTTGTTTGGCTTAAGGGAAGCACAGCCCATCTTGACGCCGGTGGTACAATGAATACAGAGGTGTATTGTTGGAGGCATCGTCATGTTTGTAGCGGACAGAAACATAAAAGCGGCAGGCGAACAACTTATTTCTCCGTTTTCGGAAGAACGTGTCGGTCCGATCTCGTATGATCTGTCGTCGAAAGAATTCCATACGACAAAAGACGGGGAGATCATCACGCAGTCCGGAATCAGCTTAAACCCCGGGGAATCGGTATTCGTTTCTTGTGAGGAGCAAATTGATTTGCCCTCGGATATGGCTGCAATCATCAATGCACGAAATTCGAAAATCAGACAGGGCTTGCGCTTGGACGCACCAATATACTATCCGGGACATAAAACGCGCGTTTTTTTTCGCATCTCAAATGTATCGACCGATACGATTAAGTTTTCAAAAGGGGAACAATATGCTGCCATTTATTTCATAAAGGTGGATGGCAGTGTTGACAAGCCCTATGAGGGGACGTTCAATAACGAACTGAATTTCAGCGGTATGGCGGAATATCGCGGCGCATATCAAAAGACCATGCAGAAATTCGAGTCGCAAAAAGATGAATTGAAAAACATCGAAAAGGGCATCTATGCGAATGTTCTTGTCCTGCTTACGATATTTGTCGCCCTGTTCAGTTTGATCAATATCAATGTGGGACTGGTAAGGGACAGTACGGGCGCCGGCACTGTGTTCAGAATGCTCGTATTCAACTTTGGGACGGTGGGCAGCATTGCCATTTTGATCGGTTTTGTTCAACGTATGATCAGCAGTAAACCCGTGAATCAACATATGCTTTGGATTGAAGTCGGCATTGGTCTTGCTTGTTTTGTTGCCGCATCTGTTTTTGCAACTTGGCTGTAAGCCGGGGAATGATCCGAATCCTTACACATGAAAACACGGTATGAATGTGAAAATCACGTCCATACCGTGTTTTTGTGTCTGTTTACAGATGAAGTTGATGCGCGTGCTCCCTTGTATGAGCCGTTCAGTCCTTCGGCGTCATATCCTCTGCGGTGAGCGTCCCTGCCTTTGCCCGCTCGGCGAATTCCGCCGTTGCGGTAAAGAGCGCGTCAGAGGAGCTGTTGAGCGCGGTCTCGCAGGAGTCCTGCAGCACGCCGATGATAAAGCCGACGCCGACGACCTGCATGGCGATGTCGTTGCTGATGCCGAACGAGGAGCAGGCGACGGGGATGAGGAGGAGCGATCCGCCCGCAACGCCCGATGCGCCGCACGCGCCGACCGTAGCGATGAGGCACAGGAGCAGCGCCGTCGGCAGATCGACATTGACACCGAGTGTATGTGCCGCCGCGAGCGAGAGAATCGCAATCGTGATCGCCGCGCCGCTCATGTTGATGGTCGCGCCGAGCGGGATGGAGATGGAGTAGACCTCGGGGTTGAGGCCGAGCCGTTTGCAGAGCTGGAGGTTGACGGGGATGTTTGCCGCAGAGCTGCGTGTAAAGAATGCGTAGATGCCGCTCTCACGCAGGGTCGTAAGGACGAGCGGGTACGGGTTGCGGCGGATGTGCGCCCAGACGATGATGGGATTCATGATGAGGGCGACGGAGAAGAATGCGCCGAGTAGGACGGCGAGGAGCTGAAGATAGCTGACGAGGGCATCCACGCCGCTCGTGCCGACCGCATCCGCCACGAGCCCCATGATGCCGAACGGGGCAAAACGGATGACCCAGAGCACGATCTGCGTCATGACGACGGCAAAGTCGCGCACGGTGTTCTTCGTCGTCGGGCTTGCCTTCTGGAGGGCGATTCCCGCGAGGATGCTCCATGCGAGGATGCCGATGTAGTTCGCATTTGCGATGGCGTGGAGCGGGTTGTCAACAACGTTCATGATGAGGTTGTGTACGACCTCGACGATGCCGCTCGGCGGCGCGACGGTCGCATCCGCTACGACGAGATGGAGCGTCGAGGGGAAGGCGAAGGAGAAGCCGACGGCGACGACGGAGGCGAGGAAGGTCGCGATGACGTAGAGCCGGACGATGGGCTTCAGTGCCGCGCCCGCGCCGACGGTGCGCTGCGCCATGGCGTTCATGACAAGGACAAAGACGAGGATCGGCGCGACGCCCTTCAGGGCGCGGACGAAGACATCGCCGAGCACGGCGACAAGGGGGATGAGCGCGGGTGCATAGAGCGCGATGAGGATGCCGATGATGAGTCCGACCGCGATGAGCTTGATGAGTGCCGTTTCGCGGTACTTGCGGCTGATGTTGGTGAACAAGAAAATTCCTCCTTTGAGCAGAAAAAATATGCCTCATTATAGCAGAATGAGGCATATTTGTCACGGGTCTGTTAGGGTATACAATACGGCGAGAGGGATAACGTTTCCTCTATGCCCTTGCTTCTCTCAGCTCCTCCAAGAACCGCCCAACCGCATCCTCCCACGCCGGCAGCCGGGGAAAGCCCGCCTCGTCGAGGGATTTTTTGCTCAGGCGCGAGTTCTTCGGGCGCGTCGCCTTCGTCGGGTACATATGCGAGGGGACGGAGGTGACGTTCACATCCAAGCCCGCCTGACGGAAGATCTCGGCGGCGAATTTTGCCCACGAGCAGTACCCCTCGTTCGTTGCGTGATAGATGCCGTACTTCTCCGATTCGAGCATATCCACGAGCAGCGGGGCGAGGTCGCGCGTATAGGTGGGCGAGCCGATCTGATCGGCGACGATGGAGAGGCTCTTGTGGGTTCCCGCGAGTTCAAGCATGGTCTTTACGAAGTTTTTGCCATGCGCACCGAAGACCCACGAGGTGCGCACGATGAAGTATTTGTCGAGGTGCTGCTGTACCGCCTCCTCACCCGCGAGTTTCGACGCACCGTAGACGTTGTGCGGAGCAGTGAGCGCGTTCGTTTCGTGCGGGGTGTCGCCCGTGCCGGGGAAAACGTAGTCCGTGCTGACGTAGAGGAGCTTTGCATCCCGCTCGCGGGCGAGCCGTGCAAGGATCTCCGTGCCCGCCGCATTGACCTTGTGGCAGAGACTCGGCTCGTCCTCCGCCTTGTCCACTGCGGTGTATGCAGCCGCGTGGAGGATGGCGTCGGGCTCCGTCGCCTCAAGGACGGCACGCATGACGTTCTCGTCGGACAGCGGGAAGAGCTTTGAGGAAACACCGTGTACCTCGTGCCCGCGCGCTTTGCACTCCTCCACGCAGTCGTACCCCAACTGTCCTGTTGCTCCGGTGATGAGGATTTTCATAGCAATCCGCCTTTCTTTTTCTTTTTTTCCATTGTATCACAAAAGGCGCTGTCTGTGTACCGCACAGACAACGCCTTTTCTTGTTCATTCGTGTATGGTTGGGATCATGAGGGTGATGGTCGTCCCTTTGTTCACGGCACTCTGAAGCGAGATCCTGATGTCATGCCGATCGGCGATCCAGCGTGCGATGGAGAGTCCGAGTCCGGAGCCGCCCGTCTCCTTCGTGCGTGAGGAGTCGACGCGGTAGAACCGATCGAAGATGCGCGGCTGATGCTCGGGCGCGATGCCGATGCCGTCGTCGGCGATGGTTACCATGACCCTGCTGCCGTCCGCCGTCTCCACGGAGGAAACGCGGATGTGACCGCCCTCCGGCGTATACTTGAGACTGTTCTCCAGGAATACGCGCAGCAGCTGCCGCAGGAGTACGGGGTCGCCGTTGACGAGGGCGGGATCGTTCGTGCCGAGGGCGACCTCGTGCGAGGTCGTGACGGTCTGCATCTTCTCCATCGTATCGGCGAGCAGCGCGGCGAAGTCGACCTCCTCCTTGTTGACTGCCTGCCGCTTTTGGTCGGCACGCGCGAGGAAGAGCAGCTTTTCGATGAGCTGCTGCATATTCTCCGCCTCCGAGCGGATGGCGGTGATGCCCTCGTCGAGTGTGTTCCTGTCCTCGCGCCCCCAGCGTGAGAGCATATCCGAGTAGCCGAGGATGACCGTGAGCGGCGTGCGCAGCTCATGCGAGGCATCCGAGACAAAACGCTGTTGCTGCAGGAAGCCCTCCTGCAGGCGGTCGAGCATCCGGTTGAACGTCTGCGCCAGCTCCGAGAGCTCGTCGCGTGCGTGCGGTACGTCGAGGCGTTTGCCGAGGCGTTCCACCTCGATGCTGCGTGCCGTCCATGTGATCTCGCGGATGGGTTTCAGGATGCGTACACTGATGAAATGCGCCGCCGCGAGCGCGAGGACGAAGCAGATGGCGACGGTGTAGAAGAGAAGCCGTTGGAGGGCATTGAAAAAATCCTTTTCCGTCGTAATTGTGCGAAAAAAATGGATCTGATAGGACAGTCCGCCGAACGAAACTGTGCGCCGCGCGTGATAGACCGCCCCGTTGCGGAAGTCCGAGACCTCCATCTCGGGATTTGCCCAGATCGGTGTCGGCACACGCGCCGCCTCAATCGTTTCGATGGAGGGGAAATGGGCATCCGTGTCGAGCACAACGCGCCCGGTCTCATCTGTGATCCGCACGATGACACCGGGGATGACAGGTCCCTCGAACCAGAACTTTGCCTCCGCCGCATTTCCGCTCTCGATGTTGCTCATCACATGGTGAATGCTGCGGTCGAGATCCACCTCCGCCTGTCGGTAGAAATAGATGTACGCGCCCATCCCCAGAATCGCCGTCGATATGATGAGGACGAAAAAGAGGATGGCTGCGTACATGAGCGTGATCTTCGTGGAGATGCGGACGTAGAAATACCGGTCGATCCAACGGCCAAAGCGTGTCCTAGTCGCGGACAACATACCCGACGCCCCGCACCGTGTAGATGTACTTCTTGTTGAAGCGGTCATCCAGCTTGGCGCGCAGGTAACGGATATAGACATCGACCACGTTCGTCTCGCCCGTGTAGTCGAACCCCCATACCTCCTGCAAAATCTGATCGCGTGTCAATACCGTGCGCTTGTTGCGCAGGAGGTATTCGAGCAGGTCGTATTCGCGCTTTGTGAGGGCGACGGTCTCGCCGTCCACCTGCACCTCGTAGCGCGAGAGGAACATGATGAGGTTCTTCACCGTGAGACGGTCGGAGGCATCCTCCGTCGAAATGTCGCGGCGGCGCAGTGCGTTGCGGATACGTGCGAGCAGCTCGGGCACGGCGAACGGCTTCGTGATGTAGTCGTCCGCGCCGGTGTCAAGCCCCTCCACGCGATCCTCGACCGCGTCGCGTGCCGTCAGCATGATGATGGGCACGTTCGAGACCGTACGGACACGGCGGCAGATCTCGATGCCGTCCATGCCGGGCAGCATCACGTCGAGCAGCACAATGTCGAAGTTCTCCTGAATGATGCGCTCGTACGCACGCGTGCCGTTGCCCTCCGTCTCCGCCTCAAAGCCCTCGTGCTCCAGCTCCATCTGGAGGAAACGTGCAATGCGTACCTCGTCCTCCACAATGAGGACGCGTGTTTTCTTTTCATCCATAAAATCCACCTCGTTTGCATTCTAATATTATGTTCTTACTATATACGAACATGGAGGAAATGAAAAGATCGAAACGGGAAATATAATCGAACTTTTAGTCGTTAGCGTTTTTTATAAGCCTCGCTTGACAATGCTTCATTCGTGCTCCACAATGGGAGAAAATGAACGGAGGAATGACATGGAACAGACGGGACGGCTCTATCTGTGTGCGACCCCCATCGGCAACCTCGCGGACATCACCTATCGCGCCGTCGAGATGCTGCGCACGGCGGATGTGATCGCCGCCGAGGACACGCGGCACACGCGCGGACTCCTCGCGCACTACGACATCCACACGCCCATGACGAGCTACCACGAGCACAACAAGGAGGAAAAGGGCGCGGAGCTGATCGAACGCCTCCGTGCAGGGGAAGACATCGTCTGCGTCAGCGACGCGGGGCTGCCGGGCATTGCCGATCCCGGCGGCGACCTCGCACGGCGAGCCATCGCAGCGGGCATCCCCGTCACCCCTCTGCCGGGCGCGAACGCTGCACTCTCCGCACTCATCTGCGCGGGACTGCCGCTCGATGGCTTTACCTTCGTCGGATTCCTCCCGCGCAAGGAGAAGAAGCGGCGCGAACTGCTCGCCCGCATCGCCGCTTACCCCGAGACACTCATCTTCTACGAGGCACCGCACCGTCTGCGTGAGACGCTTGCCGCGCTCGCGGCGGGGCTCGGCGCACAGCGGCGTGCGTGTGCCGCGCGGGAACTGACGAAGAAGTTCGAGGAGTTTCGCCGCACGACCCTCGGCGAACTCCTCGCGCACTATCGGGAGCACGAACCGCGCGGCGAGTTCGTCCTCATCGTTGCGGGCGCGGACGAGAATGCTCCTGCTGCGGATGCGGCGGAGGAGATGTCTCTCACGGAGCGTTATGCGGCACACATCGCCAAAGGTTTGGACAAGAAGGAAGCCATGCGCCGCACCGCCCAGGAACTCGGCATCGCGCGGCGGGATGTGTATCAGGCACTCTTGGCGGGGGACGTGGTTCTCTGATAAGTGTTACGGCAGAATGCGAACAGCGATGCTCCTAAGCAAACCATAGTGGAGCAAGCGGGAAAAGGGGGCGGTACGCCCCGCTGGACTTCTTTCGTTCAAGCGTAGCGCGTTTAAGAAGTCCGGCGGTATTTGAGCGTACAAGCACACGAACGCTTGCGCAACTAAGTGTTTGCGTGGAGCACGCATGTCCGCAACATTTGACGTAGCCCCGGGGACGCGTGAGCCTTGCGATTTTTTCGCTGTTGTTGTATAATTTTCTAATCACGATTATTATAATCACGATTAGAAAGATGGTGATGCTGTGTTTATTGGGCGCACCTGCGAACTTGAATTTCTACAAGAGTGCTACGACTCTCCGCGCGCTGAACTTATCGTCCTTTATGGACGGCGGCGCATTGGAAAAACGGAGCTTCTGCAGCAGTTCGCGCGGGATAAGGCTGCTGTGTTCTACGCCTGTACGGAGTGTACCGATCAGGAGCAGCTTGCCCGCTTTTCAAAGCGCATCTTGCAGACAGGTCTCCCTGCGGCGCGGTTTCTGACCTCGTTTTCGGATTGGGAGACGGCACTCAGGAGCATACAGGAGGTTCCATCCGAGGGGAAGAAACTTCTCATCATCGACGAGTTCCCCTATATGTGCGCAAGCCATCCCGAACTGCCGTCCATCCTGCAAAATCTTTGGGATCATGAGCTCTCGCGTGCAAACGTCATGCTCATTCTCTGCGGCAGTGCGATGAGCTTTATCGAGAACGAGCTGCTTGCCGAGCGGAATCCGCTGTATGGGCGGGCGACGGGCATCTACAAGCTGCTGCCGCTGCCCTTTGTCAGCGTACGGGAGTTTTTTCCGCAGTACAGTGTGGAGGATCAGGTCGCAGTCTATGCGATTCTCGGCGGTATTCCCTACTATTTGATTCAGTTTCAACCCGAGAAAACTCTCGAAGAAAATATCTGCAAGAACATCCTGCAAAAGGGCTGCGTGCTCTACAGCGAGGTGGAGTTTCTGCTTCGACAGGAGCTGCGCGAAACGAGTGTCTACAATGCCATCATTGAGGCGGTGGCACTCGGCAACAACACATTGGCACTCATCCACAGCAAGACGCAGATCGAGAAAACGAAGATCAGCGTTTATCTGAAGAACCTCATGGAGATTGGCATCATCGAGCGCGAGTTTTCTGTGCTCTCCACTGTGAAGGAACGCACGGGCAGCGGGCGGGGACTGTATCAGCTGACGGATGCGTATTTCCGATTTTGGTACGCGTTCCTCTACGGCAGCCACTCGGAGCTTGAGGCGGGCGATGTGCGCGGTGTGTGGCAGCATCTCATTGCGCCGCAGCTGCATTCGTATGTCGCGCGTGCCTTTGAGAAGATCTGTGTGGAGCATCTGCGTGCGTGCAATCAGGCGGGGACGCTGCCATTTCACTTTGTCAAGATCGGTCGATGGTGGGAGAAGGTCACGCACACCGCAGATGGGAAAAGGCGTACCGTGTCGGAGGAGATCGACATTGTTGCCGCAGATCGCACGGAGCAGAACTTTTTACTCGCGGAATGTAAATTTCGTCGTGCACCCGCCGATCTTGACGTACTTCGACAGTTGCAGGACAAATTTCCGCAAAAGAAATATCCCGGGAACTATCACTATATGATCTTTTCCTTCTACGGCTTTACCGAGCGTTTGCGGGAGGCTGCGGCACGGGAGAATGTGCGGCTCGTGTCCGGAGAGGACTTGTAGCTGTTATGGATAGGGGTTCAGGTGCGATATTGAAAGCGCGCCGCGCGTGTGCTACTATATAATACATCAAATAATACATCAAATCGAAACGAGGCATGATTTATGAGCGAAAAGACACCATTTTACATCACGACACCCATCTACTACCCGAGCGCGAAGCTGCACATCGGACACGCATACTGCACGACGGTCGCGGACACGATCGCGCGGTTCAAGCGGCTTGCGGGCTACGATGTGTTCTTTCTGACCGGCTCGGATGAGCATGGGCAGAAGATTCAGCAGGCGGCGGAGAAGGAGGGCGTGACGCCCCTTCAGTACGTTGACCGCATTGTTGCGGGCTTTCAGGAGCTGTGGCGGCTGCTCGGCATCTCCTACGACGACTTCATCCGCACGTCGGAGGAGCGTCATCACGAACTCGTACAGCATATTTTCCAAAAAATCTACGATCAGGGCGACATCTACAAGGGCGCGTACAAGGGGCTGTACTGTACGCCGTGTGAGAGCTACTGGACGAAGCTGCAGCTCGATGAAAACGGCTGCTGCCCCGACTGCCATCGCCCCGTGCAGGAGGTTGCGGAGGAGGCGTACTTCTTCCGCATGAGCAAGTATGCGGATCGTCTGCTTGCCTACATCAAGGAGCACCCCGACTTTATTCAGCCCGCCTCGCGCCGCAACGAGATGATTGCGTTCATCGAGCAGGGGCTTGAGGATCTGTGCGTCTCGCGCACCTCGTTCGACTGGGGCATCCCCGTGCCGTTCGACCCGAAGCACGTCGTCTACGTCTGGTTCGACGCGCTCACGAACTACCTTACGCCGATCGGCTACATGGACGACAAGGCGAAATTCAACCACTACTGGCCGGCGGACGTACACCTTGTCGGCAAGGAGATCGTGCGTTTTCACACGATCATCTGGGGCTGTATGCTGATGGCACTCGGGCTGGATCTTCCGAAAAAGGTCTACGGGCACGGTTGGCTCATCGTGGACGGCGCAAAGATGTCGAAGTCCGTCGGCAACGTGGTCGATCCGATTGCACTCATCGAGGAGTTCGGTGCGGATGCCGTGCGCTACTTCCTGCTGCGCGAGATCACGCTCGGGCAGGACGGCAACATCTCCCGCGACACGCTCATCGGGCGCATCAACGCCGATCTGGCGAACGATCTCGGCAATCTGCTGCACAGAACCCTTTCGATGGCAAAGAAATATCGGAAGGGCGTTGTCCGGAAGGGCGCGGGGCGCACGGACTTCGATGCGGCGCTTGAGGAAATGGCACAGGAGACCGTCAAGACCTATACGGCGCAGATGGAGCAGATGGAGCTGTCTGCTGCGATTAAGACGGCGTGGGCACTGATCTCGCGCACCAATAAATACATTGATGAAACAGCGCCGTGGACGCTCGCAAAGGACGAAGCGCGGGCGGCGGCGCTTGACGCCGTGCTCTATCATCTCATCGAATCGCTGCGCGTGACGAGCATCCTGATCTCGCCGTTCCTGCCCGTGACCGCACGTCGCATCCACGAGCAGCTGGGCTTTGCGTCGGACTTTGACAGCGTGCAGCTCTCCGATGCCGTGTGGGGCGGCACGGAGGACGGGCATACGGTCGGCACAGCGGAGCAGCTTTTTCCGCGCATCGAAGTATGAGCGCGGTATTCATCGACACCCACGCCCACCTCTGCGATGAGAAATTCGACGAGGATCGCGTGGAGGTGATTGCACGCGCCGCCGAGGCGGGGGTCGCGCAGATTATCAGCATGGGGGACACGATGGCGGCATCGGCACAGGTCGTTGCGGATGCGGAGCAGTATCCCGCACTCTATGCCGCCGTTGGCGTGCATCCCGAGAGCGCGTGCGTGCTGACGGATGCGGAGCGCGCACAACTTCTTGCGTGGGCGAATCATCCGAAGGTGGTCGCGATCGGTGAGATCGGGCTCGACTACTACTGGGAGAAAGATCCGCAGGTGCGTGCCGTGCAACGGGAGATGTTCGTCACGCAGCTGGACATTGCACGTGCGGCGGGACTGCCCGTCTGCATCCACGACCGCGAGGCGCACGGCGATACACTTGCGATACTGAGGACGGAGGGGCAGGGGGTTACGGGCGTGCTCCACTGCTACTCGGGCAGTCTTGAGATGGCGCGTGCGCTGTGGAAGATGGGGTACTATATCGGCATCGACGGACCCCTTACGTTCAAGAATGCGGCAAAGCTGCCCGACATCGTGCGCGAAGCGCCGCGTGAGCGTTTGCTCATCGAAACGGACAGCCCCTACCTCGCGCCCGTACCGAGGCGCGGCAAGCGCAACGAGCCCGCCTATGTCGCCTTTGTTGCGGCAAAGATCGCAGAGCTGCGCGAAGAGAGTGTGGAGGAGGTCGCGACGTACACAACGGAGAACGCGCGGCGGCTGTATCCGAAGCTGGGTGTGGGATGACGCACGGCGCAAGCCCGATGTACCTAGGGAATCGCTGATAAAATGAAGTCTGTCAGATTGGTGCAGATTTTTTGCCCTGTCAAGGAGACAAACCGGACTCATAGCAAGGGCTATGTGGAGGATTTGTCGACAATGAGAGGGCGAAAAAGATACGCCAAGATGGCACGGCTGAATTTATCGGTGCTTCCCTAGCTCTTTGAAACAGCATTCCAACGATTTTCTTGTTCTATCGTATATCATCGCCCTGTGCGTGGAGAAATTCTCTGCGTGCAGGGCTTTTGTGTGGGACGAATATCCTTCTCAGTGGCGGGAAAGGTGTGAAAACACGGGCTGAAAATATTCTGAATCCCATTTTTCATGAAAAATTCAGCGTAAAGTGGGAAAATGCCATCAGCAAAGGGGGAGTTCTATGCAGTGGAAGAAACTGGGACAGCTGATTCAGACAAAGAAAAACACCTTGTTCTGCGCTACGTTGGCGGGGATGATGCTTTTTTCCAGCGGATTCACGATGAACGGATTGCCGAAGAATATGCAGCGCGTGAGCGTGCACGTGGACGGCAAGACCATCACCGACATGACGGTGCAGACGAGACCCGATGATATTTTTGAGAAGCTTGGCGTACAGCTCGGTGCGAAGGACACCTACGAGGTGTTTCACAACGAGGGGGAACGCCATACCGAGATTTCTGTGCGCCGTGCCGTTCCCGTGAGCATCTCGTTCTGGGATGACACGCAGCAGGTTATGACGAGCGGGCGCACCGTCGGCGATGTCATAGCGGAGTACGGCTATAACCCGCATGAGGTGGACGTAACACCGTCCATGGATACCCCCGTCACGGCGGATCTTGTGATCGAACTGACGGAGAACGAGCAGGCAGCCGAACAGCGCCGTGCGCGTGAGCGCGAGGCGGATCGCGTGAGCCGCGGCATTCCGCGCTACCGTGCGGCATACACGATGTACGCATCGGCGTACCTTCCGGGGGACGGCGGCGGCAGCGGTGTCACGGCGACGGGCATGGTCGCCCGCCGCGGCGTCGTCGCGGTCGATCCCGACATCATTCCGCTCGGCTCGCGCCTCTACATCCCCGGCTACGGCGAGGCGATTGAGTTCGGCCGTCGCAGCGTCGAGGTCTATGTCATCGACTAATTGAATTTATGCATAAAAGGAATCACTGTGAGATAATTCACGCAGTGATTCTTTTTTTGTTGACAAAGGAAGTCTTTAGTGGTACTATTCTATCGTACCATAAAAACTAAATATGTATTGGATCAAGTGCAGAGGTTTTGTTTGACAGAGCCTCGATTGCTTCATAGGGAATCCGGTATGGGAGTTATGGACTTCATAAGCCGGAGCGGTCACGCCACTGTAACAGGGAGCGAGTCCACGCGCTGACCTTGCGTCAGCAGTCACTGGGGGGAAATCTCCGGGAAGGTGTGGATGAGCGATGAACTGGAGCCAGGAGACCTGCTTGATTGACAATCACCGATTGACCTGCGAGTGATGGGGATGGAGATTTTGCGGATTCGTTCGCCTCAAGAGAGAGTTTGGCATCATAGACCGAACCAAATGGGGAACTGAGTAACGATACCGAAAAAGCCCGTTCTGCACACCGTGGAATGGGCTTTTTCTTTGCATACATTCCGGTGGTGCGTGGAACGATCCTGAGGAGATCTGTGTGTATGTGAAAAGAATCCCATACCCAGAGATTTCCCCGGGATGAAGGAGTATGCGCTCCTTGGGGAAACATTGCTCATCTTTTCAGTTCTCGTTTTGCTTCCTATATGGAAGCTACGCTCTGAGGGTGGAAGCTCAGGGCGATTTTTTTTCAAGGAATGCAATTCCGCGCAATATGCCAGAATTGCTTTTTTCTTAGTCTGTTCATCCATTGAACGGACAGAGCCTTCCCGCAATAAATTAAAGGAGGACGTACTATGCCGGAAGAAAAAGAACGGTCGAGTGACGAGGAACTTCAGAAACTTCTGAAGAAATCGGCGGACATTGAGGATTTCCCCGACGTTCCGCTCGATGAATTCACGCCGCCCACAGACGAGGAGTGGAAAGCCGCGTGCGAGGCACTCCTCAAGGGCGCACCGTTTGAGAAGAAGATGTTCACAAAGACCTACGAGGGCATCACCTTCGACCCGATGTATACGCGGAAACACACGGAGGAGATCCTGCCGAAGAGTGTGATGCCCGGCATGGGAGACTACCTGCGCGGCGTGGACGCGGCAGGCTACATCGGGCGGCCGTGGGGCATCGCGCAGGCGTGCGATGAGACGCTGCCGTCGGAGAACAATGAGCTCCTGCGCCACGAGAACGACAAGGGCTCGACGATCTACCACATCGTACTTGACTCCGCTTCACGTGCGGGGATTGACGCGCGTCAGGCGGAGAAGGTCGGCGACCTCGGTACGAGTGTCACGACGGTCGAGGATATGCACACCATGCTCGCGGGACTTGATCTTGCGAAATTCCCGCTCTATATCTATGCGGGCGCGAATGCCGTCCCCCTGCTCTCCCTCGTTGCGGCGGCGCGTCGCGCGGCGGGCGAGGATGTGGGGAAGCTGCATGGCATCATCGGCGCGGATCCCATCGGCGCATTCGTGACGGACGGGAAGCTCCCCGCCTCCCTCGATGCCCACTATGACAGCCTCGCGGCGGCGGCACGTTGGGCGACGGCACATGCGCCGCGCGTCAGGACGGTGTTCGTCCGCAGCGATGTCTACAGCAGCGGCGGCGCAAACGATGTGCAGGAGGTCGCTGCGTGTCTGGCGACGGCGGCGGCGTATCTGCGCGCACTGTGCGAGCGCGGGCTGACGATTGACGAGGCGGCGGCGCAGATCGCGTTCGGCTTCTCCATGGGCGCGAACTTCTTCCTGCAGATCGCAAAGCTCCGCGCTGTGCGTCCGATCTGGGCGCAGATTGTAAAGGCGTTCGGCGGCAGCGCCGAATCGCAGAAGATGCACATCCACGCACGCCCCGCGCTCTTCTTCAAGACCATCTACGATCCGTATGTCAATATGCTCCGCAATACGACGGAGATCTTCTCGGGCGTCGTGGGCGGTATCGACTCGTTCGAGAGTGCGCCGTTCGACGAGCCGATCCGCAAGGGGGACGAGTTCTCGCGCCGCATCGCACGCAACATCCAGATCATGCTCCAAGAGGAGTTCGGCCTCCTCCAGCCCATCGACCCCGCGGGCGGCTCGTGGGCGGTCGAGACGCTGACGCGCCAGATGAAGGAAAAAATCTGGGCGCAGTTCCAAGAGATCGAGAAGCAGGGCGGCATCGTCGCGGCACTGCGCAGCGGCTTCGTGCAGGAGGGCATCGCCAAGGTGCTTGAGAGCCGCTTTAAGAGTGCGGATCTGCGCAAGGATCGCATTGTCGGCAACAATATGTACCCGAACATGACGGAGACCCTGCTCGACCCGCGTCCTGAGGACACGGCGGCGCTCAAGGAACAGCGCACGAAAGACATCGAGGCGTATCTCTCGGACATCGACACGGTGCATCGCGATGAGGCGCTTGCGGCATTCAAGGCGGACGGCACCCTTGACCATGGCATCGAGGCGGCGCTTGCGGGAGCGACGATTGCAGAGCTCATGGCGGCGGTCACGGAAGGGAAGGGCGCGGAGCAGATCGCTGCGATTGCGCCGCACCGTTGGAGCGAGCGGTTCGAAACGCTCCGAAGGCGCACGGAGGACTACAAGGCGGAGAAGAACGACAACGTGAAGATCTTCCTCGCGAACATGGGTCCGATCCCGCAGCACAAGGCGCGCGCGGACTTTACCACGGGCTTTTTGCAGGTCGGTGCGTTCGAGGTGCTGACGAACGACGGGTTCAAGACCGTCGAGGAGGCGGCGGATGCGGCACGTGCGAGCGGTGCGGATGCGGTCGTCATCTGCTCCACGGATGCGACCTACCCCGAGATCGTCCCCGCACTCGCGCCGAAGCTCCACGAGGTACTGCCGAATGCGCGCGTGTTCCTCGCGGGCGCTGCGCCGAAAGATCTGCTTGAAACGTACAAGGAAGCGGGCATTGACGAATACATCTCCGTCCGTGCGAACTGCTATGAGGTGCTTGAGAGCCTTCAGAAAAAGAAAGGGATGATTGCGTAATGGCAGGCTTTACGAACCCGGATTTCACGGGGATGAGCCTCGGCGAAAGCCCGTCCGCAGACTCCAAGGAGTGGCGCGCCCTCTTCGAGGGGGCGACGGGGCGGACGTTTGAGGCGCTCACGCACAAGACGATGGAGCGTGTGCCCGTGAAACCGTTCTATGATCACGATGTATACGCGCACATGAACCACCTCGACTTTGCGAGCGGCATCCCGCCGTGCCTCAGAGGCCCGTACTCCACGATGTACGTGTTCCGTCCGTGGACGGTGCGCCAGTACGCAGGCTTCTCGACGGCAGAGGAGTCGAACGCATTCTATCGTCGCAACCTCGCCGCAGGGCAGAAAGGTCTTTCCATCGCGTTCGACCTCCCGACCCATCGCGGCTATGATGCAGACAACCCGCGCGTCGTCGGCGACGTGGGCAAGGCGGGCGTTTCCGTCTGCTCCATGCTGGACATGAACATCCTGTTTTCGGGCATCCCGCTCGATCAGATGTCCGTCTCCATGACGATGAACGGCGCCGTTCTGCCGATCCTCGCCTTCTTCATCGTATCGGGCGAGGAGCAGGGCGTTGACAAGAAGATCATGGCGGGGACGATCCAGAACGACATCCTGAAGGAGTTCATGGTTCGTAACACGTACATCTACCCGCCGGAGATGTCCATGCGCATCATCGGCGACATCTTCGAGTACACGACGAAGTATATGCCGAAGTTCAACAGCATCTCCATCTCCGGCTACCATATGCAGGAGGCGGGCGCACCTGCGGACATCGAGCTGGGCTACACGCTCGCGGACGGTCTTGAGTACATCCGTACGGGCATCAAGGCGGGGCTCGCCGTCGACGACTTTGCAAAGCGTCTCTCGTTCTTCTGGGCAATCGGCAAGAACTACTTCATGGAGATTGCAAAGATGCGTGCGGCGCGTGTCCTGTGGGCGAAGATTGTCAAATCCTTCGGCGCGAAGAACGACAAGTCGATGGCGCTCCGTACGCACAGTCAGACCTCGGGTTGGTCGCTGACGGCGCAGGATCCGTTTAACAACATCGCCCGCACGGCGATGGAGGCGATGGGCGCGGCGCTCGGCCACACGCAGTCCCTCCACACGAACGCACTCGACGAGGCGATCGCGCTCCCGACGGACTTCTCTGCACGCATCGCACGTAACACGCAGCTCTACATCCAGGATGAGACGAGCGTGTGCAAGATCATCGACCCGTGGGGCGGCTCGTACTACGTTGAGGCGCTCACGAACGAGATCATCCGCCGCGCGTGGGCGCACATCCAGGAGGTCGAGGCACTCGGCGGCATGGCAAAGGCGATCTCGACGGGACTGCCGAAAATGCGCATCGAGGAGGCGGCGGCACGCCGTCAGGCGCAGATCGACTCCGGCATCGAGAGCATCGTCGGCGTGAACAAGTACCGTCTCGAAAAGGAAGATCCCCTGCAGATCCTCGCCATCGACAACACGGCGGTGCGTCAGGCGCAGGTGGAACGCCTCGAAAAGCTGCGTGCAGAGCGCAATGCGGACGATGTGCGCCGCTGCCTCGAAGGGATTACCAAGGCGGCGGAGAGCCGCGACAACGGCAACCTGCTCGAAGCGGCGGTCGATGCGGCACGCGTACGCGCCTCGCTCGGCGAGATCTCCGATGCGGTGGAAAAGGTCTCGGGACGCTTCCAGGCGGTCATTCACACGATTTCGGGCGTCTACTCCTCCGAGTTCACGGACAAGACCGAGCTCGAACGCGCCCGCGAGATGGCGGACGAGTTCGAGGAACTGACGGGTCGCCGTCCGCGTATCTTCGTCGCGAAGATGGGACAGGACGGACACGACCGCGGACAGAAGGTCATCGCGTCCTCCTTCGCCGACATGGGCTGGGACGTCGACGTGGGACCGCTCTTCCAGACCCCTGCCGAGACGGCGCAGGATGCCGTCGACAACGACGTACACATGGTCGGGTTCAGTTCACTGGCGGCGGGACACAACACACTCCTGCCGCAGCTCGTCGATGAGCTGAAGAAGCTCGGACGTGACGACATCATGGTCTGCATCGGCGGCGTCATCCCCGTGCAGGACTATGACAACCTCTACGAGCACGGCGCGGTCGCGATCTTCGCACCGGGCACGAACATCCCTGAGGCGGGCATCAAGCTCCTGACACTCCTCATTGAGCGGGCGAAGGAAGAAGCCGCAGGATGATATAGGGGAACACGGACGAAATCATCCACTCATCTAAGTGCATCTTTTTCGCCCTGCCATCGTCGCCAAATCCTCTGCATAGACCACTATGCGTCCGGTTTGTCTCCTTGACAGGACAAAAAATCTACACCAATCTGAGCGGATTCAATTCATCCGTGCTCCCCTGCGGCGCCGCCCTCGTTTTTGAGGGCGGCGTTTTGCCATATCACGAAAGGAGGAATTATGAGCGAAAAATATACCGTTGAACGACCCGACTGGGTACCCGAGGATGCCGACTGCAAATTTACGACCAGTGTCATGGGCGGGATCGAGGGCATCAAGGATCTGACCGTCGGCAATATCAATCCGAAACTCTTAAAAGGCACGGGAATGCCGCGCCGCAAACTCGTCATGAATGAGGACGACTATGTGACGGGTGTGGAGCGCGGCGACCGCATGACGCTCTCGCGTGCAATCACGCTGATTGAAAGCAACAGCAGCAAGCACTTCAAGCTCGCACAGCGCGTACTCCAACGCCTGCTGCCGCGTACGGGCAACGCCCTGCGCATCGGCATCACGGGTGTTCCGGGCGCGGGCAAGTCCACGATGATCGAGGCGTTCGGCAATATGCTCTGCGATGCGGGACACCGTGTCGCCGTCCTCACCGTCGATCCGACCAGTTCCGTGACAAAGGGCTCGATCCTCGGCGACAAGACGCGCATGGGCACGCTCTCACGCCGCCCCGAGGCATTCATCCGTCCCTCGCCCGCCGGCGGCACGCTCGGCGGCGTTGCACGCAAGAGCCGCGAAACGATGCTGCTCTGCGAGGCGGCGGGCTACGATGTCATCATCATCGAGACGGTCGGCGTCGGACAGTCCGAGACGACCGTGCGCTCGATGGTTGACTTCTTCCTGCTCGTCGTGCTAACGGGTGCGGGCGATGAACTGCAGGGCATCAAGAAGGGCATCATGGAGCTTGCCGATGCGATCGTCATTAACAAGGCGGACGGCGACAACCTGCTCAAGGCAAAGGTTGCGCGCGGGCAGTACGAGCGCATGATCGAGTTCATCCGTCCCGCGACGCCGGGCTGGGAGACGCACGCCTACCTCGCCTCCGCCGTCGAGAAGACGGGGCTTGCCGAACTCTGGGAGGTCATTCGCATCTTCCGCGATGTGACAACGGAGAGCGGCGTGTGGAAGAAGCGGCGTGACAGTCAGCTGCTCGACTGGATGAACAGCATGATCGACGAGCACCTGCACAACCTGTTCTTCGACGATGCCGTCGTGCGCGGACGGATGCCCGAGGTGAAGAATGCAATCCTCACAGGCGGCATCTCGCCGACACAGGCGGTCGCCGAACTCCTCGGCGTGTTCGACGTGCGCCGCGCGGCGGGGCGGCAGGTTGATCTCTTTACGAATTGAGGTGCGCCATGACTAAACGCATCTGCCTCTCGGGCGCGGATATGTACGAGCTGGAGGAGGTCTTTCGCGGACGGCGCGGCATCGCAAGCGTCCGCACGGGCTACATCAACGCCGTAGCGAACGCCGCGCATGAGGACGTGGCGACAGGTGCGGCGGGCGGGCGCATGGGCGTTGAGATCTGCTACGATCCGAAGAAGATCGACATCTCGCAGCTCCTCGACCTGCACTTCGCCGTCGTCACGCCGTACAGCATCGACGGTCAGGGCTATGTGCGCGGCAGTATGTACCGCGCCGGCATCTTCTACGAGAGCGCGGAGGACGAGCCGCAGATCGCACTCTACCTCACCTTCCTCGCGGGTAAGGGGCGGTGTCCCGCCACAGGCGAGCACCTGACGCTCAACGATCCGAACAGCAGCGCGGCGGCGCGGCGTATCCTGCACGCGACCATGGAGCGGCTGACCTCCTTTCAGGCGGCATCCGACGAACATCAAGGATATTTGCAGCGTCATCCCGAGATAGAGCCCTACATCGACCTTGCGCGTCTGCGCGAACTTGTGAAACTTTGACAGAACGACCATCGGCACAGTTGTCGATGGTCGTTTTCTCTGTTCATTTATTGTTTTTTTCTCATTTTCATTTTTCAAATGAGTTTTTATGTTATAATTGAAAAAATGGAAACTGCTAGGAGAAAACAGATGATGATTCGAAACAAATTGCGGGCAATCCTCCTCGTGCTTTTTGCCTTTATTGTCGGACTTGTTGCACTGAATTTTTATACATTTGAGAAATTGGAGGGCGACGCTCCTGCCGTCAACGCATCCGGCTCGCTGCGGATGCGTGCGTATCAACTCGCGTGGCTCTCGGCACGGCTCGTCTCCGCGGATGCAGACACGGCGGCGGATCTCCGGAGGACAATGGTGGCGCAGATTGAAACGTATGACCGTATCCTTGCGGGACTTCGCCGGGGGGATGCGGAGCTGAACCTCCGTCCGGCATCGGACGAGACGATTAAAGAACAGCTTCGCACGCTGCAGCCCTTCTGGGAGGAGTATCGTACAGATGTATTCGCCGTCACGGGGGCTGTGGGGACGGAGGAAAAATATGCGGCAAATGCCGTGGTTGCCGCCGAAGTCGCGTCGTATGTCGACGAAGTGGACAAGCTCGTTACGGCATACGATACCGCCAGTCAGGCAAAGATCGCCGCCTCGCAAAAGATCGAAATCGCCGTGATCATACTCTCCGTTCTGATCGTGGGTGCTGCGACCTATCTCATCATCACGCAGATCCTCATACCGCTTGCCATGCTTACGGCATCGTTCCGCGAGGTCGCGGGCAAGGAGGCGGACCTCACGCAGCAGCTTCGCGCCGCCCGCTATGACGAGATCGGGCGCATCGTGCACTCGTTCAACAGCTTCGTCAGTGACCTGCGTCAGATCATGCAGCGTGCAAAGGCGTGCTCCACCGAGGTCTCGGGGCTGTCGGATACGGTCTGGCGGGCGAGCGTCGAGAACAGCAAGGCAGTCGAGTACAATGCCGTCGCCGTTACGAATGTGGCGGCGCATACCGGTGATCAGGACGAGAACATCCAAATGATCGCGGCGAGCGTGAACGGCATCTCGGGACATCTGGCCGAGATGCAGGAGCTCATGAAGGAAGATGAGGTCAATCGCAGCACCCTCTTTGCCTCGCTCGAAGCCGCGCGCGCCTGTGCACAGGCTGCGGCTGCTGCTGCGGAGAGCGTCGCAAGGACATCGCGGGAGATCGCGGGACTGACCGAGGAATCCGCCGCCGCCATCGAGGAGGAAACCGCCTCCCTTGAGGCATTCGCTGCGACCGCCGAGCAGCTCAAGGGACTTGCAGGTGAACTTGACACGCTCGTCGGCAGGTTCAAGGTATAATCGGCATATCTCAGAGCATTTCGTCAAAACACGACTAAAAAAATCCCGTCTTGCCGTGATTGGCAGGACGGGATTTTGCTATGCTGTGATTCCTTTACTCCTTGATTGGTTTCTTCAGCAGCGAAAGAATGATCGCGCCGACGATGGCGCCGATGAGGATGCTCACGAGGTACATGAGCGGGTTGCCGATGGTCGGGACGACGAAGATGCCGCCGTGCGGTGCGCGCAGGGTGCAGTCAAAGAACATGGTGAGTGCGCCCGCGAGTGCAGAACCTGCGACCATCGAGGGGATGACGCGCACGGGATCGGATGCCGCGAACGGGATCGCGCCCTCGGTGATGAAGGAGAGTCCCATGACATAGTTCGTGATGCCCGCCTTGCGCTGGCTCTCGGTGAAGCGGTTCTTAAAGAAGGTGGTCGCAAGCGCAATCGCAAGAGGTGGAACCATGCCGCCCGCCATGACTGCCGCCATGACATGATACTCACCCGAGGCGAGCAGTCCCGTACCCGTGACGTACGCCGCCTTGTTGATCGGACCACCCATATCGACCGCCATCATGCCGCCGACGATGAGACCCATGAAGATGCGTGCCGAGGGATCCATGCCGCCGAGCGTCGCGATCATCCAGTTGTTGATGGCAGAGACAGGCGGGGCGATGATGTAGAGCGAGATGAGCCCCATGATGAGGATGCCGAAGAACGGGTAGAGCAGGATGGGCTTGATGCCGTCGAGGGAGGCGGGCAGTCCCGCGAATACCTTCTTGAGAAAGTTGACGGCGTAGCCGCCGACGAAGCCCGCGAGGAGTGCGCCGAGAAAGCCCGTGCCCGTTGCGCCCGCGAGCGAACCGCCGACGAAGCCGACGGCAAGACCCGGGCGGTCGGCGATGGACATACCGATGAAGCCCGCGAGGACGGGGAGCATGAAGCCGAACGAGGCACCGCCAACCTGCATGAAGAATTTGGCAAGCGGGGTGTTCGAGCCGAATTTCGACGGGTCGATGGCGTAGTCGTCAAAGAGAAATGCAAGGGCGATGAGGATACCGCCGCCGACGACGAACGGCAGCATATGTGAAACGCCGTTCATGAGGTGCTTGTAGATCTGGCGGGCAAGGCTTTCGTCCGTGCCGCCGTCCGCGCTCTCCACCTCGTCCGCGCCGCTCGCGCGGTAGACGGGCGCACTGCCCGAGAGGGCGCGGTCGATGAGCTCGTCCGCCTTGTTGATGCCGTCCGCGACCTTCGTTATGACGACGCGATGTCCGTCAAAGCGGGACATGGCGACGTTCTTGTCCGCTGCGACGATAATGCCGTCGGCGGCGGCAATCTCCTCGGGGGTGAGGGCGTTCTTGATGCCCGCCGAGCCGTTCGTCTCGACCTTGACGGTGAGGCCGCGCTTCTTCGCGTGCTGCTCGATGCTCTCCGCCGCCATAAAGGTGTGTGCGATGCCGGTGGGGCAGGCGGTGACGGCGAGGATCTGGATGTGGTCGGCGGTGGGCTTTGCTTCTTCCGCCGCCGTTTCCGTGCGCGGCGCAACAAAGCGGTCGTTTTCCTTATCGTCGATGAGCTGACGGAACTCCTCGACGGTCTTGGCGGCGATGAGTGCCTCCTTGAAGTCCGGATCCATAATCATGGTCGCGAGCTTCGAGAGGATGGCGAGGTGTTCGTCGTTCGCGCCGTTCGGTGCGGCGATCATGAAGAAGAGGCGGCTCGGGTTGCCGTCCATGGCGGCAAAGTCCATGCCGGCGGGGACGGTCATTGCGGCAAGCCCCGCCGCCTTCACGCCGTCGCTCTTGGCGTGCGGCGTTGCGATGCCGTCGCCGAGCCCCGTGGTGCCGCTCTCCTCGCGGGCGAGCACGTCCCTCACGTACTGTTCTTTGTCGCTGAGGTTGCCGCCCTTCTCCATGGAATCGGCGAGGAGGCGGATCGCAGCCTCCTTCGAGGCGGGGGCAGAAACGCCGAGGGCGATGCTCTCCGGTTTTAGAAGATCGTTGATATGCAAGGGAAAACCCCTCCTTTTTCACTAGACGATAGTTTTCAGCAGCGCAAGCGCCTCCTCGCGTGTGGCGAGGTTCGGAGAGAATGCGGAGGCGGAGCCGGTCGCAACGCCCATGTAGAAGGCGCGTTCATAGCTGCCGTCCGACTCCATGAACCCTGCGAGGAAGCCTGCGACCATCGAGTCGCCCGCGCCCACGGAGTTGACGAGCGTTCCCTTCGGTGCGGCGGAGCGGTAGAACACACCCTCCGCAGTGAGGAGGATCGCGCCGTCGCCCGCCATGGAGATGAGGACGTTCGTCGCGCCCTCCTCCTGCAATTTTTTGGCGTGGAAGATGATGTCGTCGTCCGTTTTGAGTTCGACACCGAACATCTCGCCAAGCTCGTGATTGTTCGGCTTGATGAGGAACGGGCGGTACTTCAGCACGCGCCGCAGCAGGTTCTTCGTCGCGTCCACGACGATGCGGATGCCGCGCCCCGCGAGATGCGCCATGATGCGCTCGTAGATGTCGTCGGGCAGTGTGTTCGGAATCGAGCCGGCAAGCACCAGCGTATCGCCCTCCGTGAGGCGGTCGAGCTTTGCAAAGAGCGCACGCTGCGCCTCCTCCGTGATGACGGGACCCTGCCCGTTGATCTCGGTCTCGCTCTCCGCCTTGACCTTGACATTGATGCGCGAGAAGCCTTCATCGAGGCGCACGAAATCATCCGTAACGCCGAAGGAGTGCAGCATCTGCTGCATCGCAGTGCCCGTGAATCCTGCGAGGAAACCGAGTGCGGTCGATTCGTGCCCGAGATTTTTCAGCACGATGGAGACGTTGATGCCCTTGCCCCCCGGCAGGATCTGCTCGTAGTTCACGCGGTTGATCTCGCCTGCAGTGAACTGCTCCAACCGCACGATGTAGTCGATCGACGGGTTGAAGGTGACGGTGTAGATCATACCTATCCCTCCCTAACTATGATTCAAATAAAAATATTCCCATTAAAACAATCATATAGCGTAGACCTCCTAAAGTCAAGAAAACCATTCTCGGGCGGCGGGGTTGTCAGCGGTTTTTCTTTCCTTTATAATAAGAGTGAAAAACGGAATGGAACAGGGGAGTATTATGACCGCAGCAATGGAACCGGAAACAATGGACGCACAGCAAAACACAGCGCAGACACCGACCGCGCCGAAGCAGGGGAAGCCGCCCAAGGGGGTGCTTTTCTATGTCAAAAAGATCGCCTTCCTCATCCTCGGCGCACTCATCACCGCCGTTGGACTGGAGCTGTTTCTCATCCCGAACCATGTCATTGACGGCGGTGTGGTCGGCCTGTCGATCATGTCACAGACGATTACGGGGATGGGGCTCGGTGTATTTCTCGTGCTCTACAACATCCCGTTCGTCTATCTCGGGTACAAGCAGATCGGCAGGAGCTTTGCGCTTTCGGCCGTGTTCGCGATCATCATGCTCTCCGTCTGGTCGGGCGCACTCCACGGTGTGCCGCAGGTGACGAACGATCCCTTCCTTGCTGCGATCTTCGGCGGTGTGGTGACGGGGCTCGGGGTCGGCATCGTCATGCGCACGGGCGGCTGCTTCGATGGCACGGAGATCGTCGCGATCATCATGGACGCACGGACGCAGTTCTCCGTCGGCGAGGTCGTCATGTTCATCAACCTCTTTATCCTCTCGTCGGCGGGACTGCTCTACGGCTGGGACAAGGCGATGTACTCGCTCTTTGCCTATTTCGTCATCGCCAAGATGATCGACGTGGTGCTCAAGGGTCTCGACGAATCGTATGCCGTCATGATTGTCACGAGCGAGCATGAGGAGATGACCATTGCGCTCAACGAACGCCTCGGGCGCGGCGTGACCATCCTGCATGGTGCGGGCGGCTACACGGGAGAGGCAAAGGAAGTCCTCTACTGCGTCGTCACACGGTTGGAGCTCGACAAGCTCAAGGAGATCGTGCTCGACAAGGACGAACGCGCCTTCGTCACCATCAATGCCGTGCACGACATCGTGGGCGGACGGTTCAAGAAAAAAGCGATTCACTAGAGGGGGGAACGGAGCGTACCATGGATCTGAGTTTTTACAAAGGGAAGCGCGTATTCCTCACGGGGCATACGGGCTTTAAGGGGATGTGGCTCTCCCTTCTGCTCCTGCGGGCGGGCGCGGAGGTCACGGGCTATGCGCTGGACGCGCCGACCGACGGCGGGCGTGAGGCGCTGCGCCGCCTCGGCATATTGAAAGAAATGCGGGATGTGCGCGGTGATGTGCGCGACCTCGCTGCGCTCTCCCGCGCATTTCATGAGGCGCGTCCTGCGGTGGTGTTCCACCTCGCGGCACAGCCCATCGTGCGCGAGAGCTATCGTCAGCCCGTGGACACCTTTGCTGTGAATGTGATGGGAACGGTGAACCTGCTCGAATGTGTCCGTACGTCGGATACGGTGTGTTCCGCGCTCATTGTGACGACGGACAAGGTCTACGAAAACAAGGAATGGGCATGGGGCTACCGCGAGAACGAGCCGCTGATGGGGTATGACCCGTATTCCGCGAGCAAGAGCTGCGCGGAGCTTGCCGTCTACAGCTATCGGCAGAGCTTTCTTGCGGCGCAGGATGTGCGCGTCTCGACGGCGCGTGCGGGCAACGTGATCGGCGGCGGCGACTTCGCTCCCGACCGCATCATCCCCGACTGCATTCGTGCCGCCGTGCGCGGGCAGACCATCGACATCCGCAATCCGCACGCGACGCGCCCCTATCAGCACGTCCTCGAACCGCTCTCCGTCTATCTCACGGTTGCAGCGCGGCAGACAGCGGACGCATCCCTTGTCGGTGCGTGGAACGTCGGTCCCGACGATGCGGACTGCGTGACGACAGGGGAGCTTGCAGACATCTTCTGCCGTGCGTGGGGCGATGGCGTGCGCTGGCGGGCGCACGCGGACGGCGGCCCGCACGAGGCGCATTTTCTGAAACTCGACTGCTCGAAAATAAAGAGTGAACTCGGGTGGAGACCGCGCTGGCACATCACTGAAGCGGTCGAGAAAACCGTGGCGTGGGCAAAGGCGTGGGACGAGGGCGCGGATATGCGCATGGTGAGCGCGGAGCAGATCACGGATTTTTTGGGGGGAAGATGCTAGGGGCGTACAGCGGATGCGCCCCCTTAAGTGCGGGAAAAAACGTGCGATATTTATAATAAGGGAACGCAGTCATGGAACTGCGTGCAGGAGAACGTATCAGGGAGGTTTTAAGCGCAATGGAGAACGCAAACAAAAAGGTCTTTTTCATCGCCGAAATCGGCATCAATCACAATGGCGATATGAAGATCTGCAAGGAACTGATTGATGTCGCCGCAGATGCCGGATGCGATGCGGTGAAGTTCCAAAAGCGTACGGTGGACAAGGTCTATACGGCGGAGTATCTGGCAAGTCCGCGCGAGAGCCCGTGGGGGACGACGCAGCGCGAGCAGAAGGAAGGGCTTGAGTTTGACCTTGCGGACTATCAGGAGATTGACCGCTATTGCAAGGAAAAGAATATCGAATGGTTTGCGTCGGTCTGGGATGTGGATTCTCAGATTTTTTTGCGCCGGTTCGAGCTGAAATACAACAAGGTCGCCTCTGCGATGCTCGGCGACATGGAGCTCCTTGAGGAAATGGCGAGTGAGGGGCGCTATACCTTCATCTCAACCGGCATGAGCACGTGGGACGAGGTCGATGCCGCCGTCGCCGTATTCCGCCGTCATGGCTGCCCGTTCGAGCTGCTGCACTGCAACAGCACCTATCCGATGGCGGTCGAGGATGCGAACCTCCTGCTTATCCCGGAGATTCGCAATCGCTACAATGTTCCGACGGGGTTCAGCAGTCACGAAACGGGCTATGTGGCGACGCTCGGCGCAGTCGCTCTTGGCGCGACCTCCATTGAGCGTCACATCACGCTGGATGTGAATATGTACGGCTCGGATCAGAAAGCCTCCATCGAGCCGGAGCCGCTCAAGGCTCTTGTGCGTGACATTCGCCAAATGGAGTCGGCGCTCGGGACAGGGAAGAAAACACTGAGCCCGGCGGAGATGGCAGTACGAAAGAAGCTCAGAGGGTGAGTGTGAAAAGAATTAAATACATCTTTGCAGATATGGACGGTGTTCTGACCGACGGTACCGTCCGTATTGATGAGAAGGGCAGAGAGAGTAAAACCATCTGTTTTCGCGATCTGGACGCCATCGGCATTGGCCGCAGGGGCGGCATTGAGTTCGCCTTTGTGACCGGAGAGGATACGCCGATCGCACACTTTATGGCAAGCCGTTTTGGTGTGGACATCGCCGTCTTTGGGGCAAAGGACAAGAAGGCCGCCCTTGAGCAACTGTGCGTTCAGCTCGGGCTGACGGTGGACGAGATCTGCTACATCGGCGACGCGGCGCGCGATGTGCCGGCAATCGAGTGCGCCGGCATCGGTGCGACGGTACAGGACGGCGTGCTCGCCGCACGTAGGGCGGCAGACATCGTGACGGAGTGCTGCGGTGGAACGGGCGCATTGCTTGAACTCGTTGAAACACTATTGGAGAGAAGATGACCATGAAACTATCCGACTATGTCATGGAATTTTTGGAACAAAAGGGGATCAAGTATGTGTTCATGCTGCCCGGCGGCGGCTGTATGCACCTCGTCGATTCGCTCGGGCGGAGTGAGCGTCCGGAATACATTGCCTGTCTGCATGAGCAGGCGGCTGCGATTGCGGCGGAGAGCTACGCACAGAACACCAATGAAATCGGCGCAGTCCTCGTTACGACAGGCCCCGGCGGCACGAACGCCGTGACGGGGCTCGCGGCGGCATGGATCGACTCGACCCCTGTGATATTTCTCTCCGGACAGGTAAAGCGCAGCGATCGCATTGGGACGAGCGGCGTGCGGCAGATGGGATCGCAGGAAGTGGACATTGTTCCCGTTGTGCGACCGCTTACAAAGTACGCCGTCACCGTGATGGAGCCGACGGAGATCCGCGCTGTGCTCGAACAGGCGTATTACCTTGCAATGCACGGACGGCGCGGACCCGTGTGGATCGACATCCCGCTCGACGTACAGGCGGCGGAGATCGAGCCGAGCGAATTGCGTGGTTATGTACCGGAGGCAGAGACGACCGAGATTCCTGCCTCTGCCATTGCGCAGATCAGAGAACTCATTTCGGCGGCAAAGCGTCCCGTCCTCCTCGTCGGAAACGGGGTCAAGGCAGCGGGCGCGGAAGATGCTCTGCAAAAACTGCGTGCGAAAACGGGCATCCCAACCCTTCTGACGTGGAAAACCATCGATCTCTTGGATTTTGACGACCCACACTTCTTTGGATGTCCCGGCGGTATGGGACATCGCTACGCGAACTTTGTGTTGCAGAATGCCGATCTCCTGCTCGTACTCGGCAGCCGTCTCGACAGCAGCCTCACGGCGTGGAATCACAAGAACTTTGCGCCGCACGCGAAGAAGATTGTGATCGACATTGATCCCGCTGAGACGGATAAACTTGACATGGACATCGCCGTGCGCGTGGACGGCGATCTTGCCGCCGTTTTGCCGCTCCTTGCGGAACAGGATTATGAGATGGCGGCAGATCTTCCCATATGGCAGACATACTGTGCACGCATGAAGGAAAAGTACCCTGCAATTACGATGGAGATGCGTGCGGAGAAGGATTACGTCGATGCCCATGTCTTTATTGACGAACTCTCACGTCAACTGACGGCAGACGATGTGATCGTTCCCGAGAGCTCGGGTGCGGCGGGCGAGATCACCTATCAGGCACTGCGTGTCAAACATGGGCAGAAGGTGAAAAACGCCGCAGGACTTGGCTCCATGGGGTTCGGTGTACCCTATGCTCTCGGTGCCTGTTTCGCAAATGGAAAACGCCGTACCATCCTCATCGATGGGGACGGTGCATTCCAGCTCAACATACAGGAGCTGGCGACCATCGCACAACGCAGACTGCCGATCAAGATGTTCCTCTGGATGAACGGCGGCTATGCCAGCATCATGGGAACGCAGCGGAACTTTTTTGAGGGGCGTTACGTCGCTGCAGATGCAAAAAGCGGGCTTGCGATCCCCGACATCGGCGCACTCGCGGCTGCCTATGGCTTCCGCGTCTTTCCGATGGAGCACGCGAGCGACCTGCGAACCGTGATGGCGGAGGCGCTTGCCGCAGAAGGCCCCGTGCTCTGCCTTGTGCGCGTCTCGCCGTTTGCAACAGCGAGCCCGCGGACAAAGGCGGTTCAGCTCCCGAACGGCTCGATGATGTCGAAGCCGCTTGAGGATATGTGGCCGTTCCTGCCCGCCGAGGAAGTCGCAGAGAATATGATTGCAAGAGAGTGAAACGTACCGC
Source organism: Selenomonas dianae (assembly GCF_030644225.1). Lineage (NCBI taxonomy): Bacteria > Bacillati > Bacillota > Negativicutes > Selenomonadales > Selenomonadaceae > Centipeda > Centipeda dianae. The sequence goes on along the minus strand of NZ_CP128650.1, from coordinate 2,061,938 downwards.
TTGAAAAACTCCACAAATGCGTCCCGCTGTGCAGGAACGTATTTTCGGCACGATGATGCCGATGAGATGACGGCGGTATGCTATGCCATACCATAATAGGAGAACATATTTTGGAAAAGTCCGATTACCAGAAGAAGGTGGAGCACGACCGCCGCGAGGCACTGCGTAAAATCAAGCCGAAAGTCGTTGCGAAGTTTGAAAAATACGAGGAACTGCACGCGCGCGGGCAGTACACCCCTATCATAGAGTTTACGTATGATTATCGTTGCAATATGCACTGTCCGCATTGCAGCAACCTCTGTTTCGCAGAGAAGCGCCGCACCCTCACGCCCGAGGTCATCGGGCGGGTTGCCGATCAGGCGGATGCACTGGGGCTTGCCCAGCTCGGCATCTCCGGCGGCGAGCCGCTGACCTTCCCCGACTTGGAGGATGTCATACGCGCCATCGGACCGGATCGCTTTCATCTGTTTATCAGCACGAACGGCACCCTGCTCACGGCGAAAAAGGCAAGGTGGCTGAAGGAGATCGGAATTGACAAGGTCAAGGTCAGCCTCGACTGCGTCGATGAAGATGGTCCCATCTTCCACGATGAGGGGCAGACCACATCGGCGCTGCAGGCACTTGAAAACGCGAAGAATGCAGGGCTTCAGGTCATAGCACAGACGGTTATCACCCATCAGAACTGCCGTACGGAGGCGACGGAGCGCATGACGGCATACTGTCAGGAGCACGGCTATCAGGTGGATGTCATGCTGGGCAAGGCGGTCGGACGTTGGGAGGGACAGCATGACATCCTTGTGGACGGTGCCGACCTTAAGCATCTGCGGGAGTTGCATGAAAAATATCCGCTCCTGCACCTCGATACCTTTCCGACCTATCACGAAAAGCAGGGCTCGTGCGGTGCGGTCAAGAAGATCCTTGAGGTGACACGTTATGGGGATGTTATGCCCTGCGTATTCATCCACATTGCAATCGGCAACGTCTTTGACGACAGCCTTGCCGAGATCATGGAGCGCGGGCTTTCGATCCGCCATTTCCGCAAGGACAGCCCGATCTGTCTCTCGGGGGTCGATCGGAACTTTATCAAGAACCATATGTCGAAGTTCTACGGGAAGCCGTTGCCAATCAGCTATAAAGATGCGTTTACGGAAGAGGATTTCGTCAAGGATGATGAGTGATGGAGATTGTTCGTTACACCGAACTGAAGAATACAAAGAGGCATAACCTTGCCGACGTGATCCCGCTCGAAAAGCCCTATACCCTCCTGATCGAGCCGAGCAGTTCGTGCAACTTCCGCTGCCGTATGTGCTTTCAGAGTGCGGCACAGGAGAAATTCAAGGACAAGCGGCACACGATGGATATGGGGCTTTTTCGACGTGTAATCGCACAGGCGCAGGCATGGGCGGGCGAGCGGTTCAAGGTGCTGAAGCTCTGTATCTACGGTGAGCCGTTCACGAATCCGCACTTTACTGAGATGCTTCGTCTGGCACATGAGGCAGACATCGCCGATCGGATCGAGACGACGAGCAATGCCTCTCTTTTGACTGAGGAAATCTGTCGTGGTCTCGTGCGTGGAGGTCTTGATTATCTGCGCGTATCCATCTACTCGGCAATTCCGCAGAAACATCTTGAGATAACGGACTCCCATGTGCCGATGCAGCGTATCCATGACAATCTCGCCATGCTCCAACGTATCAAGCGGGAGATGGGCAGCGAGCGTCCGTTTATTGCGTGCAAGATGCTGAACACCTTTGACGAAGCGGAAAATCAAATCTTTCGCGATGCCTATGCCGACGTGGCGGATGAGATCTATATCGACGAGCCGCACAGCTGGGTCGAGATCGACGGAGAGCAGTTCATTGACCGCCTTTATGGCGATGCGATGGCGAAGGTCAAGCGGCAGATGACGGGACGCGCTGCGTGTCCCATGCCGTTTACGACGCTTGCCGTGCGCTCGGACGGGGCGGTATCACCCTGCTGCAACGACTGGTATGGCGGGACGAACCTCGGCAATGTGCAGGAGGAAACGCTCGCGGAGATCTGGAACGGGTGGAAACTCTACGATTTCCAAGTCATGCAGCTCGAAAAGCGCAACCGTGAGAACATCAGCTGTCGCGGCTGCTCGGTCTACAAGAGTGCCCACTATACACGGGATGATATTGACGACGTGCCCGTTACGCAGCTGCGCCGTCCGAACGGGGAGAAAAGAAACACATGAACGAGAGAACATTGGTCTACGGGCTCGGTAAGGAATACCAAGAACACAAGGACTGGGTCGCCGAGAACTTTAACGTGACGGGGTACTGTGATCAGGTTGTCGAGCGTATGCCGGCAGAAGGAGCGGTACGCAAGGAGGAGCTGAAGGAACACCTCGCCGCGTTCGATCTCGTGCTCGTTACTGCTGACCCTGTGAGTATTGTCGCTGACCTCATCGAGGAGTTCGGCGTGCCAATGGAGAAGATTCGCGTGCTCTACTATGAACTTGCACAGCGGGAGATGCCGCTGCGCACCTTCTATGGAGAGAATGCCGAGGATGCCGTGCTGATGCTCCTCGTGAGCGAGCTTGGTCTCCCCCTCAATGGACTCTCCTATCTTGAGATCGGCACGAACGATCCCGTACGGTTCAACAACACCTATAACCTCTACCGCCTCGGCGCGCGTGGACTTCTCGTCGATCCGCTGCCGACGGTCGGCGCACTGATCCGTATGGTGCGTCCCGCAGATCGTTTCCTTCATGCGGCTGTCTCCGGGGGGGGGACAGACGAACCTGCTCAGAGGACGTTCTATGCCAGCAAAAGCTCTCTCGTCAGCAGTCTTTCCTACGAACACCACAAGGCGTGGGACGGCATCACCCGCAACGAGGTGCGCGCGATTCCCGTCGATGTACTTGGCATCAACGAGGTCATGGAGCAGATGGGCAGTGTGCCGGATCTCCTGCTCGTCGATGCTGAGGGCGAGGATGAGAAGATCATGCGTGCGTTTGATTATGCACGGTTTCATCCAAAGGTCGTCATGGTCGAGATGGATCATCTGGACACGTCGCGTGAGAATATGATCCGTTTTATGGACGATCATGGCTATATCGTGTATACAACCATCGCATACAACACGATTTTTGTGGCGGCGGATGTGTGGAATGCACGCAAGTAAAGGAAACTATGGAAAATCAGAAAGAGAAGGCGGGACGACTTGTTCGTGAGCGGCTGGCATCCACCCTTGCCGAACGTATATCGTGGCGGGAACAGGTGAGAAAGTTTCTGCGCGAGGAACAGGATATTTATATCTGGGGGACCGGTCAGCTCGGACAGCGTGCGGTGCATGAGCTGCGCGGCATGGGGGGACGTCTGCGTGCCTTTGTTGACAATGATCCGGATCGCTATGGGCGGGAGATGGACGGAGTTCCCTGTATTTCGCCGGCGCAGCTGGAAACGGTGCGGGATCCGCTTGTGCTGATCGGTGTGGGGATGCATTCCGGCGCGGTCGCCAAACAGCTTGCCGCGATGGGGGTGCGCCGTACACTGGAGATGCAGGATTTTTACCTGAACGGGCTGTTTGCGGATCTTCTCCGTGCAGATCCCGCAGATGTGGCTGTGCGTGTGGAACGCTGCTTTGAGCTGTTGGCGGATGAGCACTCCTGCGATGTGCTGCTGGCAAAGCTGGAGGGATTCTTTCACTTTGTACCGGGATTTGGCAGACAGAACTATTATGACCGTGTTTGTCGGGGCGATCAGTACTTTCAAGACGATCTCATCCACTTTACGGAGAACTCCGTGCTCGTGGACTGCGGCGCATATACGGGGGACACGATGCAGGATTTTCTGCGGCGCGGATACCCGTTTCGCAAGTACATCGCCTACGAACTCAGTCGGCGCAACTATGATGTGTTACAAGAAAATATGCGGAATGTACGTGGGGGGGGGACAGATAAACTCGTCGCGTACAACTGCGGCGTAGGGGAGCGGAATGAACAGATCTGCTATGATGATGTCATTTCTGCTTCGTCTGTTTCATCCGTCGGTGTCCCCGGGAAGGTCGTCCGTATGTCCGACCACCTGCGGGACGAGGCGGTCAGTTTTATCAAGATGGACATCGAGGGCGCGGAGATGGGGGCGCTGAAGGGCGCTGCGGAGCTGATCTGCCGCCGCCGTCCCGATCTCGCCATCTGTACCTATCACTCGATCTCCGATCTCTATGAGATACCGCTTTATATTCACTCGCTTGTGCCGGAGTATCGTCTGTATCTCCGGCACCATACGCCGGTCTTTTGTGAGACGGTTTGTTATGCTGTGATTTGATTTGTCATAGGAGGGATTTGTGTTGCACTGCCGCGTCTGTGCGCAGGAGATTACGGGGACATCCCTGCTCGAATATCATAATATGCCGAAATCGGCGCAGTTCTTCCCCGCCCCGTCCGAGGTGGATACGGAGCGGGGCGTAGATCTGCGTCTTTTTATGTGCCCGTACTGCGGCATGATTCAGCTGGATGGGGAGCCTGTTCCCTACTACCGCGAGGTGATTCGTGCGACGCGTGTCTCTCCTGAGATGCGTGCTTTTCGCGTGCAGCAGTTCCGCGACTGGATGGATCGGTATGCTCTGCACGGAAAACGCATCGTCGAGATCGGCTGCGGCGGCGGCGAGTTCCTCTCCATGATGGAGGAGGCGGGGGCGGATGTGGCGGGCATCGAATTCTCCGAGGAGCTTGTGCGTCGGGCGCGTGCCGAGGGGCTGCGCGTTCATCGCCAATATTTGGAGGAGGGGACGGAGGAGATTCCGGGCGCGCCCTACGATGCGTTCTTCATTCTGAGCTTTCTTGAGCACAACCCCGAACCGTGCGCCTATCTGCGCCGTATCGCGCAGAATCTGACGGAGGGTGCCGTTGGCATTGTGGAGGTGCCGGATGTCGATATGATCCTGCGCGAGCATCTTTACTCGGAGTTCATACAGGATCATCTGCTCTACTTCACGGAGGATACGCTGCGCCGCACACTCGAACACTGCGGGTTTGAGGTGCTGTCCTGCGCCTCCATTTGGTATGGCTATGTGCTCTCTGCCGAGGTGCGAAAGCGACGGCGGATGGATGTGAGCGGTTTTCTCGCGCAGCAGGAAAAGGTGCGCCGGAGCGTCGATGAATTTCTGTCGGAGATGGAGGGACGCGGCCTTCGTACGGCGGTCTGGGGGGCGGGGCATCAGGCGCTCGCCGATCTCTCGCTGCTCGATATGGCAGGGCGCGTTGAGGTGGTGCTGGACTCGGCGGATTTCAAGCAGAACAAACTTACGCCTGCGACCCATATCCCCATCGTTTCTCCGTCTGTTCTCGCAGAGGGGGCGATTGGCGCGGTGCTCGTGATTGCGGGAAGCTACTCGGCGGAGATCGTGCGTCTGCTCGCGGCGCAGTATCCCGATGTTGTGCGCGCCGTGCTCGAACACGACGGTGTGCGGAGGGCATGATGGAGCGTGTTCTTGTTACAGGTGCAGCAGGGTTTCTGGGTTGGAATCTCGTGGAGTACCTTCTTTCGCATGATTTTTTTGTTGAGGCGGTGGTGCGCCCGAACTCGTCGAGCAATGTGCGCCTCCTCCCCCATCCACATCTGCGTATTGTGCCGCTTGCGATGGAGGAGGTTGTTCATCTGCCGGAGTATGTTACCGAACCGTGTGACTACGCCGTACATCTGGCATGGGATGCGCGCCGCATGGATTTTACGGCGCAGCGTGCAAGTCTTTCTTCGGCGTTGGATTTGGTCGGAGCACTGGGGGAGATCGGCTGCCGCCGTTTCCTCGGCATCGGTTCACAGGCGGAGTACGGCGTGACCAATGAGCTTATGGAGGAAACGCGTGCGCCGCAGCCCGTAACGCCCTACGGCGCGGCAAAGGTCGCCGCACTCCACATGACACGACAGCAGACGGCGCAGCTCGGCATGGACTGGGTCTGGGGGCGCGTGTTCAGCGTGTATGGGACGTATGAGCCGGAGACGACACTGCTCTCCTATCTTGCGCGTACGCTGCGCAGAGGAGAGACACCGCAAATGACCGAGGGCGCACAGCTCTGGGACTATCTTCACGCATCGGATGCGGCGGCGGCGATGGCTGCGCTCCTCCTGCGCGGCAGAAACGGAGAGGTCTATAACATCGCGCACGGCGGTGTGCGCCCCCTGCGCAGTTTTTCCGAGGAAATGCGGGCAGCACTCGCGCCGATGCAGCAGATTTCCTACGGCGCATCCGAGCGTCCTCCGACATCGATGCGCCCGTCGGTTGAGAAGATACAGACGCATACGGGATGGCGGGCGTGTGTGAAATTTGCAGATGGCGTGAAAATAATGTATCAAAATAGAAGATTATAGGGGGAAAATGCGTGATTCACGCAAATATGGTTGACAAATTGAATGAAAGACTCTATTCTCGTTGAGAGGAGGAATGATTTATGCTGTTGCAGTTTTCATGCAGTAACTACAAGTCGATCAAAGATAAAATAGATTTTTCGATGTGGGCTTCGAGTGACGCGACGATGTTAGAGCGCACAAAAGAATATAACGGAGCGCATATCCTGCGTATGGCGGCAATTTATGGGGCGAATGGTTCGGGGAAAAGCAATTTTATTTCTGCTATGGCATTTGTGCGGGGCATGATCGTCAACAGCCTTCATCATCAGCCGGGAGAGCCGATTCCTTTGCGTCCGCACAAACTAAGTCCGGAGGATAGGCCGAGCAGTTTTGATGTTCAATTTGTGATTGCGGGTGTTCGTTATGCCTATGGATTCTCGATTCTCAGGGGGGAGATAAGCGAGGAATATCTATATCATTTTCCCAAACAGAAACAATCAAGGATTTTTGAGCGTGAGGGCATGAACTTTACGTTCGGAAGAACGTATAAAAATTCATTTACTCTTGCAATGGATGCCTTAAAAGAGAATCGCCTGTTTCTGACGTGCGCCGCGAACTTCTCGCCCGTTGAAGAAGTGGTGAGCGCATTTCGCTTTTTTCGACAGGATATTGTCGTATATAGGACGCTCACGGATGATTCGAGCATGAATAACTGGATGAGACGTTCGATTGAGATGATGAATGAGAATCCTGCCACCAAAGAAAAATTCGTTCGTATCTTACAATCTTTGGGGGTTGGGATCACAGGGGTCGAAACAAAAATGGAGGAGATTTCTCTTGAGGATATGAAGCAGAATATTCCTCCGGAGCTTCATGTACTGTTTTCATCGCCGGAGGGGCGGGCGAGTAAATTTAAGTCGGTAGAGGTGCGTCTCCTCTACGAAAAGTTTGCGACAGATCTGATGGCAGAGGAATCCACAGGCATCAAAAAATTATTTCAGATCATGTATCCGCTGATTGACAGCATCAGTTCCGGCAAGATATTGATCTGTGACGAACTGGAAATGGGGCTGCATGAAAACATTGTATCAGAGCTGATACGTTTCTTTTCCAATGCAGAAGGAGAAAAATATTCTCAGCTTATTTTTACAACGCACGACACGAACTTGCTTGATTTGGAGGTGTTCCGAAGGGATCAGATTTGGTTCACGGAGCTGAACGAGGATCGTGCAACGGATCTCTATTCCCTCGTTGAGATAAGGAATGTACGGAAAAATGAGAATCTGTCTGCACGCTACATCGAGGGAAAATATGGGGCAATCCCCATGATGAATGAGAAGATGATTGAAAATCTTATTGAGAGCGATGTGACTGCATAATGACAATGAGGCGGGACTTGTCTTTAGCTGATCGAAAAGTGAATACCAAACCGAGCAAGAAGGTGGTTGTTTTTGATATTGACGATATTGACCGCCATTTTTGGGAAAGCATCGCGTTGATTCAAAAACAACTCGATTGTGTAGATGCCATCACCAAACTGGATGCAGTTGTTGCGGAAGAGATAATAAGATCACAGATTGTGGCGTTGGATAGTGCCTTTGATTTCTACCTCCATGAGATTATCAAATTCGGGATTGTGGAAATGTACCATCAGGAAGATGGTTTTCCACAGACAAAAAGCTACAAGAAATTACTTGTTCCGATGCGCGTTCTTGAGCAGGCTGTGATACAGAGAGATAAGGACGACTGGCTGAAGGAGTGGATCAATGAGGCATATTCATGGAAGCCGTATATGTCATATGAATCCTTTAAGGAAGTGTGTCATCTCATAGACATTGGTGTCGGGAGCATTTCTGCGACCCTTTATCCACGTGGAAACGGAATAGACCCCATGCAAGAGTTGAAAGCAAGGATTGATAATTTATACAATCATCGCAATCGTATTGCACACCAATCAGACCGAGAATCTGAAGATGCGACGCGCTGTACGATAACAAAAGAAGCCGTGGGAGATTATATCTGTAATATTAGACGCATCGTCGACGAGATGAGCAAGCAGATTAGAGAAAAGCAGTCAGACAAGGGAGAACCGACATCAAAGGAGTGATAAAATGAGCGAGCAGGAGATGCGCGGAGCGATTCTTGCCTTGGTGCGGGAATATTGCGAAAAATATCATGCACCGACAGAGGGCTTTGCGCCGGGGGATCGTCTGCCGTATGCGGCACGCGTCTACGATCACGAGGAGATGGAGAACCTTGTGGAGAGTGCGCTTGAGTTCTGGCTGACGGCGGGGCATTATACGGAGGAGTTCGAGCGCGGACTTGCGGCGTATCTTGGGATAAAGCACTGCTCCCTCGTCAACTCGGGTTCGTCGGCGAATCTTCTCGCCTTTATGGCGCTCACATCCCCACTCCTCGGGGAGCGGACTGTGCGGCGCGGCGATGAGGTCATTACCGTTGCGGCGGGGTTTCCGACGACGGTCGCGCCAATCATCCAGTACGGTGCGGTACCCGTGTTCGTGGATGTGACGCTGCCGACGTACAATGTGGATGTGCGTCTCCTTGAGGGAGCACGTTCAGAGCGGACAAAGGCGGTGATGCTCGCACATACGCTCGGCAATCCGTTCGATCTTGCGGCGGTCAAGGCGTTCTGTGACCGTCATCATCTCTGGCTTGTCGAGGACAACTGCGACGCACTCGGCTCGCAGTACACGATGAATGGCAAGATGCGCTATACGGGTACGGTCGGCGACATCGGCACGTCGAGCTTCTATCCGCCGCATCATATGACGATGGGCGAGGGCGGCGCGGTCTATACGAATGATGCGTTGCTGCACCGCATCGTGCGCTCCCTGCGCGACTGGGGGCGGGACTGCATCTGTGCGTCGGGACAGGACAATCTCTGCGGGCATCGCTTTGATCGACAGGATGGGGAACTGCCGCGCGGCTACGATCACAAATACGTCTATTCGCATTTCGGCTACAATCTGAAGGCGACGGATCTGCAGGCGGCAATCGGCGTGGCGCAGCTCAAGAAGCTGCCGTCCTTTGTGGAGCGGCGGCGGCACAACTTTGCGCGGCTGCGGGCGGCACTTGCGGATATGGAGGAGTTCTTTGTCCTGCCCGAGGCGACGGAGCACGCAGCGCCGAGCTGGTTCGGCTTCCTGCTGACCTGCCGCGAAGGTGTCCGCCGCGCAGAGATTGTCCGCTTTATCGAGGAGCACGGCATCCAGACGCGGATGCTCTTTGCGGGGAATCTGACGAAACATCCCTGCTTTGATGCGATGCGTGCATCGGGGGAGGGCTACCGCATTGCGGGCGCACTGACACAGACGGATCGTATTATGAACGATACGTTCTGGCTCGGGGTCTATCCCGGGCTGACGGATGCGAAGATTGACTATATGGCGCAGATGGTGAGGGATGCTGTGCATGCACAGTAAACTGCTGACGGACGAGGGGAGAAGCGATGACACAGGAACAGATGCGGGACGTTCTCGATCTTTCGGTTGAGGCGGCAGACTATCTCGTGGCGGCGGCAGAGCGCGGCGCGGGAGATCCGATGGTGGCGGAGGTTCTTGGGAATCTCAGAGAAATTGCCGTGCTTATCGAACGAGAGTTCATCAACACGCAGGGGGGACGGCGGCAGATTTATCTGTATGCTAAAAATGTGCAGGCATCCGTTGACGATCTCCTCGCGCATCCTGCACTCTGCCGTCGGATTGTTTCTTCGGAGATTCGTCCCTTTGTTATGGAGATGCAGCGTCTTTGGATGCTTGATACAGAGGTGCTTGCGACACCGGAGGGGCGGCGTTCCTATCGACAGGATGTGATGGAGCGCACCCGTGCACTGCATCAGGCTGCGCCGAAGGAGTACAAATATGACGTGTCCATTCAGTTGCTCGCCTACAATAAGCTGGACTATACAAAACGCGCGGCAGAAAGCATCCTGCAATATACGGATTTCTCCAAGGGGAACATCGAGCTGATTCTTATCAACAACGGCTCGGAGGATGGTACGCGGGAATATTTTGAGAGCCTGCCGTATACCAAGATCATAAATCTGAGGCATAATATCCTCGGAACGTTTTCCTATATTCACCTGTTGGAAGGGAAATATTACGTCGGCTTTTCCAATGACGTGGTTGCAACGCCGCATTGGCTCGATCATCTGCTCGCGTGTATGGAGTCCGATGACCGTATTGCCATAGCGGTTCCTACCTGTAATGAGGACAGTATATCGAACTATCAGGGGATTCCCGTTCCCTATCCCAATGCGTTTGAGGGGATGGCGGCGATGCAGGCGTTTGCGGCGGAGTACAATCATCTGAATCCCGCATTTTGGGAGGAGCGCAGTCAGCTCATGCCCTTTCTCGCTATCGTTCGGACGGAACTGCAGAACATGGCGGCTGCCGATCCCGTCTTTACGCGTGCGGAGTTCGTGGACGACGATCTGTCCACCACGCTGCGGCGCAGTGGCTGGCGGCAGGTGCTCCTGAAGGATACCTTTATGCATCATTTCGGCGGGGTGACACTCGGAGAAGGGCGTAAAAACGAAGCGGGGAACGCTCTTGTTGAAATGCGGCGGGTCTACTATGAGAAATGGGGTGTGGATGCGTGGAATTCGCGCGGAGGATTTTGCGGCACGGAGATCGTCGAACGGTGGCACGCAATTTCTGCGAATGAACGCGTGCTTGTATTGGAGCCTCGCTTTGGAGACCTCGCCTGCTGCCTCTTTAATACCTATCGGCGCAGCGGGCATACGCCGCATATGACTGCGGCAGTCTTTGATGAACGCTACCTTAGGGATACGGACTATCTGTTCGATGAAACCGTTGCCGTGCAGCATATCGGGGATATTCCTGCACAGGGGCGGTACGATGTGATCTCGGCGGGGTGTTATCTGGATGAACTGCCGCTCGGAAACGTGGTCGCCGATCTGGAACGGCTCTATGAGCTCCTTGCACCGAACGGCGTTTTGCTCCTCCCCGTCCGCAATCCATCCTGCGCTTATGATCTGGATGTTGTCATGCGCACGGGGATGCGGGATGTGTACAGCGGAGCGGGAGAGGTGAAGCCCTATGTCAGTATTTCCGATCTGCAGCTTTTGCAGGCGATCCATGAGCATCCGCGTATGAACCGATATAAAATACACACAATATCATTTCGGGAAGATGCCGCCATTGCAGAGCGGATGAAGCCACTTCTGCGCGGGGATGAAAAGGCAGTGTCGGATCAGCTTGCCCGTCTTTCCATTCATATGTTCTTTCTCGGGATCTTTTGTTCGGAACAGGGCGACGGAAACTTACAGCAATCAGGGAAGTAAGGCGGAGAAATTATGACGGAAGCGGACTATCGTTCCTCACTTCAAGAGATACGTGCACGGATTGCCGGCGGCACGGCGGAGGATCTGCGTCGTGCGGAGGACGGACTTGCAAAACTGCGCTCGGTCTATCCGAAACGGCTGTCCTACATTGCGGCGGAGGTGGCTCTTATGCTGGCAAAGGGCGCAGCTCCGGAGGACTGCCGCAGGGTGATTGACTACGCCGTGCAGGAGTTCTGCCCACAGGAGGGGCTCGACGATCTCCTGGCACTGAAAGCGCAGACCTATTCCGAGGGAACTCCCGAGCGGCGTCAGCTGGACTTCTTGACAGCTTTTTATGCGACGGGAGCATTCCCGCAGTGTGAATTGACTGCTCTGGCCGAGATGAAGGCGGAACTGCGTGCGGGGACAATGGATCTGAACGGCCTGTATGAGCTCGCCGTGCAGTATTATGTGACGCGCAACACCGTTATTTCCCTCGTGCTGATGACGGCGTGGTGCTGCCTGTCCGGGCATGGGACGGAGGTGGAACGCTACGTGCTTTGGGATGCGGGACAGCCATGCGAGCATCCCGGATATAGTGGGAATCACGGATTTTTGGTGCGGATGCTGACGGACGGAGAATCCTACAGCTTTTTGCTGACTGCAGGGGCGGATGATGACAATATGCCCGTGCTCGCGATGGCACTGCGTCTGCTCGGGCATAAGGTCATCCTCTTGCGGGAGAGTGATGAAATACATACGGCGAACGATACGGATACCTATGCACAACGGTGTGTGCAGGAGGCTGAGGCGGTCGGCGGGGAAATCCACATCGTTGTTGGGAAATGCCGTATGTTGACGGGGGATGCTGTGGATGCAGTACCTGCGGTTGTACGGCTGCTCACACGCAGCATCGAGCAGGAAGCGCCGCTGATTCTCTTTGCCTCGAATGCACGTATGTCGCAGCTGCATGAACGGACATCGCTTGGCGGTGCGATTCAGCGTCTCTCTCCATGTATGCCGTCGCAGTTTTCCTATGCGTGGGCATTTGCGTGGACAGGCAGCTATCTCTCCTACGTGAGCTATCTCTATGGGGAATCTGTGCAGGACCTGCTGTCTGCGCCGCCCACCTGTGACTTTTCCATTGTCATTCCCGTACGCAATGCAGCGGAAACGCTGCGTCACACGCTCACGACATGCCTTGCCATCGACTATGAGGGGAGTTACGAGATCGTCCTGAGCGACAACTCCGACGCGGACTTTGCAGCGGTACGTGAACTCTGTGAGGAATTCGCCGATCCGCGCATCCGCTATTACAAAACACCGCTCCCGCTCGCTCTCGATAAGAGTTTTGAGTTTGCCTATCTCCACGCGCGTGGGGCGTTCATTCTTTCCATCGGCGCGGACGACGGAGTTTGTCCATGGGCATTGAACTATCTGCGGCAGGCACTGACGGATCACCCGAACGAGGAGATCTTTAGCTGGGAGAAGGAGTTCTATACATGGCCGGACTTCACCCCGTACGAACATGGGATCGTTGGCATTGACCTGTACGATGCACAGCAGCCGGAGCGCTATGTGCGGCACGCTTTGGCGATGAATGTACGGGAGATTGTGCAGCAGATCGAGCAGGTTTTTTATGCGCTGCCGCTCCTCTATATCAACGCGGGCTTTCGCCGCAGTTATCTGACGAGCGTTTTGGAAAGAACCGGAAGGCTCTTGGATGGTGCCTCACAGGACAGCTATATGGGGGCGGTCAATCTCCTGTTGAACGACTACGTTGTACATATCCTTTGCCCGCTTACGGTTGCAGGAATGTCGGGTGCCTCTACCGGGGCGAATACTGTCCTCCAAAATGAGAATCTTATCGCAGAGGCGCAGATATGCGTCAAGCCGCACAGCCTGCACACGAACTATGGGGAGTATGTCATGCGTGATCGAGAGCTTCGGGTGCCGCATCTCGATACGGCTGACAAGGTCGGATTTCATATGTCGCTGGTGCGCCTCGCGGAGCTGAATGTGACGGATTTTAAGGCAGATGCGGAGGCTGTGCTTGATTACTGTGCACGGTATACCTTTCTGACAGATGCCGCGTTTGAGCGCTCTTACGGGATTCTGCTCCATGCCGCCTCCCTGTGTGGTGAGAGGCTGTATCGAACATATCGGAAGCGCTACGAGCAGCTCTGCGCAAACCCGGAGCACTTGGAGCGCCCCGTACAGGCATTTGTTACGATGGACAAGCGCGGCTACACAGCGGAAAATCATACGCTCACCCTCGATGCAGAGCGATTTGGCTGCCGAAATGTTGCGGACGCTGTGGAACTCACGGCGCGACTGTTGAACTTGTAGGCGGAACAGGTGGCGGATGTGCGCAGCTTCGTCCATGGACGAGGGGCTGTGGCATGAAGTCTTTGTGACTTATTCTGCAGCACGGTTTTTCTTTCGAGGCTGCGGACGGATGGTGATGAGGAAGGCGGTGGCGTAGGCGGTGATGGGGATGGCGCAGAGAAGCCCGATGCTGCCGATGAGGGAGCGTGCGATCTCGGTGGCGATCATGTTGAGGTTCATGACGTGCAGCAGAGGGAGGTCGGGCTGCGCCGAGATGAGGAGGAGGAGCGGGAGTGCGCCGCCGATGTAGGCGAGGACGAGGGTGTTCGCCATCGTGCCCATGACGTCGCGCCCGACACTGAGCCCCGAGGCGACGAGGGTCTGAAAGTTCGTGCGCGGGGCGAGCTGTTTCATTTCGTACTGGGCGGAGGCGATGGAGACGGCGACATCCATGACCGCGCCGAGTGCGCCGAGGACGATGCCCGCAAAGAGCAGATCGCGAAAGTCCACGTCCTTGAGGTAGAGTGCCTTGAGCATCCCCGCCTGTTCCTCGTCGATACCTGTGAGGTAGGCGCAGTGGATGACAAGGAGGGCGAGCAGTGCTGCGATGAGGATGCCGCCGACCGTGCCGATGATCGCACCGGCAGACTTTACATTGCGTCCGTTCACGATGAGCTGGGTCGCGAGCGTGATGGCGGCGCCGATGAGGATTGTCCAGAGGAGGATGTGTGCGGGCGCGAGGAGGATGAGCGCGATCAGCCCCTTTGCGATGAGGAGGACGGCAAAGAGGAGGACGAGGAGTGCCTTTGCGCCCGTCCTGCCCCCAAAGAGGATGAGGAGCGCGGAAAAGCCGAGCAGCAGAAGAAGGATGGCGGGCAGCCGGTCATAGTCGGAAATGGCGTAGCCCGCACCCTCCGCGCGCACGATGAGGCGGTCGCCCTCCTGCGGGTGGATGTCGAATGCGGGGTTGTTCAGCGTGCGATGGACGATCACTGCCTCTGTGCCGCTGTCCGCACCGGAGTTGAGGCGGATGCGTACGTCGTATTGCTTGCTGCCGGGGGCAAACGCCTTGATCTCGTTCTCCGTCTCCGTGACGTGCAGCACCTCGGCCTTGTACGTCGGCGGATCGCCGTCCTCGCCGGCGGGCAGGCAGGTGGCGGCGTAGAGCATGGCGGCGAGAGCGAGGCAGATGCCGAGGATGCGGGTGGAATGCTGCGGATGGATCTTCATGAGAGGTGCCTTTCTTTAGGTGGGTGAATGATGAAAATTATCATACACAGTGATAATGATATTTAGATGAGTATGATGTCAATAGTTATTCCTGATTACCGCGAAACTATTGACATTGCGCTTATTCTCACATATACTGAGAACAACAAGATGATTCCGGGGAGAACGGCGGCACGGCTGTGGTTTTCACGGCGCAGGAATTGTCATCGCCGCGTGTGCAGCGCGGCGGCGGTCACTCGATATGAGGCAAAGCGCCACGATGAGAAATGCCCTGATTTGGGCGATAGAACAGAGGAGGAATTATCATGTTCTCAAAGACAGATTTCTGGATTGGTCTTGCGGTGGGCGCGGTTGCCGGTATTTTCGGCTATCGTTTCATGCAGGAGCGCACGCAGCAGCTGGCGGCACTTGAGGCAGGTCAGGCGGATCTCTCGCTGGCGGAGCTTCAGCGTCAGAAGGAGGAGCTTGAGGATCTGATTGCGGCGCAGTCTGCATCGGAGAAGTAAGACGCTTATAATGCTGTGGGGCTGCAGCGCGGTTGCGCGCGCAGCCCTTTTTTGGAAAGCACTGATAAATTCGGTACAGCCGTTTTGACGTATCTTTTTCGCCCTCTCTGCGTCGACAAATCCTTCACACAGCCTTTGCTGTGCGTTCGGTTTGTCTCCTTGACCGAAAAAATCTACGCCAATCGGACGACCTTCATTTTATCAGCGATTCCCTGAAAGGCAAGAGGAATCCGATGGGTATTTTCGATACGATAAAAAGCGCAATTCCGCAGTCGGCGATGGAAGTGTTCGTCCGCACGACGGATGTTGCGTCCTATATGCCGGGGCGCGTGCGCCTCTACAGTAGGCAGCTCGTGAACAATGCGGCTCTGGAGGCACAGGTGCAGGCGCACCTCGGTGCGCTCGCGGAGATCGAGCACGTGGATACGAACATCGCCACGGGGTCGATTCTCATTACCTATGATCCGGAGCGGCTGCGTGCGAATGCGGAGCTGCGCCGCGTGGAGGACTATATGCGGACACATGCGAGGAGGAAGGCATCATGAATTATGTTTCGGGGCTGATGCTCGGTGCGTCGCTGGTCAATATGCTGCGGCAGTCGGTCGGCGGTGCGGGCGGTATGAATGCGGGGGCTGCGCAGGGCATGGGCGGCGGACGCTCCGCGCAGGGGGGTGGCGCTTCGTCCGGTTTTGCCTCTGCCGCAGGAGGTCTTGCACTCGGCGGCGCGGCTCTTACGGGGCTGCTTGGCGGCGGGCGCGGGGGCAGATCGTCTCCGCTCACCGGGCTCCTCGGCATGACGGGGCATTCGGGCGGGGCGCAGTCCGTGCTCCCGTCGGGGCTGTTCGGCGGGACGGGACGAGCCGGCGGCTCTGCGGGGCGTCTGCCGTCTGCGGGCGGCAGGGAGGGCGCGACATCCGCGCCGCCGCAGATGAAGAGCGTCGGGGAAAAGCCGTTTGTCTGCGTCCATGCCTCGGCAGGACGCAGGCGGTACCGTACGCCGTATCTGACGGAGGCGTTCGCTAAGGTGCTTGAGGAGAGCCTTGTGCGTCTGCCGTTCGTGACGGAGGTGCGTGCCAATGCGACGGCGGGCAGCATTCTCCTGACCTACGAGCCGGAGGACGAGGCGCATATCCTCGTGCTTGCGGAGGGCATGGAGGCGATCTTTGCACAGGGGCATACCGCGCCCCCTCCTGCGACGCTGGCGCAGAGCGTGCGCCGCTCGGTGCAGGATTTCAGCGGATGGATTCAGCGGCATACGGGCGGTGCGCTCGATCTCAGTTCGGTGGTTGCGGGCGTGTTCGTCCTGCGCGGGATTCGTCAGCTCGTGCTCACGAACAATACGCCGTCCGGTTCGCAGATGCTCTGGTGGGCGCTCACGCTGATGAGAGGGTGGAAGGTATGACAAAGCTCGTGCATACGCGCATCCGTCTGCGCAGCGCTCTGCCGCGTGCGGATGCGTTGCGTCTGGCGGCGCGGATGCGTCGCTTCCCCGCCGTGACGGCGGCATCCGTGCAGGGCGATTGTGTCGATGTCTGGCACGGGGGCTCGATCCCTGCCGCACGTATGCTTGCGGCGGCGGAGCGCGCCGTGCGTGAGGCGGCGGAGAAGACCGTGACCCCTGCGGAGGAACTTGCACAGTTCCGCCGCGATGCCGTGATCTCGCTTGCGAGCTTTGCGGCGATGGAACTGCTCAGGCGCGGTGCGCCCGAGCTCTTTGCCTCGGTGAAGGTGCTGCGCTCCCTGCTCGTCCTTGCGATTTCGCGCAATTTTATCAAGACGGGGCTCGGCGGTCTGATCAGGGATCGTCAGCCGAATGCGGACACGCTGACGACGACGGCGGTCGTCGCCTCGGTGCTCGCGGGCAAGCCGGAGTCGAGCCTTATGCTGCTCGCTCTCAGCAACGGTGCGGAGATGCTGACGAGCTATGCGGCGGAGAAGGCGCGTACGCACATCTCGGGACTGCTCTCGCTCGATCAGCGTGATGTCTGGCTGGTCGAGGAGACGCCGGACGGCGAGGTCGAGCGCAAAGTACCCGTGGAGGAGATCCGTCCCGGCGACACAGTCGCCGTACACGCGGGTGAGAAAATTGTGATCGACGGCCGCGTGCTGCGCGGCGATGCGGCGGTGACACAGGCATCCATCACGGGCGAGTCCGCACCCGCGATGAAGCACGAGGGCGCGGCGGTCTATGCCGGGAGCGTGGTCGAGGCGGGCGAGATCGTCGTTGCGGTGGAGAAGGTGGGCGGCGATACCTCGCTCGCGCACATCGTCCACCTCGTCGAGGAGGCGCAGACGCGCCGCGCCCCCGTGCAGAACTTTGCCGACCAGATGGCGAACTATCTCGTCCCCGTTTCCTTCATCGGGGCGGCGATTGTCTACGGCGCGACACGCGACTGGGGACGCGTGCTGAACCTGCTCTTTATCGACTTCTCCTGCGGGCTGAAGCTCTCGACGGCGACGGCGATGTCCGCCTCCATCGCTGCGGCGGCGAAGCGCGGCATCCTCGTCAAGGGCGGCAACTACATCGAGGCGCTTGCACGTACGGATACGGTCGTCCTCGACAAGACGGGGACGCTGACGGTCGGCATCCCGGAGATTACGTTCATCCACACGGCGGCGGGGGTGGAGGAGAAGGAAGTCATACTCCTCGCCGCATCGGCGGAGGAGCACTCCGTCCATCCGCTCGCGGTGGCGATTCAGAAATATGTGGAGGAGCAGGCGTGGACAGCGCCGCAGCACCGCTCGTCCAAGACCATCGTCGCACGCGGTATGCTCGCCGAGGTGCCGGACTTTGAGGGCTATACGGGCGGCACGGTGCGTGTCGGCAGCCGCCGCTTCCTCCGGGAAAACGGCATCACCGACGCGGAGGATCTGATCGGCACGGTCAAGGGCAAGAACATCCTCTATGTGGCACGCGACACGAAGCTCATCGGCATCATCGGCATCGAGGATCCGATCCGTCCGAAGATGAAAAAGACGCTCAACCGTCTGCGCCGCTGCGGCGTGGATGAGATCGTCATGCTCACGGGGGATGCGAAGGCGGTCGCGGCGGATGTGGCACGCGAGATGGACGTGGACTCCTATCATGCGGAGATCCTGCCCGAGGACAAGTCGCGCTATGTCAATGAGCTGCGCCAGCGCGGCACGGTCATGATGGTGGGCGACGGCATCAACGATGCGCCCGCACTCGCGTTTGCGGATGTGGGGGTCTCGCTCGGCGGACGGCAGACAGACATCGCGGCGGAGTCCTCGGCGGTGACGATCCACTCCGAGGATCCGACGCGCCTCGTGGACGCGCTGCGCCTCGGACAGCGGACGATGCATCTCGTACACCAGAACTTCAAGGTGACGCTGCTCATCAACTCGGCGGCGATGCTGCTCGGTGCGCTCGGCTCGATCAGCCCGCTCGCGGCGGCGGCGATCCACAACACGGCGACGCTCGGCGTGGTGCTGAACAGCTGCCGCATCCTGACCCCCGAGGGCAGCATCTTCGCGCGGCGCACACAGGCGTGAACGGGCAGACGTATGCTTCTATGTTGACGTATTGCATTTTTTGCTGTCCTGTTGTAAAATACAGACATTACAGCGCAAAAAACTAGGTTCGGGGAACACAATACCGATCCGCTATTCGAGAGGAGAGTTTTGCCAATGGCAGGAAAGATGAAGAACTGCTCAAGCTGCGGGAAGGTATTCGTCTCGATCAACAACGCCCGTATCTGCATGGACTGCCGCGAGAAGGAAGAACAGTGGGAGCGCACGATTGTCGAGTTTGTACGCGACCATCCGAAGAGCACGATCGCGGAGATCGTGGAGGCGACCGGCGTACAGGAGCCTGTGATCCGCCGCATGATCCGCGAGGGGCGCTTCGTCTCGACGGGGATCGAGCTCTACTATCCGTGCGAGAAGTGCGGATCGCCCATCGACAAGGGACAGTACTGCGACAAGTGCCAGAAGGAGATGCGCGACGAGCTGACTGCAGCGATTGCGAAAAAGAGCAGCGCGGGCGACGGATCGTCGAGCCGGCGCAGCTATCTTACGATCGACAAATAAGAAACAGGACGATTTTCCCCGGCAATTTTTCGTCTGACATGGGATGCGTACTTAGGAAAATATTCTTAAGTACGTGTCTTTTTTTTTCGATAAAGAATTTGAAAGGACTCCGACCATTTTTGGAGCCAAACTACAGGTGGTGAAGATTATGTGGATCAGCAATCATACAGTCTCGGCGGTGAGCCGTATCTATGCGGGCAGCCCGGCAGTGGGGACGCACCGCACGGAGCCGGCGGGTGCTTTGCAGCGTCCGGATGCGCTCGAACTCTCGGGCGAGGCACAGAGCTTTGGCGATATTCTGCAAAAACTGCGCGGTATGGACGATGTGCGTCCGGCACGCGTGGAGGCGCTTCGTGCGCACACGGAGGACGGCAGCTATGCGCCGGCCTCTGCGGACATTGCGGCAAAAATGCTCGCGATGCGCTACTGATCGGAGCATATCATGTGGAACTCGTTCACGGCGACGCTGCAGCAGCTTCAACAGCAGTACGAAAAGATTCGTGCGCTTCAGGACAAGAAGCGCGGCGTTCTTGTCGCGCTCGATATGGTGGGGCTTGAGGCGCTGACGGCACAGGAGGAACTTCTGGCGACCTCCGTACAGGCGTTGGAGCAGCAGCGTCTTGCCCTGCTCGCACGGATCGCCGAGACGACCCCCGGGGTCACGGTGCAGACGACGATGGAGGAGCTTGCCCTCCTCGCCCCGACCGAGGCGGTTCATCGCAGCGTTCTTGGCGCGAGCCGGAGCCTCAGTCGGATCGTCAAGGAGACGAAGGAGCGGAGCGAGGCAAACGCCCTCCTCATGGAGGGGCTGCTCCGCGCGGTGAACCGCCAGCTTGGCAAAATCGGCGGCGCGGTCGTCGATCCCGTCTACGGGAACACAGGCGGCGAGCAGGTGCGGCACCTTAGAAAAAATCTCGACTATAAGGCGTGAACGGCGATGACGAATGAAACGCGCGAAGCGCTTGTCCTCCTCAAGGCGCAGCTGAGTGCCGCAGAGGAGGCGGCGCTTCGCTTTACCGCACTTCGGGAGGTGCTCTGCGGGAGCGCGTCGGGCGGCGGACTGCCGCAGGCGACGGCGGAGGCGGAGCACAGTCTGGCGGCGGTGCGTGCGCTCGCGCGGCGGCAGACGGAACTCCTGACACAGACGCAGACGGAATGTCTTGCGGATCTCGTCGGGCGTGAGCCGAACCTGCGTGAACGGCTTGCCGCAGAGCGCGTCCTGCGTACCGTATCCCTGCGGCAGGAACAGCTGCAGGAGCGCGTGCGGATCTGCGGCGAACTCCTGCAAAAGAGTGCGGCGTTCGTCAGCTATCAGCTCAACGTCGTTTCGGGCACGGTCGCCGACGATACCTACGGGAACCCGCAGCCGGTCGCGGGACCCGCACCGGGCGTGAACCGTGCGGTTGCGATGTTTGATGCGGATGTATAGGAAGCAAATAGGGAAAGAGTGAGGGATCTATGCGGTCAACATTTGCCGGACTCAATACCATGGTGCGGGGCATCCAGAACAATCAGCTCTCGCTCGACACCACGGGTCACAACATCACGAACGCCTCGACGGAGGGCTACTCGCGTCAGCGCGTGGACTCGGCGGCGACGAACTACCAGGAGCGCCCGTCGCTCTACGGCGGGGTCTACGTCGGCGGCGGCGTGGATGTCGTCGCGCTGAACCGCGCACGCAACATCTATGCGGACAAGCAATACTGGTCGGAGAACTCGGCGCAGAACCTCTACAAGACGTACAAGACGAACTTCGACAAGGTGGAGACGATCTTCAACGACTCGAAGAAAACGGGTATTTTGGACGCGATGCAGCAGTTCTACTCCTCCTGGGTCAACCTCTCGGACTACGCGAGCGATGCCGCTTCGCGCACCTCGGTTCTCACGAAGGGCAACAACCTCGTTGACCGCATCAAGACGGCGGCAAAGCAGCTGCAGGGGCAGATCGAGGCGCAGTACAACGAGATCGGCATCCAGCTCGGCAAACTCAACAACCTCACGAAGGAAATCGCACAGCTCAACAAGAACATCACCCTCGCCGAGACGAACGGCGGCAAGGCGAACGATCTGCGCGACCAGCGCGACCTCCTCGTTGACAAGCTCTCCGAGATCACGAACGTCAATGTTTACGAGGAGGCGAACGGGCAGTACACCGTCGTTTCGAACGGGATGTCGCTCGTGCAGCGCGAGAACTCGCTGACGCTCGAACTGAGCGAGCCGATGAACAATATGCAGTACGGCATCTCCGATTTTTCCATCCGCGTGCGGGAGGCGGGCGGCATCGGCTACGTCCCGCAGAGCGGCATCCTCAAGGCACTGTCCGATACGATTGTGCAGGACAAGGGGCATATCGACCAGCTTGCGGACATCTCCGCGACCCTTCTTACCACATTCAACGACGTGCACAAGCTCGGCGTCGGCATCGACAAGGAACAGACTTCGTGGATGAACTTCTTCGGACAGAATGCGTTCACTTCCCCGACGGGCACGGCCTACGACCAGATGCAGTACACATGGCACGTGGACAACAATACGGGCGAGCGTTGGATGGAGGCGGTCGGCGCGACCGTGACCCGCACCAAGACGCCGGGACCGCCCGCGCAGACCACGGTGACGACGGCGGCGTCTGCGGCGACCCCGCAGGATCGGCTGCGCTCCATGCAGATCATCAACGCGCTCAAGGTGAGCGACGAGCTGACCGCCCCCGGCGGGCAGAACCTCGTCGCCGCGCGGCAGATCGTGAACAAGACGACGGGGAACAGGGTCACTCCGAGCCTGAGCGCCTCCGGCTCGACCTACACCTACAATGACGAATGGGTCAACGGCACGGGCGACGGCACGATGGCAGTCGAGTTGAGCAAGCTGTTCAACATCGACCAGGCGACTGCGGAGAACCCGCGCGGATCGCTGAACCCGCGCGGCACGACGCGCCCCGTCAGCACAATCTCGATCAACCAGTACTACAACGGCATGATGAGCAAGCTCGGCGCGAATGCCGAGAACATCGACAAGACGATGAAACAGCAGGACGATCTCATGACGCAGATCTCCCAGTGGCGCCAGTCCACCTCGGGCGTGGACTGGAACGAGGAACTGACGAATATGCTCAAGTTCCAGACGGGCTACGGCGCGTGCTCGCGCGTTCTGACGTCGATGGATGAGATGCTCGACAAGCTGATCAACGGCACTGGCATGGTCGGAAGGTAAGAGGTGACATCATGATACGCATCAGCAGCAACTACTCCGTACAGCGTTACCAGCGCGATCTGAACGCGCTCGACTACGCGAAAACGCGCCTCATGGAGCAGGGCGACGGCAGCAAGCTCCACCGTCCCTCCGACGACTCCGTCGGCTACTCGCGCTACCTGCGCTACAGCGTCTCCGAGGGGGAGAACGACCGCTATCAGGACAGCGTCAAGGCGGGCGTTTCGTGGATGAACTCGACGGAGAGCTCGCTCACGGCGATGGAGGACATCCAAAAGACCTTCAAGGCAAAGACCCTCCAAGCGGCGAACGACGACAAGGACGAAAAGGGCGGCGACTGGCCCGCGATCGCACGCGAGATGAAGGCGGGCATCGAGCAGATCGTATCGCTCGCCAACACCCAGCTCGGCGACCGTTACATCTTCGGCGGGCAGGCGGATCTGCGCGAACCGTTCAAGCTATCGAACCCGAACGATCTGAAGTACCGCGGTGTGGCAAAGACCCTCGACGACCGTCAGGCGGCATTTTTCAACGATGCGAGCAACAACAAGAGCGCCGACTTCCTGCACCAGATGCTCTCGCTCGACGGGGACGACGGCAAGACCTACTATCTGAACACCCTCACGGGCGATGTCTATACGAAACAATTCGTGCAGGAAGGTTACAAGGACGTGATCACGAACGGGCGCAAAACCGTATCGGCAGTGGATCGCGTCGGCAACATCGCGACGGGGCCGAACTTTATCAAGAACAACTTTAAGAACACCGGCGAGGTGACGGCGGCGGGTAGTGCATGGTCACAAAATGTAGGCGTTGTCAACCTCAAATTCTCCACCGTCCGTCAGCAGCTCGTCACCTACAGCGGCGATATGCGCTACATCTCGATGGTCAAGCAGAACGGATCGACCGAACCCACGGCGGATACGGTGAACAAGACGGGGGCGGACGTGTTCGGCCGCGATCTCTTCGACGACAAGAACTCCGGCAACGAGCCGTCGGGGACGGCGATGCTCAACAATATGCTCACCGTCCACGCCAAGACAAAGGCGTGCGATTCCCACTGGCTGAGCTCCGACGGCGTGACCCTCGCCGATGTCGCGAACCAGGTGACACTGCAGGCGCACACGGAAACGGGCGCACGCTCGCACCTCTACACCGACATGAAGGAAGTGCTCACGAACTACAAGGAGAACATCACGCGTGATATTACGGACGTCTCCAGCACGGATGTCGCGGAGCTCGCGATGAAGATGATGCAGCAGCAGACCATCATGAGTATGTCGCTCGCGATGGGCTCGCGCATCCTGCCGCTCTCGCTCGTGGACTATCTGCACTGATCCCCCGATAGGAAAGGATGCTCCGCATGGCAATGCTCTATCTTAACACACGCCACACCCTGCCCACGATCGGGCTGCGGATTCAGCACAACACCGTGGATACGGGCATCATCCAGCCGCGCTACACGCAGGAAACACAGCAGGCGCGTTCAAATCGGGGCTTTACGCAGGCGCGGATCTCGATCGACAGCTATCCGAGCCGGCACAGCTACGGCGCGACGAACAACACGGACTTTGCCCGCGAGAACATGGAGCGCGGCTATGCCGAGGTCGGCAAGGGCACGTCGAAGCACACGCAGATGGCGTGGGCGCTCGCCGAGGACGGCCCGAAGGCAGGACGGCAGGTCGGCATTGAGTTTGCAAAGCGCGATATGGAGAACCGCGTCACGCGTCAGCGGACACTGGTCGCGGCGGCGATCCCCGATCCGATCATCACGGTCGACACGGGGCAGATGCACGGCACGCCGACTCCCGCCAAGACCACGCCGCATTGGGATACAAAGGGGATGGCGAACATCCGCTACAACCGCGGCAGCGTCGAGACCTATCTCGCGCAGAAGGGCGACATCCACAGCTGGGTCAGCGAGGGGAAATATGACATATATGCGTAACAGGAGTCATTGATGAAGAAGATTATGACGAGCCGCTTCGGTGAAATCGAGGCGGCGGAGGAGTCCATCATCCACTTTGCCGCGGGGATTCCCGCCTTTGAGGAGGAGCGTGAGTTCATCCTCATTCCGTACGAGGAGGACAGTCCGTACGTCTTTCTGCAGTCGGTCAAAACGCCCGACCTTGCCTTTCTCATGGCGATGCCGCTCGTGTTCTTCCCGGACTATGAAGTCACCATCGACGACGACGTGGAAAAGGAACTGGGGCTCACCTCCCCCGAGGAGGTGGTGATCTACGCGATCCTCACGCTTGCAGGCACGGAGATCCGGGATCTCACGGCGAATCTCATGGCGCCGATCGTCGTCAATGCGGCGACGCGCCGTGCCAAGCAGATCGTGCTCGACCGCAGCCCGTATACGACGAAGCACCGCCTGTTCCCCCATGCGAAGGAGGACAGGTAATGCTCGTACTGACACGCAAACCAAGACAGCAGATCATGATCGGCGACAACATTGTCGTCAACATCGTGGAGGTGCAGGGCGACAACGTGCGCATTGCCATTGATGCGCCGCGCAGCGTCAAGATCTACCGCGGTGAGATCTATCGGGCGATCCAGGAGGAGAACCGGCGGGCGGCGGCAGCCCCCGCGCATTTCGACCTCAGCGCATTGCCCGGAAAATAAAGGAATCGCTGATAGAAAGATATGCCGCAACGGCACGGGTAAATGTATCAGTGTTTCCCCAACATTGGAAACCGTCAAGGAAGAACGGAGAGGATGCACACGCGTGCATCCGAGGACACACGGAGGGGTGCCTTATGACCGTAAAAAATGTTCAGGATGTCATGTCGGCGGCGGTCGCCGTCGGCGGGAGAAAGGGCGCGGATGCGCCCGAGCAGCGCACGCCGGAGACGGCACAGCAGGAGATCGGTGCTGCGAAGAACGGGAACGTCCCTGCGGCAGCCGGCCCGCAGACGGCGGATGAGAACGCCGAGAGCGAACACTTGCAGCACGAGCCGCTCTCCGAGGAGCAGACCGCATTCATCACGGATCAGCTCAACGAAATCATGCGCAGCATCAACGTGGATCTCCAGTTCCAGTACCACAAAGAGGTCAACGTGATGTCCGTGCGGATGCTCGACAAGAAAACAGGCGAGGTGCTGCGCGAGATTCCGCCCGAGTCGATGGTGGAGCACATGATCAAGGTACACGATTGGATCGGTGCTTTCCTGGACAAGACGGCGTAAGGGAATTGAGGAGGAACTATGTCAGGAGCAAAAGGAATCTACGGGCTTTCCGGCTCGGGGCTCGACGTCGAGTCGCTGGTCAAGGTCGGAATGATCTCGCAGCAGAAAAAATACGATCGCATTTATAAGAAGGAAGTCGAGACGGAGTGGCGCAAAGAAGCATATGCGAACGTCTATGACAAGGTCAACACGTTCAAGAGCCGGATGTCGGACTACCGTCTGAGCTCGACGACGAATCCGATGACGACAACGAGCACGAATGCCGACGCGGTCACGGCGGCGGCGGATGCGACGGCGGGCGTGATGACCCACAACGTCGAGGTCACGCAGGCGGCATCGAACGCCTATCTGATGACGGCGGCGGGACAGAAGATCGCACGCAATAATACAGGCGCACAGACGAGCGTCATGCTCAAGGACGTGGCGTTCGGCGGCACGATGCCCCCAGGTATGTCCCCCGGGGATACGGCGCTCAAGTTCAAGATCTCGAACGGCACGGGCAGCGCCGAGGTTTCCTTTACGGCGGAGGAGGTCTTTACGAAGAACCTCACGCTCAACGATCTGGCGAACCGCATCAACAACGCGCGCTTTACCGGATCGGACGGCAAGAAAACATCGCTCGACATCCGTGCGAACTATGACTCCGTCTCGGACGGATTCTCCCTCGTCAACAGCAAGACGGGCGACTCGAACAAGATCGATCTGTCCGTCAAGACCACGGATCCGTCGGCGGCACGCACGGCGGATCTGCTGAACAATCTGAAGCTCGGACGGGTCGCGGGCGGCAGCATCGGTCCCGCTGCGACCATGACGACCTCCGGCACAACCTCCTCGCTCACGGCGGCGGGGACGAACGCCACGGTCAAGATCGACGGCCGTACCTACAGCAACCTGCAGGAGAACAAGCTGAAGGTGAACGGTGTCGCCTATACATTTAAGAAGGCGACGACGGGCACGGCTCAGATCAACGTCGCGCAGGATCAGGACAAACTCGTCGAGAACGTCAAGAAGTTCGTCGAGGAGTACAACGCGCTCCTCGACGATCTCAACAAGCAGTACGGCGACAAGGGGCACAAGGACTACGGCCCACTGACGAAATCGCAGGAAGACGGCATGACGAAGGAGCAGGTCGAGAAGTGGAACGCGAAGGCAAAGCAGGGGCTGCTCTACCGCGACTCCTTCCTGCGCTCCATCGTCGGCGACCTGCGCGATGTGGCAATCAACCGCGTGGAGTCCGTGCCGGGACGCTACAGCACGCTCTCGTCCATCGGCATCACGGTCAGGGATCAGTCGGGACATCTGCAGATCGACGAGACGAAGCTGAAGAACGCGATCGCAGCGGAACCCGATGCCGTCAACCGTCTTATCTCTCACAGCGATGAGAACGACGACTACGGCAAAAGCGGCATCGCCTCGCGCCTGTTCAACAAGCTCGGCGGACGGCTCAAGGAACTGGAGCGGCACTCCGGCGTCGCCTCGGACAAGACCGACCGCAGCGAACTCGGCAAGCTCATCCAGAACTATGAGAAGCAGATGAGCGACTTCAAGAAGATCATGTCGTCGTTCGAGAGCAAACTCTACAAGAAATACAATGCGATGGAGGAAGCGATCGCGCGTCTATCGACGCAGTTCAGCTTCTTCAGCGGACAGTGATACAGGGAGGAATCCCCTATGGTAAACAGTGCTGCGGAGGCGTATAAGAGGCAGCAGATCATGACGGCGACCCCGGAGGCGCTGACCCTCATGCTCTACAACGGCTGCCTCAAGTTCATCAAGGAGGGGGTCGAATACCTCGCGGAGAAGAACTACGAGGCATCGAACATCTCGCTTCAAAAGGCGCAGAACATCATCTCCGAGTTCCGCATCACCCTCAACATGGACTACGAGATCTCACATCAACTCATGCCGCTCTACAACTATGCGTACGATCGGCTGGTCGAGGGCAACATGAAGAGCAGCCCCGAGATCATCCGGGAGGCGACTGACATCATGACCGAGCTCCGCGATGCGTGGGCGCAGGCGATGAAGAAGGCACGCGAGGAAAAAGGGGCGCAGGGCATGGAAGGGAGCGGCGTCTATGCCGGATGAGAGCTATGCAGCGGCACGCGCCCTCTGGGAGAAGTACCGTATGCTCACGCACGAGATGATGAAATTCGTGGATGCGGATGAGATCGACACCTTCATTGATCTCGTCGATCAGCGCGAACGGATCGTAACTCTCCTGCGGGCGCTCCCCGCCGATCCCTATCGGGGCGGCGCGGAGTGGTCGGCACTGGAGGCGGAGCTGACACCGCTTGAGATGCAGATCCAATACAAGGCGCGCGCGTGGCTGAACCGCTCGCGCCGGCAGAACGCCGCCGTACACAGCTATGACCTCGCGGGGGCGAGTCCGCTTGGCTCGCATCTGAACCGCAGGTACTGAGCGAGGGGCGGAAATCGCTTGACAAACGGTGCAAAAAAAAGTAAAATATTTGCAGTCAATTACTTAAGTATGTCCTCTGCATGACGATATACTTTATGTAAGGCGATAATAAGCAAGCGGGGCGGCTGCCATGGACGGCTAGCTAGCAGCCGGTCAGGATAGACGCGTCACTTGCCTATTATACAGCGGGCACGGATGTCCGCACATACATTCAACTTCCGGAAGAACCGGAACCACACCAGGGAGGAATTTACACATGGCAATGGTAGTTAAGAACAACATGCCGGCGGTCAACACGCTCAACATCCTGAACAAGAACCAGTCGGCACTCAGCAAGAGCCTCCAGAAGGTCTCCTCGGGCATGAAGATCAACAGCGCGGGCGACGATGCGTCCGGGTATGCGATCTCCGAGCGTATGCGCGTCCAGATCCGTTCGCTCGATCAGGACAACCAGAACACGCAGAACGGCAACAGCATGATGCGCACCGCTGAGGGCGCTGTCTCCAGCACGGTCGAGATCCTCAAGACCCTCAAGGAGAAGGCGATCAACGCAGCGAACGACACGAACACGGATGAGGATCGCCGCACGATCCAGAAAGAGATCAACCAGATGGTTGACCAGATCGACGACAACGCGCTTGCAACGTACAACGGCAAGTACCTCGTCGACGGCTCGCGCAACAGCGAGGGTACGGCGACCTGCACGGCGCTGACGAACACGGCGCTGAGCACGTCCTCCGCGTGGGGTTCTGCTCTGACGCAGCTCAAGAGCCGCACGGATGAGAGCCTCAACATCCAGGCAACGGACAACGTCACGGTGTCCTATGTCCGTGAGGGCAGAACCTACTCGACGACGATCAAGGTTGGCACCAATTCGCTCTCTGAAATCCTCGGGAATGTAGCATTCAACGGGACGGAGTCGGTAAAGGGCACGGATCTCGTCAAGACCACGCAGAACTCGTCGACGGTCGGCCTTGACAAGGCGGGCAACACGGTCTACACAGCGGACAACAAGACGGCGCTCACGCTCACCGCTGCAGACTCCGGGACGACTGCGCAGATCTCGTCCTTCACGATCTCGATCACGGACAACACGGGCGCGATCCGCAAGACGGCGAACACGGCGCTTGACGCGTTCAACGAGCGCATCCGCGCAGAGAACAAGTCCACTGACAACTCCCTCGTCCTCCAGACGGGTGTCAAGGCGAACCAGGCGATCAAGGTCAGCATGACGGATATGCGTTCCCTCGCCCTCGGCATCAAGGGCACGGACGGTCAGGTTCTCAGCGTTCAGACGCAGGAGAAGGCAAACGCTGCGATCAACACGCTTGAGACGGCGCTCCAGAAGGCGCTCGACGAGCAGGCGAACATCGGTGCAATCCAGGCTCGTCTGAACTACACCAGCTCCAACCTCACGACGCAGTCCGAGAACGTGCAGAACTCCGAGTCCACGATCCGCGACTCCGACATGGCGAAGGAAATGACGAACTACACGAAGAACAACGTGCTGCTCCAGGCTGCGCAGTCCATGCTCGCGCAGGCGAACCAGAACAGCTCCGCTGTCCTCTCGCTCCTCCAGTAATTCGCTTCGGCAGTTACGAACGGACGATAAGAACCTCTCCCCTCATGGGGAGGGGTTCTTTTTCTTTGCGAAAACGCCCGTAATCGCGTATAATGAACAGATACCACTGTGCAGAAAGGATGTGTCGGATGAAGATCTCCGCCTGTTGGATTGTCAAGGATGAGGCAGAGGAGCTGTGCCGTTCGCTTGCGTCCACCGCACCGGCGGCGGACGAGCGGATCGTCGTCTCGACGGCGGGGGCGCCCGCTGTCGCGGCGGCAGCCGCAGCGTATCATGCGGATCTCTACGATGTCGTGTGGCAGGATGATTTCTCCATGGCACGGAATGAGGCACTGCGCCATGCGACGGGGGACTATGTGATATTCCTTGATGCGGACGAGTATTTCTTCCATCCGGAGGAGGTGCGGGCGGGCATTGCGGACACGCTGCGAATGACACCCGATGCGGATGTTCTGATGATTTTGCTTTGCAGTTTTCTGACGGCGGAGGATCGGACGGATGCCGTCTATGAGCGCAGCCCGCGGATCTTTCGGCGGGTCGGGATGCACTATGCGGGTCCGATTCATGAGCAGATCGTTCGGGACGACGGGAAGGAGCACGTTCTCGCCTATGCGGATGCGCGTCTCGACGCAGGGCATACGGGCTATCGCAAGGAGCGCGGGCCGGAGAAGATCCGCCGCAACATTGCCCTGTTGGAACGCGATGCAGAGCTGCACGGCAGGACGGCAAGCCATGCCTTCTACCTTGCGGACTGCTATTTTGGGAAAAAGGACTATGCGCGTGCCCTCGCGCTCTCGAAGGAGGCTCTCTACAGCGATCATCGCTTCATCGGGAATGAGAGCAGGATCTATCATCAGATGATCGAGTCCATGCGTGCGCTCCACTATCCTGATGAGGAGATGCTGACACTTGCGGAGGAGGCGCTTGCGCGGTTTCCGCATCTGCCCGATTTCCATGCACAGCGCGGGATGATTCTCTGCGGGCTTGGGCGTTATGCGGAGGCGGCGGAGAACCTTGCGGCGGCGTTGGATCGCTATGCGGCGGGCGGAGCGCACGGTGCGGACGCCTCGTTTTTCAACGATGCGGTTGCAGGGCGCGTTGCGGCGCGTCTTGCGCAGATCCACGAACACATGAATATACAGGCGGAATCGCGGGCGCAGTCCTGCGGAGGGGAGAGAGATACGGTGCGGGACGATGGGCTTCGGATTACGGCGTGCTATATTGTCCGCGATGATGCGGAACATCTGAGGAAGTCCATGGAGAGTCTGTGCGATGCGGTGGATGAACGGATTGTCGTTGATACGGGCTCGGCGGACGGCTCGGCGGCGGTGGCGGCGTCCATGGGGGCGGCGGTTTATCACGTCCCATGGCAGGACGACTTTGCCGCCGCACGCAATGCGGCGCTCGCCCGTGTCACGGGAGATTGGGTCGTATTTGTCGATGCGGATGAATACTTCTCGGCAGAAACGCGTGCGCATCTGCGTGCGGTCATTGCCGAGGCGGACGCGGGGGCGGCGGATGTGCTGCTCCTCCCGTGGCATAACATTGATGAGGAGACGGGCGCGGTGCTGCTCGATTCGTATGCGCCGCGCATCTTTCGGGCGCAGAGGGGGCTGCGCTATGTGGGGCGGATTCACGAGGAGCTGCGGACGGCGGACGGTGCTGTGCCGTCCGCCTGCCGGGTCGATCCGGCGCTTCTGACGCTCGTGCATACGGGCTACTCGGCGGCGCTGACCCGCGCCAAGGGGGAGCGCAACCTGCGCCTCCTGTTGGCGGAGATGGATTCCACGGATGCGCCCGAACGCTGCTGGCGGTATCTCGCGGAGACGTATGACAATCTCGGCGACGCGGCGATGGCGGAGCGTTATGCGCTCCTCGATGTCGGACGCGGACGGCAGCCGGTCGTCTATGCGAGCTGTTCGTATCGCATTCTGCTGCGTCTTTACGCAGCGCATCCCGCGCTGCGGGACAAGCGTCTCTCACTTGCGCGGGCGGCGGCGGAGGCGTTTCCCGAGCTGCCCGAGATGCACGCGGAATATGCGGAGGCGCTTGCCGCCTGCCATCGGTATGGGGAGGCGTGCGCGGCGGCGGAGCGTGCCATGGCGGCAGGCGCACAGACGGGGCTGGAGCCGTGCTCGTTTTCCGAGGAGATGCGTGCGCAGCTGCGCGGGCGCACAGAACTCTGGCAGCGGATCGCGGCGCGGGCGGCGGCTCTGCGGATCACGGCGGCGGTCTTTGTGCGCGATGATCGGCGGGATCTGGGGACATGGCTGGACAATGCCGCCTCTTATGCCGACGAGCGCGTTGTCGTCGATACGGGTTCGCGGGACGGCTCGCGGGAACTGGCGGAGGCGGCAGGGGCGCGGGTGTCGGATTTCGCGTGGCGGGACGATTTCGCCGCCGCCCGCAATGCCGCGCTTGCCATCGCGACGGGCGACTGGGCGGCGGTTCCGGATGCGGATGAGTCCTTTTTCGATCCGACGGAGGTGCGCGGCTATCTGGCGATGGTGGATGTGACGATGCCCCATGTGGATGCGGTGCTGCTGCCGATTGTCCACATCGACGAGGATGCGGGCGGTAGGGAACTGGGGCGTGCGCCGCACATCCGCCTCCTGCGCATGGGGCGCGGGCTGTTCTACACGGGACGGGTGCATGAGGCGCTGCGGAAGGAGGGCGGGGTGCCGACGGTCTCTCATGAGCCGGTCGCGCTCCCGATCCGCCATGTCGGCTATTCGGCGGGGCGCATCCGTGCCAAGCACGAGCGCAATCTCGCGCTGATGGAGCGGCATCTTGCAGAGGAGGGGCTGCAGCCGGGGGACTGCCGCTATCTCGCGGATACCTATTACGGGCTTGGGAAATATGCCTCGGCTCTCGTCTATGCGCGTGCGGCACTGGAGGAAACGGTCACGTCCATCGGCGGGCAGAGCCATCTCCATCACCTGCTGCTCGACGCGATGGAGAAGGAGTGTGTGCCGCTTGCGGCGCAGGTTGCGGCGGCGCGGGCGGCGTGCTGCGCGTTTCCCGCGCTCCCCGATTTCCACGGTCGTCTCGGGCTACTGCTGGCGGCGGCAGGGGAGGAGGCGGATGCGCTTGCATCGCTGACACGTGCGGTCACGCTGTCGGAACGCCCTGCCGATGCGGGCGGGGAGGCGAGTGACTTCGCCGCATGGGAAGGCGAGGTACAGGCGGCGCGGGCGCGTCTGCTGTTGGCGGCGGGCGACAGGTCTGCGGCGGAGGCGGCGTGTGCGTGCGCCCTCGCCTCCGATACGGCGCGGGAGGAGGCGCTCGATGTCTATGCGGAGCTGCACGCGGCGGATGCTCCTGCACAGCTGCTCGATGCGCTCTGTGAGCGCTGCGGCACGGATGCGGCGGCGCTCTCCTACCTCGCGCGGTTTGCGGACAGCTATGGCAGATGTGCGCTGGCGGAGCAGGCGCGTGCCGTATGTTCCCGCATGACGGGAACGGCGATCCCTGCGCCCGAGATCTACGCGCGTCTGCGGGATGTGCCGCCGACTGAGGCGGGGCAGCTGCTCGTGGCGGAAATGGCGGGTCATGTGCGTGCGATGCCCGAAATCCTGCTGTGTCTGGAACGTACGCACGATATAGGGGGCATGGCGCTCTATCATCGTCTGCGCGGTCTGCTCCCAAAGAGTATGCGCGATTTCTGGCGGCACTGGGACGAACCGGATGCGGTGGAGCTTCCCCGCACGCGGGAGGGATATGATCTCGTGCGCGAGGCGTTTATCCATTATGCGGACGCGGCGCAGACGGAGCGGTTTCTGCGTGCGGCGGCGGGCTACGGCGCGGCGGTCGTGCGTGCGGCGGCGGAGGCGTTCGCGGCGGCGGAGCGCAGTGAGGGGATGCTCCGCGCGTGGGCGCTTGTCATGGAGATGGAGGGGGAGAGCGCGGAGGCGCTTTCTGCGATGGCGCTTGCCTCCCTGCGCCTCGGGGGGCGGACGGAGGCAGAGGGGTATCTCGAACGGGCGCTTGCCCTCGATGGGGCGCACCGCAGGTCAAGGGAACTGATGGAGCTGATACGATGAAGATTTCGGCGTGTGTCATCACGAAGAATGAGGCGGAAAATCTGCCGCGCTGGCTCGCCTCCATGCGCGTCTTTGCCGATGAGATGATCGTGGTCGATACGGGCTCGACGGATGCGACGGTGGAGATCGCGCGTGCGGGCGGGGCGCAGGTATTTCACTTCGACTGGATCAACGATTTTGCGGCGGCGAAGAATTTCGCGCTCGATCGGGCGTCGGGGGACTGGGTGGTCTTTCCCGATGCGGATGAGTATTTTACGGAGGAGTCCGCGCCGCGTGTGCGTCCCCTGATCGAGGAGTACCGTCAAAAAAAGAACTTTGACGGCTTTATTGTCCACCTCGTCAACATCGACATGGATACGGGGGCGCTGCTCGGAACGACGGCAGAGGTGCAGCGGATCTTCCGCCGCGCACCGCACATCCGCTTTGTGGGCAGCATTCACGAGTATGTGAAAAATCTGAGCGGCGATGCGGGGCGCGAGATGGTGTCGGCACCGGGGCTCGTGCTCTATCATACGGGATACTCGCCGCGCATCATCCGGGGGAAGGCGCGGCGCGACCTCGATCTCCTGTTGGCACGCCGCGCACGCGGGGAGTTCCGGACACTCGACGAGTATCATCTGATGGACTGTTACTATACGCTTGAGGACTATCCGCAGGCGGCACACTACGCACAGCTCGCGCGGGACAGCAGCGATCAGCCGATCGGCTCGGAGGATCGCACGCACGCCGTTCTCCTCCAGTCGCTGATCCTGATGAAGGCGGGGGATGCGGCGATCTGTGCGGCATACGGGAAGGCGCGGGCGGCGTTCCCGAAAAAGGCGGTTTTTCCGCTGATCTACGGAATGTATGCGTGGGAGGCGGGGTATTTTGCCGCTGCGTGCAGGGCATTTCGTACCGGATTGGATCTCCATGAGGAGTACGGCCGTGCGGGGGATTACGCCGGCATTCTCGCGCCGACCGCCTACGCGCATCTCGGGGAGGCGGCGGCTCTGCGCGGGGAAACGGAGGAGGCGCTGCGCCTGTATGGATGCGCTCTGTCCATGGCTCCCCGTTCGACCATGGTTCTCCGCCGCCTCATCCGTCTGCTGCACGATCTCCATGTGGACGAGGCGACGGTGGTCGAAACGCTGAACGGGTTCTTCGACCCGAAGGAGGATGCGGCGCTTCTTGCCGTCATGCTCGCGGAGGAGTTTCCGCGTGCGAGCCTTTACTATGAACGCAGGAGCACGCGGAAGTTCCCGCTGCGGCAGCGGTTTCTCCTGGTGGGGGATGCGGCGTCGGCGGCGGCATCCCTCGTTGAGGACATGGAGCGTGCGGCGGCACTGGCGGCGGCGCGGATGGCGGACTTTGCCCCCGAGAGCCAAGAGGCGCTCGCGCTCCTTCTGCCGGATGTGTGCAGGGAGCTCTCCGCCGCGCCCGAGGCACAGCGGATGCGGCGGCGCATCGGACGTCTGG
Source organism: Selenomonas dianae (assembly GCF_030644225.1). Taxonomy (NCBI): domain Bacteria; kingdom Bacillati; phylum Bacillota; class Negativicutes; order Selenomonadales; family Selenomonadaceae; genus Centipeda; species Centipeda dianae. The sequence goes on along the minus strand of NZ_CP128650.1, from coordinate 2,026,305 downwards.
CGGAGTCGCCCGAGGTGTGGGCGTCTGCACCCCTGTCCGCTAAAGCGCGTGCGGATAAATGACGATATTTGTTATAAAGCTGTAAAACAGGGGCGACGATATGAAGAAAAAAAAGACAAGGGCGCGGGCAGCCCGTGCTGCGGCGTACAGGCGCAGAAAGATCCGTCTGGGCTATCTCTCCGCAGACTTCGGGGGAGGGCGTACGCGCGATCTTCTGCCGATGTTTTTCTCCGGCTATAACGCACAGCGGTTCGAGGTCTATGCCTATCATACGGGGACGGGCGGCGATACCGAAATCTTTTCGAAGGAGGTGCCGCTGCGCGAGCTCGGGACGCTCTCTGCACAGGCGGCGGCGGAGGCGATCCGGCGGGACGGCATCGATCTCCTCGTCGATCTCTCGCTCCGCGCACCGGATGCGGCGGCACGCGCCATCATGGCACTGCGCCCCGCTCCGCACATCGTTTCGCTTGCCGCAGGCTGTCCCGCAGAGCTCGCGGCACAGCTCCCGACGGTTGCGGGGGAGCCGGTTCTTGCGCGCTGCTGTACGCCGTTTGTGCGCGTACACCGCTATACCTATCGTGCGCCGCTGCGCGATGCGGGCGTTCCTGCCGTCGGGGTCGCGGGCGCTTGTTCCGCAGAGGGGAGGGACGTGCTCATCGGGGTTCTCGCCGATGTTCTGCCGCGCCTGCCCGCCGTCCGTCTGCTGCTTCCTGCGGCGGTCGCGGCGCAGCTCGCGGAGGATGGGGTTGCACGCGTGGCAGCGGCGGGGACGGCGGCATCTGTGCTTGAGATCGTGGAGGAGCTGCCCTATGCGGAGCTGGATCTTGTGCTCGGGACGGATGTCGATTTCATGGATGTCTGCCGTGCGGCGGATCACGGCGTGCCGCTTTTGACGGCTGCGCCCTTTGTATATGACCATGCCTCTGCCTATGTCCTGACGCAGTTGGGCTGTCCTCCCGTGCACACCGTGCAGGAGATGGCGGGAGAGGTCTGCCGTCTGCTTGCGGATCCTGCGGCGCTGTCGGAGCTGCATGGCTGTCTGCATTGGCGGCTTTCCGATGTGTTCGATGCGCACACCATTCTGTTTGCCGTCGAGCGCGCCTATGACCGTCTCCTCCTGCGGGGGGACGGGCGGACGGCACAGGAGCTGACGGCGCAGATCACACGCGCGGAAGCGGCGCGGGACTGGGCGGCGGTGCTCTCTGCGGCACACGCTCTGGACGGCATGGAACGCCTCGCGCCGGAGCAGCGCATGAGCCTCGCGTGGGCGTATTTCTTTCTGGGGGAGAGGACGTATGCGGCGCGTTGGGCGCTCCTGGCGGAGGGGGTTCCCCGTGACCGTGAGGCGGCGCGTCTCTATCTGTCGGTGCTCCGTACGGAGCCGTTCGGAACGCCGCAGGAGATCTTTGCGCGGGCGCAGGAAGGACTGGCGCTCATCGCCGAGGGGCTGCCTGCCGTTCCCGAGGTGCGCGATGCACTGATCAAGGTGTGTGCGGAGTATGGGGAACTCGCCGTGGGAGGGGAGACGGCATCGGCATATGCGCGGCTGTCTGCCGACGCGGCGGACAGCGACGATCGGCGCCGCTTTTACTACGGGATCAGCCTGTTTCAGTTGAACGGGGTCGATCTTCCGGCGGCGGAGGTCTATCGGCGCAGCTGCGGATACGGGGAGCTCTTTGCCGACGTGCCGCGCTATTCCCATCGCGGGCGGCGGAACAAGGACAAGATTCGCATCGGCTACATCTCCGGGGATTTCCGCGAGCACGTCATGCAGTATTTCATCTGGCCGTTTTTTGCGGGATTTGATCGGGCGCGGTTCGAGGTCTATGTCTACAGCCTCGGCAAGGAGGATCAGTACACGGAGTTCTTTCAGACGCTGGTCACGGCATGGCGGGATCTCCGTCCGCAGCAGTGCGATATGGAGGCGATCGCGCGGGAGATCTACGCCGACGAGGTGGATATTCTCTTTGATCTCGCAGGGCATACGGCGAATTCCGGGCTTGCTGCGCTTGCATGGAAGCCCGCGCCCGTTCAGATCTCGGGGTTGGGCTACATGGCGACGACGGGGCTGCCGGCGGTGGACTACTTTGTGACGGATCATTTCTGCGACCCTGCGGCCAACGAGCAATTTTATGTGGAAAAATTGCTGCGCCTCACGAGCCAGTTCTGCTATAATGGTTATACGCATCTGCCCGCCGCACAGGGAACGCCCGCGCGCAGACGGGGTTATGTCGTGTTTGCGACGTTCAATCAGTATGTGAAGCTGCAGGATACGATGCTGTCGGCATGGCGGGAAATATTGGAACGCGTGCCGCAGTCCCGTCTGCTGCTGAAAAACAGTTCGATGGGCAAGTCCGGCTGTGCCGTGAGGCTGTGGGAACGGATGCGGCGGCTGGGCTTTGATATGAGCCGCGTCATGTTCGAGGAGGCGACGAAGGACTATATGCTCCGCTATCTGGATGTGGACATCGCGCTCGATACCTTCCCGTGGCCGGGGGGCGGGACGACCTGCGATGCGCTCTACATGGGCGTACCCGTCGTTTCCTACTATACGGAGCGGCACAGTACGCGCTTTACCTACAGTCTGCTCGCGAACATCGGGCTTGCCGAGCTTGCCTCGGAGCGGATGGAGGACTATGTGGAGACGGCGGTGGCGCTTGCGGGCAATCTTGACCTGTTGGATGCGCTGCACAGGGAACTGCGGGATCGGATGCGGGCATCGCCCGTCATGGATCAGGAGCACTATATCCGCGAGATGGAGGCGGCGTATCAGATGATATGGGAGAACTATCTCAATGAAGAAGCGTAGAGAGAGCCGCGCGGAGCGTACGCGCAGAAAGCGTACACGGCGCGAGGAAAAACGCAAGGCGAAAGGATCAAGGAACATGGCAGAGAAGACGACGGAAGCAGCGGCAAAGATCCGCGCACAGATGGAGAAGAAGGCGTATGCGGAGGTCATCAATACCTTTGCCGATATGGTCGAGCAGGGCAATCCGCCCATGGAATGCTTTGCCGATGTGGCGCGTGCCTACTTCGAGCTGGGCGACTATACGCGTGCGGCGAGCTGGGTGACGAATACGCTCACGCGCGAGCCGGACAATGTGGATGTGCGTATCCTGCTCGCGCAGATCTGCCGCCGCGAGTTGCGGTCGGAGGATGCGCTGCGCCTCTGTGAGAGCATCCTGCGCGTGTACAAGGGGACGCTCTCGTATGAGCAGCGCACGGAGATCGGTCGGATCGCAGGAGATGCGGCACGCATGGATGCTGTGCATACGCGCACAGCATATCCGCAGTTGGCGGCTCTGCTGGGGATTGCCGAGGTATCGGAGCTGTCCGTGACGACCGCCGAAGCCCCCGCTGTACCCACCGTGCCGCCCGCCGTATCCGACGCGCCTGCGGAAGCCCCCGCACGGGCGGAGGTGTCCGCGCCGCAGCAGACAGAGCTGTCCTTTGCCGCAGCACAGAAGCAGGCGGAGGAGATCCTGTCACAGGACATTCGCCCCTCTGAAAAGGTGGAGGTGTTGAACAGCTTCGCGGGAGCTGCGTACGTGGCGGGCGACCATGCGGGGGCAAAGACGCTCCTCATGGCGGCGCTGCGGCTCGATTCGGGAGATGATATGACCCTGCGGAACATGGCGCTCCTCCTGCACGATATGGGAGAAAAGGATAAGGCTCTGCAGGTGGCGGCGAAGATGCGGCGGGCGGACTTCCTGCTGCTGCGCACGCTGAAGGCATGAGTGCGCTCACGATCATCCTCGCCGGGGGCGGGGATCGGGAATATCTGCGTGAGACGGCAGAGGCAGCGGTGTCCGCTGCCTCTGCTTTGTGTGTGGAAACGGAGCTGCTCGTTCCCGCTGCGGCGGGAGAGGTGGAGCTCCTGCGGACGGAACTGCACGGGCTCACGTGCCGCGTGCTGTCCTGTGTCGGAGAATCATCAGCGGCGCAGTGGAATGTGGGGGCGGCAGCCGCCGCAGGACAGACCCTGCTCTTTTTGCGTGCGGGGGTCGTCCTCACGGCGGACGGACTGGCAAAGATGCTGGAAGTCCTTCGATCGGATGAGACGGTCGCCGCCGTCGGCCCTTTCTCCAACCGCACGGAATTCGCGTGGCAGTACATGAATGCGGAGGAGATGGCGTCGCACGGGGAGGATGCGGCTGCGTGGGTGCGCCGTCATCTGACGCAGCCGACGGACAGCCTGTTCCTTGAGGATTTTGCCCTGCTCGTGCGCCGCTCCGCCGTTCGGGCGGTGCAGGGGTTTGACGAGGCGTTCACGGGCGGCGGTGCGGATCTCGACCTCTCGTTTCGTTTCAAATACGAGGGGTTCCACCTCCTGCGCGTGCCTGTCTATTTTGCGCATCGGGGGGCGGGACACTGCGACCTCTACGATCTGGTGCGTTCCGAGGCGCGTCCGCTGCTCATGGAACGATGGGGCATCGACATCGGTCTGCCCGAGACGATCCTGCATGACACATTGGGCACGATTGCGTGGGCGCACGATCTCCCCCTCATCCGTGCGACGGCACGCACGGCACTTCTGAGGGCGCCGCTGGTCAGCATCATGATCCCGACGTACAACCGTCCGCACTACTTTCGGGAGACGCTTGCGGGGGCGCTCACACAGACCTATCCGAACATCGAGGTGATTGTCTGCGACAACTCGACGGACGACCGCACCGAGGAGCTGATGCGCTCCTATCGGGACGATGTGCGCGTGCGCTATATCCGCAACCGAGAGGCGCGGACGAAGGCGGAGAACTTTATGCCGTTCGAGCATCTGGCACAGGGTGAGTTCCTGCAATGGTGTATGGACGACGACATCCTCCTGCCGGATAAGACGACGCGGATGGTCGATGCATTCCTTTCCGAACAGGAGGTCACGCTCGTCACTTCGATACGCGGGGTCATCGACGGGGATGGCGCGTATCTCGGGCAGTGGGAGAATGCGCCGCCCATCCATGGGATGTATGTGTGCTGCGGCGGTGCGGCAGTCGGTCGCAGTACCCTCATGAACCATGATAATTTCTTGGGCGACCCTTCCGCCGTTCTCTTTCGGCGGCGGGATCTCGCGCACCACTGTTGGCGTGCGGAGGCGCGCGGCTGCCGGGTGCTCTCCGAATGTGCGATGTGGTTGGAACTCCTCGAAAAGGGGAATGCCGTTATATTCGGCAGACCGCTCAGCCTGTTCCGCATCCATGGCGGACAGGAGGGGCAGCGCCCCGAGGCGCTTGTTCGCGCCGGCATGGAGTGGCGTCATCTCATCGAGGAGTATTGGCAACGGCGTGTGTTTCTGACGGCAGAGGAGGACTATCGGGCGGCTCTTGCCAAATTGGAGAAGGACTGTAAGAACATTATCAATCCGTTGCTCTCGCAGGTATCTCCCGCACTGCGAACAAGCTACATGACCAACACGCCCTCCATTCATATTGCCGTTGTGAACCGCATTGACGGCTGTGCGCCGATGCGTCTGGATGCCCCGCTGAAGCTGCTCAACGAACGCGGTCTCATCACGCTGAGTGGGTGTGTGCAGACGGGAGATCCGGAGATGGATCTTTTCCAAGCGGCACCGCAGCATGACAGTATCCTCCTCTTGGAGCGGAAAATCATGCGGCGGATTCCCGCGATGAAACAGATGCTTTCCCGGCAAGCGGCACAGGGGAATATCATTGTGCATGAGTTCGACGATCATCCTGCGATCTTCAAGGAACTTGTGGAGAACGACTACTGCTCCTTCCGCGCCGTTTCAGCCGTGCAGGTCTCGACGCAGTATCTTGCGGACGAACTGCGGGCGTTCAACCCCTACATCTATCTCTTTGAGAATCAACTGCCGTCGCTGCCGGAGCGGCGCAGCTGCGATGTGCCCACAGACCGTGTGACGATTTTCTTCGGTGCGCTGAACCGCCGTCCGGACTGGGAGCCGCTGATGCCTGCGATCAACGAGGCGATCCGCCGTCATGGCGACCGCCTGTACTTCCGCGTGGTTTCGGATTATGGATTCTATCAGGAGCTCCAAACGGAGGCAAAGGTGTTTACGGGTGATGTGCGGGAGGTCTCTATCGTCGCCCCGTACGAGCGCTATACGGCGGAACTGCACGTCTCGGACATCGCGCTCCTGCCGCTGAACGACACAGCGTTCAACCGTGCCAAGTCCGATCTGAAGTTCATCGAGGCAGCGGGACACGGCGCGGCGGTACTCGCCGCACCGACCGTCTATGCGGCGACGGTGCGCGACGGTGAGACGGGGATGATCTATCGCAGCCCGAAGGAGTTTTCACAGAAGCTGGATCTCCTCATCAAACGTGCCGACCTGCGGCGCACGCTTGCGGAGAACGCCTATCGCTATGTGGCGGAGCACCGTCTGCTCGAACAGCATTTGGACGAGCGCATCGCCGCCTATCGCGAGATGTTTGCACGGCGCGAGGAACTTGAGCGTGCGCGTTTCCGACGGGTTGAGAAGTTTTTCCCGCAGGGCTGACAAATGTTTTCCGATCGTTTGAGAATCGCCCATTGACAGTCCTGTACACGGCTCTTATAATAAGAGAAAGCATCTATGCAAAACTGGGGGAGTGCCTGTTTGTGAGCAGGTTTCTCTGCCGTGAAAGGAGAGCCGATATGACGGGCAAAGTGAAATGGTTCAGCGCGGACAAGGGATATGGATTCATCTCCCGTGCGGACGGCGACGACGTATTCGTTCATTTTTCCTCGATCCGTGGCGAGGGCTACAAGACCCTCAGCGAGGGGCAGGAAGTCGAATTCGACATCGTCGAGGGCGCGCGCGGTCCGCAGGCGGACAACGTGGTCAAAAAGGAATAACCGCAAAGAGTTGAAAAGCCCGGCTTACACAGCGGGCTTTTTCATTTGCACAATTCCATAGGAGCTCGTCAGTTCGGAATATAAAAAATCAGAATTTAGGGAAAGTACAATTCTTTTGCAGGTTTTTCTTTGTCCGTGTCGAAATACATAGGCAAAGGGGGAGCGGAGAGAATGACGCTCCTGTGAATAGAAAGGGGCTGTGTTTCATGGCTGTATTCACGATTCGGGGAAAGAATGTCGAGGTCACACCGGCGCTGCGCGACTATGTGGAGAAGCGGGTCGGCAAGATTACGAAGTATTTTGAAAACGTCGGGGACATCTCGGTGCTGCTCTCGGTGGAGGGGAAGCGGCACAAGGTCGAGGTGACTGCGCCGATTGTGCGCGGCGTGCTGCTGCGCGGCGAGGAGCGCTCCGAGGATATGTACAGCTCCATTGATCTCGTGATCGAGAAGTTGGAACGCCAGATCCGCAAGCAGAAAACGAAGCTGGAGCGGCGTTTCCGTCACGGCGGGTTCAAGGCAGAGGCGGTCGAGACGTTTGCCCAGCCCGTGCCGGAGGAGGATGATGTATTCCCCGTCGTCAAGACGAAACGGTTCAGCTTGCAGCCGATGGATGTGCAGGAGGCGATCATGCAGATGAATCTGCTGAACCACCGATTCTTCGTGTTTCGCAATGCGGAGACGGAGGAGGTCAACGTGGTTTACGGTCGAAACGATGGAAAGTATGCTCTGATCGAGGTCGAAGAGGGCTGATTGAGGAGATTGGGGGACGGTTGCGCCGGGGAGCGCGGCCGTCCTCTTTTTTCCCCAATTCCATTCGTTTTATGTTATGATAGGGGACGGTAACATTTGTGTATGGAATCGGGGAAAATCATGCGAAAAATCTATCTCATTCATCAGTGGGTGAGCCTTGCTTGCGCACTCTTTTTGCTGCTGCTGACGCTGACGGGGCTGCCGCTGCTCTTTCGCGGGGAGATCAACGCGTGGAACACGGTGAATCTGCCGCCGCGCGGGGAACCCATGGCACTGCGTGGGATCTGGGCGGGTCTGCCCGAGGGGACGGCGGCGGTGACGCAGGCGTTCCCGACGAAGGAGATTCTGGCGGTCACACCGGACGGGGAGGATGGGACGCTGTACTTCCGCGTCAAGGAGCGCGGCGGGAAGGCAGGGCGCTCCCATATGCGCATGGGCGGCGAGCAAATCATGTACGATGTGCGTACAGGTACGCTCTTTAACCGGCAGGAGCGCGTCTACCGCTCCGAGGCGGTGCAGGAGTTCATGCACACGATGCACATTCTGCACGTCCGTCTGGGGATGGAGGAGGGCGGCCGCGACTTTCTCGCCGCGATGTGCGTGCTCTCCGTGATCTCCATTGTGAGCGGTGTCTATCTCTACCTGCCGATGATGAAAACGCTCGCCTTCGGCACACGGCGGCGGCGAAGCAGCCGCCTGTTCCGGTCGGACTGGCACAAGCTCACGTCGGTCTTTGCGGGCACGTGGGCAACTCTCATGTGCGTGAGCGGTATCTTTATCGTCCTCTACTCCATTGGTATGCGGGACTATCAGCGCACGGCGCAGGGGCTTGCGGCAGAGCATTTTGCCGTTCAGGAACAGCGTGCGGCATTGCTTCCGCCGGAGGAAGCATTGGCGCGGATACAGGAAGCATTTCCTGCAAAGGACGTTATTTCGATGCGTCTGCCCACGGCGGAGAGTGCGCTCTATGTGTTTCAGATCGCAGAGCCGACGGTACGCGCGACGGATTTTGCACTGGGGACGCAGGTCTATCTCGCAGCGGGTGGCGGGGAGCCGCTTCCTGTACCCGTGCCCGCATGGCTGCAGGTGGCGCCGTTCTTTTTGAATCTGCACATCCACAACCATGAGATGATGGCGGAAAAGCTCTTTTGGGCGCTGCTCATCCTCATGACGGCGGCGATGATCGTCACGGGGATTGCACTCTGGCTGACGCGCTGGCAGAGGCGCATCTCCAAGGCGGTGGAGGCGGCGCAGCGCAGACGTACCAATGCCGCATGGGAGGAGCCCGTGCGCATCGCCGTGCTGACCTTGATCGTGTTGACTGCGCCGATGTACGGCAGTCTCGGGGATGGGATCGCCCTCGCCGTCAGCGCCTATCTCATCTATTACTTTGTGCGTGCGGTGCGCGGTTGAGGGGAAAGGGGAGCGTTCTTGAAATTTACGGGACTGACATCGGCACAGGCGGAGGAATCACGCGCGAAATACGGCGCGAACGCCATTCCGGAGCCGGCGTGGACGACGTTCGGACAGGCGTTTCTGGCGACGTTCCGCGATCCGATGATCCGTATCCTGCTCGTGATGGTTGCGCTCATGATCGCGATGTACTTTGCGGGTCACGCGGAGATCTATGAGCCGGTGGGGACGATCGTGACCGTTATCATCGTCGCGACGGTGACGGCGCGGACGAATGTTGCGAGCGATACGGAGTATCGCGCCCTGCGTGCGCGTACGGCAAAGGATACGGCGAAGGTCTGCCGTGACGGCGGGCTTCTCGTTCTGCCTGTGGATGAGATCGTGGTCGGCGACCATGTCATTTTGCAGGGCGGCAACAAGATTCCCGCCGACGGTATGCTGATCGCGGGGGAACTGCGCGTGAGCAATGCGGCACTCAACGGGGAGACGGAGGAGTGCCCGAAGACACCCGCAGACAGTCACTATGTATTCCCCGCCGAGATCACAGGCGATACCTTCGTGGGCGATGCGACACTCTTTCGCGGGAGCGTGGTCTTTGACGGCGAGGGCGTGATGGAGGTGCGCCGCGTCGGCGTGCGGACGATGATGGGGCGGATGGCGGCGGAGATGCAGGTGCGCGAGCCGGCATCCCCCTTGCAGGTGAAGCTCGCGAAGCTCGCTGATCAGATCTCGGCGTTCGGCTACATCTCGGGGATTGTCATTATATCGCTCTACATGATGTTCTTTGCCATCGGCGCGGGCGGCATGGAGGCGTATGTCGCGCTCGGGTGGAGCCACATCCTCGTGGACGCGATTCAGGCGGTCTCACTCGCGATCCTCATCATCGTCTGTGCCGTGCCCGAGGGGCTGCCGCTCATGATCTCGCTCGTGCTGATGCAGAATACGAGCCGGATGCTCGCACGCGGCGTGCTCGTGCGCCGCGCGGTCGGCATCGAGACAGCGGGCTCGCTGAACATCCTCTTCAGTGACAAGACGGGGACGATTACGGGCGGCCGGCTGGCGGTGGTGGACTTCTTTACGGCGGACGGTCAGGTGGTTGCGCCGGAGGAGCATCCCGTTCTTCACGAAAAGCTGAAGCTTGCCATCGGCAGGAACTCCGCCACCATGTATGACGATACGGGCGCGGTCATCGGCGGCAATCCGACCGATCAGGCGGTCATGCGCTTCCTCGGCGCACAGACGTATTGCGCCATGCAGGAGAATGAAGCCTGCCGCGTCGGCAAGCGGCAGACCTTTAACTCGACGAACAAATTCAGTCAGGCGGAGCTGTCCGTACGCGGCACGGTGGTCTACAAGGGTACGCCCGAGGCACTGCTCGCGCGTGCAGCGTATGCGCTCCGTGCGGACGGCACCGTTGTCCCGTTCGATGCGGCGGCGCTGAACGAAAGGATCAACGCCTATGCGGAGCGGGCGATGCGCGTGCTCGCATTCGGATACTCCAAGCAGCCCTTTCGGAAAAATGAGATCAACGCCGATGTGGTTCTCATCGGGTTTGCCGCGATCCGTGACGATGTGCGCCCCGAGGCACGCGAGGCGATTGCGGAGGTGCTGGCGGCGGGCGTGCAGGTCGTCATGGTGACGGGCGACCGCCGCGAGACTGCTGTTGCGATTGCCCGCGATGCGGGGCTGCTGCGTGCGGACGGCGAGCTCGTGCTCACGAGCAGCGACCTCGCACAGATGCGGGACGAGGAGGTACAGCGCATCCTGCCGCAGCTGCGCGTCATCGCGCGTGCGCTGCCGACGGACAAGTCGCGCATCGTGCGCCTCGCGCAGAAGATGAACCTCGTCGTCGGCATGACGGGCGACGGCGTGAACGACTCGCCCGCGCTGCGCCGTGCGGATGTCGGCTTTGCGATGGGCAGCGGCACAGAGGCGGCGCGGGACGCGGGGGACATCGTTATCCTCGACGATAATTTCCGCTCCATCAAGGATGCGATTCTCTACGGGCGCACGATCTACAACAACATCTTGAAATTCTGCCGCTTCCAGCTCGTTATCAACATCGCGGCGGTCGTTGTGAGCGCCACTGCGCCGTTCTTCGGCATCATCGAGCCGCTGCGCGTGACGCATCTCCTCTTTATCAACCTCGTCATGGACAGCCTCGGCGCGATCATGCTCGGCAACGAGCCGGCGCACGAGAGTTATATGCGCGAGAAGCCGCGCCGCCGCGACGCGGGGCTCATCAGCCCAGCGATGAGCGTGCAGATTGTCTGTATGGGGACGTGGCTCGTCCTCCTCAGCTTCTTCTTTCTCACCGATGCACGCATTGCCGCGTGTTTCGATGGAAAGGCGGAGCACTATACGGCGTACTTTCTGATCTTCGTCCTCGCTTCGCTCATGAACGGATTCAACGTACGTTCCACGGGCTTCGGCATCTTTCGCAGGCTTGGTGAAAATCTCGGCTTTGTCAAGGTATGGGCGATGATTGTGCTCATCATGGCGGCAATCATCAACGCGCCCTACCTCCCGCACGATGTCGGCGCATGGATCGGCGGGATGTTCAGCACAACGCCGATTCACGCGGGCGGCTGGGGGCTTGTGTTCCTCCTTGCCGCGACCATGATCCCTGCGGATCTGCTGCGAAAAGCAGTGTGGAAGGGATTTGTGCGGGCGAGAGGGTGAATCGCTCTGTGTGAGTCCCACGCGAACGCATCGTTGCGCAAGGGTTCGCACGCTTGTATGCTCAAATACCGGCGGACTTCTTAAACGCGCTTCGCTTGAACGAAAGAAATCCGCCGGGGCATACCGCGTGCTTTACCCCCTTGCTTCACTATGGTTCGCTTAGGGACATCACACCTCGCAAGCGGTGGTAGGGCGCTTTGAGGGGCTTGGGTGTAACGAGAGGGGCGAGGGTCTTGCTCCGCTGTGTCAAGACATAAAATATCTCACGCAAAATCCGGCACATACTGCGCCCCCACAGCCTCCGCCCCCTGCACATAGACGCGCTCCATCCCGAGCTCGCGCGCCGCCGCGACCACGCTCTCATACTCAAACGTTGTGAGCCGCCGATGCAGCGGCGGGAATTCGGCGGCACGGTAGAGCGGCGTATACTGCCGCATCAGACTGAGCTGCACGGCATCGCCGAACGCCGTCCACAGCCGCCGCACGAGCGCAATGCTCTCGTGGCGGTGTCCCGGCAGTACGAGATGGCGCACCAGTACGCCGCGCATGAGCTGCCCGTCTGCGGCAAACTGCACCGCTCCCACCTGCGCGACCATCGCCGCAAGGGCATCCCATGCCGCCGCCGCATAGTCGGGCGCGGCGGAGTAGAGCCGTCCGCTCTCCTCATTTGCGTATTTCAGATCGGGCAGATAGATGTCCACCGCACCCGCCAGACGTGTGATGTTCTCTACCGTCTCATAGCCGCTCGTGTTCCAGACCACAGGGAGCGTCAGCCCCTCCGCCCGTGCCTGCGTGAGCGCGGCGAGAATCTGCGGCGTGTAGTGCGTCGGGGTCACGAGATCGAGTGTCGCCGCACCCTCCCGTTGGAGCGTGAGAAAGCGGGCGGCAAGCTCCTCCGTACGCATCTCCGTGCCGCTGCCCTCATGACTGATTGCGTGATTCTGACAGTAAATGCAGCGCAGCGTACAGTGGGCGAAGAACACCGCCCCCGCGCCGTGTGCGCCGACCAGGCACGGTTCCTCCCATCGGTGCAGCATCGTCCGCGCAACGCGCACCTCCCGCCCCGCGCCGCAGAACCCGCGCACGCCCGCACGCCGATTCACACCGCATCGGCGCGGGCAGAGCGTGCAGTGCGCGAGAAGATCGTCCACATCCATTCCCCCTTTTTTGGTATTTTCGCACAAGAAAACCGAGACGGCAAGAGTCCGTCTCGGTTTTGTTCCGACCATTCCGATGAGATTGTGCTGCGCTGTTACGGCAGTACGATCTCGATGCCCAGCTCCGCCGCTGCCGCACGGATGTCCGAGGGCGGCTCCGTGTCCGTCACAAGCCCTGCGAGGGCATTGAGCGGCGTGTAGTCGTAGTTGCCGTCCGTCGACAGCTTGCGTGCCTCTGCGACGACATAGGCGCGTTTGCTGCGTGTGATGATGCGTGCCTTGTTGAGACCGTCGTCGATGTCGTAGGTGGACACGCTGTTGCCCTTGACATCCACGCCGACCGCGCCGACGAATGCGATGTCGGGCTTGAGCCTGCCGATGAAGTCCTGCGTCATGCCGCCCCAGAACCCGTCGCGTCCGCGGTTGATCTGCCCGCCGGCAAAGATCAGCTCGATGCGCGGGTTGCGTGCGAGTACGCCAAGGACATCGACCATGTTCGTCACGACCGTGAGATCACGGTCGCTCTTCATGAGCAGTTCTGCGATGGCAAGATTGCTCGTCGAAACATCCAGGAAAACCATATCCTTCTCCTGAATGAGAGAAACGGCGGCCTGTGCGATGCGGCGTTTTGCCTCAATATCCATGTGACGGTGACGGCTGACCTCGATCATGTGAACGCTCTGCGTCAGTTTCACGGCGCCGCCGTAGGTGCGCTTCAGCCGCCCCTGCCGTTCGAGCGAGCCGAGATCCTTGCGGATACAATCTTCGGTCACTTTGAATTTGGCGCTGAGCTCTTTGACCTTGACCTTACCGTCACGCTCCACCATGCGGACGATGAGCTCTTGGCGCTCCTCCAGAAACATGATATTCACTCCCTTTGCGCAGATGATAATGACAACGCTCATATATCTGCTGTCAATGAGCCGTCCATCCTTTTTTTTTAGTGTACCGCATAATTGCAAAAATAGCAAGACAATTTTATCTATTGAAGCAAATTTATAAGAGTGTATTCATTGAGTATATTCTATTATAATAGACAATATCCTCTATTTGATTTCGTTAAATTGCAATTATAGGAAAATAAATAGCAAAGAATCTGTTATTTTATCCGTTCTGTCACAAAAATATGCTGTTTTTGGCAATTTTTGACGCATATGCGCCGCGCGTCTGCACGGAACGTGGAGCGGGGATGAAACTCTGCACGAGGATGTGTTTGCACGGCGCGGCCGTGCGTGTTAGAATGTGTTACGCACCGAGGACGGCGCGGCGTTTGAGGATGTAGTTCCACACCATGACGATGCCGGCGGCGATGAGTTTGGCGATCATGTAGTAAATCCCTGCGAGATCGACGAGCATCCACATGAGGAGCTGATTGAGCCCGAGCCCTGCGATGCTTGAGCCGAAAAAGAGCATCTTCGCGCGTCTTGTCTGCGCGTTTGCGCCGCGAAAGACGCAGACGAGGCAGAGATAGTAGTTGACGAGGACGGAGACGGTGAAGGAGATGCCGGCGGAGATGAGATAGTGGATGCCGCCGTATTCGGTGAGGATGTAGAGCAGTCCGTAGTCGAGAAGGAAGCACGCGCCGCCGACGAGGACGAAGCGGGCGATTTCATAAAGTCTGGGTGACATGGAATACCTCGCATTAGATGAAGCGTTTTTGCGGCGCAAAGCCCTGCGCGAACGTTTTGCTCCACTAGGGGGCGCTTTAGGGCATCGTGCCGCTCCGATTCCCCTCATGGAAAGGAATACATATGATAAAAAGATTCTTCACGTTGTATAAAATTCCTGCTGCCCTTCTTTTCTGCGCCGCGCTTCTTCTCGGTGGATGCGGGGGGGATGTGACGGCGGAGGATACCAAGCTCATGATGGGGACGGTGGCGCATCTTACGGTGCGCACGGATGAGATCGCGTCGCAGGCGGCTCTGCGCGACGGGCTTGCCGTGCTCACGCAGACGGAGCGCGATGCGGACGGGGCGACGCTCGCCGCGATGGAGGCGGCTGCGGGGACGGGGGCGTGGACGGAGGTGTCGCCCGCGCTCTATGAAACGCTGCGCCTTGCACAGGAGGTCGCGCACCGCTCGGGCGGGGCGTTCGATGTGACGGCGGGCGCACTGACGGAACTTTGGGAGCGGGCGCGCGCGGAGAAGCTGCCGCCGTCCGCCGAGGAGATCGCTGCGGCGCGTGCGCGTGTCGGCTGTGCGGCACTTGAACTGCGTGCGGTGGAGGAGGGCGGTCAGACGCGATATGAAGCACGTCTGATGAAAGCGGGGATGAAGATGGATCGCGGTGCGCTCATCAAGGGGCTTGCGCTCGACGGCATCCGCAGCACATGGCAAAACGAGGGCATCACAAACGCGCTTGCCGATCTCGGGACGAGCTCGATCCTCGGCATGGGCGTGAATGCGGAGGGCGCACCGTGGCAGATCGGCATCCGCAATCCGCGCGGGGAGGGGCGTGCGGATCTTCTCACCGTTGTATCGCTCTCCAATGAAGTCCTCTCCTCCTCGGGCGACGATGAGCGGTTCTTCCTCTGCGAGGGACGGCGCTATCATCATCTGATCGACCCGCGCACGGGGAATCCCGCAGAGAGGGGGCTTGCCTCGGCGACCGTCGTGCTGCCGATGGAGGGCGCGGGGGAATGGCAGGGACACATGGGACTGCTCTCGGATATGCTCTCGACGGCGATCTTTGTCCTCGGTGCAGAGGAGGGGCGGAAGCTGCTTGCGGATTTCGCGGGCGCACGCCTTATTTTGGTCGGGACAGATGGACAGCTCATAGAGGAATAAATTTGTTTGCGTAGATATGTATGGAAAGGAAAAGCAGCCGCACACAATGTACGGCTGCTTTTTTGTGGCAATGAGGGGGTCAGCCGATTCGGGTGACGTGGCTGACGGTGAACCCCTTTGCCCAGAGGCGTTTCTTGACCGTGTCCACGTCGTCGATGTCGGCACGGATGATGATTTGATAGGTGCCGTTCGGCTGCGGGAGCGTGACCATGCTGTCGATGTTGATGTCGAGATTGGCAAGGATGGTCGAGATGTCGCGCAGTACCCCCATTTGGTCGGCGACGTCGATGGTAAGGCGCGTCTTGCCGGTGTCGAGACCCATGACGACGGTGAACGCGCGGAAGATGTCTGTGGAGGAGATGATGCCGACGAGGTCGCCTCCCTCGGAGAGGACGGGCAGACCGCCGATCTTCTTGCGCTCCAGGATGAGCGCCGCTTCCTCGATCGTCATTGTGTCCGTGACGGAGATGACGTTCTTCTGCATGACATCCGCGACCTTGATCTTGGCGAGCAGGGTGCGAACCTCATGGCGGTCGGACGTGGTCGCCGACGAGGGCGAGGCGCGCAGGAGATCGCGGTTTGTGAAAAAGCCGACGAGCTTCCCGTCCTCCACAACGGGCAGACGGCGGAAATGCCCCTCGTCCATGAGCTTTT
This sequence comes from Selenomonas dianae, assembly GCF_030644225.1. Lineage (NCBI taxonomy): Bacteria > Bacillati > Bacillota > Negativicutes > Selenomonadales > Selenomonadaceae > Centipeda > Centipeda dianae. The sequence goes on along the minus strand of NZ_CP128650.1, from coordinate 2,010,051 downwards.
CCGCCTCGTCCATGCCCGCGTCCGGACGGATCGTGACGGGATTCTTGGTCATACAGTCGGCAACAAACATAAATGCATCCTCCTTGCCAATGAAACCGTGATGGAGATATATATGTTTTTCATATTCGCGTTTTCGGTGGATTTTCCTTCTTTTGCGGGGCGGCTCCACGTACGTATTCCACGCAAATGCCCGTGGTGCAAACAGGCGTGGCCGGCTTCGTCAAGGCATCCCTTGTTGACAGCGGTGTTTTTTCGTTGCTATAATGGGACAACTTGTTTGCGGGTTTTGAGGGAGGACATTATGAACGAAAAGACATTTCCGCTCAGCATCGAGGAGACACACGCGCTGATCGAGCGATACCCGACCCCGTTCCACATCTACGACGAGGCGACCATCCGTGCGAATTTCCGCCGTCTGCGCGATGCCTTTGCATGGGCGCCGGGCTTTCGTGAGCACTTCGCCGTGAAGGCGCTGCCGAACCCGCGCATCGTGCAGATCCTCCACGAGGAAGGCGCGGGGACGGACTGCAGCAGCCTCGCCGAACTCCTCATCTCCGAGGCGGCGGGCGTGACGGGCGAGGAGATCATGCTCACCTCGAACGATACCCCCGCCGACGAGTTCCAAAAGGCACGCGACCTCGGCGCGGTCATCAACCTTGACGACATCACGCATCTGGACTATCTGGCAAAGAATGCAGGTCTGCCCGAAGTGCTGAGCTTTCGCTATAACCCGGGCGACCTCATCGAGGGCAACGACATTATCGGCAAGCCGATGGAGGCGAAATACGGGCTGACGCGCCCGCAGCTCTTTGAGGCATATGCGCGTGCGCGGGAGATGGGCGTACAGCACTTCGGGCTGCATACGATGGTGATTTCGGCAGAGCGGCGCACGGGTGCGTTCCTCCTCACGGCGCGGATCATGTTCGAGCTGGCGGTGGAGATGAAGGCGCGGCTCGGCATTCACCCCGCGTTCATCAACCTCGGTGGCGGTTTCGGCATCCCGTACCGCCCCGAGGAAAGCCCCGTCAACTACACCGCCGTCGGCGCGGGCATTCGGCGGCTCTACAACGAGATCCTTGCACCCGTCGGACTGGATGATGTCGCGCTTCGAACGGAGAGCGGGCGTGCCATGACGGGGGATGCGGGCTGGCTCGTCTCCACCGCGATCCATCGGAAGGACACCTATAAACACTACATCGGGCTTGACTCCTGCATGGCGAACCTCATGCGCCCCGCCATGTACGGCGCATATCACCACATCACTGTGCTCGGCAAGGAGAACGCGCCCGCCGACCACATTTATGACATCACGGGCTCGCTCTGTGAGAACAATGACAAATTCGCCATCGACCGCGCCCTCCCGCAGATCGACATCGGCGATGTGGTCATCATCCACGATACGGGCGCACACGGCAGCGCGATGGGGTTCAACTACAACGGCAAACTCCACTGCGCCGAACTCCTGCGCCGCACGGACGGCAGCATCGAACTGATCCGCCGCGCCCAGACGATTGACGATTACTTTGCCACACTGAAATACGATGGCGGGCTGATGCAATAGAAAACGAAAAACGGTGTCTCCACAAGGATGTGTAGAGACACCGTTTTCAAATTCAATTATGTTGTAATCCCGAGAATCTTGTCCAGTTTTGCGCGGTCATAGCTGACAGCGAACTCTTTGCCGTCCACCGTTGTCACGGGAACGATGGTATCGCCCGAGAGACGGCGGCACTCCTCGCGCGCCGCCGCGTCCTGCTCGATGTTGAACTCCTCGTAGGGGATGCCGCGATATTTGAGGTACTTCTTGACCTTGACACACCACGGGCAGACCGTGATGGAGTAGACCTTGACCATAGCCGTTCCTCCTTAGATGCCGAGGAGGCGGTCGATGGCGGGCTGATCGAAGCCGCGCACATACTCGCCGCTGTCCGCGAGAATGACGGGACACGCGCCCTCGCCCGTGAGCTTTACGAGATCATCGTAGGCGGCGGGCTCCTTCTCGATGTCGCGCACCGTGTAGGTGACACCCTTCTTGTCGAGATACTTCTTTGCCTTCGTGCACCACGGGCACGCGTCGAACGAAAAAACCTGAATCATGGGAATGTCCTCCTCTATATCACTTCTTCAAACCTGCAAGATACTTCTCCGCATGGAGCGCGGCGGTTGTGCCGTCGGCGGCGGCGGTTGTGAGCTGATGAATCTCCTTCACGCGGATATCGCCCGCGACAAAGACCCCCGGAATCTCCGTGCGGCAGTTCTCGTCCGCTGCGATGTAGCCCGTCTCCGTGAGCTTCAGCTGCCCTACAAAGAGGTCGGTGTTCGGGAGAACACCGATGTTGACGAAGATGCTGTCCACAGGCAGCGTCTCCGTCTTGCCCGTGTCCTTGTGCATGAGGTCAACGGACGTGAGCCGATCCTCGCCGTTTAGATGCGTGATCTCCGTTTCGAGCATGACCGTCACCTTCGGATTTGCATAGAGCGCATCCTGCGAGGACTTGTCCGCACGCAGCTGTGAGCGGTGGATGAGGTAGAGATGCGATGCGTACTTCGTGAGGAAGTTCGCCGCATCCACCGCCGCATTGCCGCCGCCCATGACCGAGATTACCTTGTCTTGGTACGTGTGGCCGTCGCAGAGTTCACAGTAGTGTACGCCTCGGTTGAAGTAATGCGGCTCCTGCGGCAGCGGCAGCTTGCGGCGGTTCATGCCCGAGGCGATGATAATTACGGGCGTTTCGTAGATGTACGTTTCCGTTTCCACGATCTTCGGCGTGCTCTTCAGGTCGACGCGCTCGATGCGGTCGAACTCGTCGATCTCCGCGCCGAAATTCGTCGCCTGCTTTTCGAGTGTGCCGATCAGCTCCATCCCGCTCACGCGCTCAAAGCCCGGATAGTTCTCGATGTCCGCCGCCGTCGCGATCTGTCCGCCGACGAGCGAGTTCTCAAGCACGAGCGTCCCGAGGTTCATGCGCCCGCAGTAGAGGGCGGCGGTCAGCCCCGCCATGCCCGCACCGATGATGACGACATCCTTTTGAATGTGTTCCTTTGCCATGGACTCATCTCCTTTTGCCCCTCCCTTGCGGAACGGGCGAAAATACATATCTGTCGGAAGGTTTTGCAGTTATATTGACCTTTTGATTTATTATAACACGTCTGTCAAGTAATTTTAGATGTTTATGGATAAAAACTATGAAATAAAGCACAAAAATAGCCCACACTCCACTGTGGACTATCTTTGCTGTGTATTATATTTTAGGAGAGCTTTGGAAACATCCGAGGACATTCCCTAACGAAAGCCTGAATAAAATATAGCACATCTGAGAGTGAAAATCAATAGGCGTTTGAGAAAAATTTTCAGCGAAATGTGGAGTGCGGAAAATTTTTCTTAGAACCGGTAGGTCACCTGCGCACGCGTATAGTTTCCGAGCTTGAACTTCTCTGAGCCGTGGAGTGTGTCGCGGCGGTTCGTGCCCTTCGCGTCGAAGGTGTAGAACAGCTCGACGAGCCAGTTCTCCGCGGGGACGTAGCCGCCGCCGATCGTAAAGCTCTGGATGCCGTCGAGGTAGCGGTCGGGGAGATAGCCCGTGCCGTTGCCGCCGAAGAACGAGCCGTGCTCGAAGTGCTTGTAGTCCACGAATGCGTTCCACGTTCCGGCGATGTCCGTGTCCGCGCGTCCGATGTCGAGGCGAACCGTCCAGAACTTTGGTGCGCTGCCCATGCTGCGTCCCTTCGGGGTGAAGATGTCGGTACGTGCAGGGTGGTCGTACATCGTTACGCCGTTCATGTACTTGCCGAAGCGCGTGAAGTTGTAGCCGTAGTCGAAGGAAGCAGTTGTTTTCCGCCCTACCTGCCACTGTGCGCCAAGAGCAAAGACGTTTGCAAGCTGACGGAAGGTATGCGTGTCATTGCCCCTGCCGTTTGCTATGCACGTCGTGTAGTTTTTGTCGCCGATGGAGCGCAGATACCACGCCGTCACGCCGAGATCGGGGCGCAGCTGCTTGCGGTACTGGATGAAGAGTGCCTTGTCGATCGGCGGGATATTGTCCTTCTCAAGAATTTTCCCCTCTGTTTTGATGAGGTTGCCGACAATATCGCCAAGGGAAGAACGCGGCTGCTTGTTGCCGGACTCTGCATTTTCGACCACCTTTTGCAGTGCCGCCCAATATGCGCCGGCAACGGTGCTCAGCTTTAGCCGTTGAGAGCTTTCAACGTTCGCGTCGATGTTCGTATAGTTGGTCTCGTAGGTGTTCTGTACGAGATTCGACGCATTCTTGTATGTGACCGGGTAGCCGGGCTCTTTTTTGACGATGGAAACAATACGGTTAAAGTGATAGTTTGCTGCGGGCGAAGAATCGGCGTGTCTTGTCCATGTATCGCCGGACTGTGTCCACGTTTTGCCCCCATAACCATCATCGCCAATTGCCGCGCCGTCATGTTTCAGCTGATCCAACTGGTATCTTGCCCACGCCTCTGCAACTTTCGTATAGGCTCCGCTCAGATGGGATTCTCCCATTGCGGTGAGATAGGAGCTGTCAGAGCGCAGTGAGGAGGCGTCGCCTAGGGAGAATGTAAGATCTTTTTTGACTTCTTCCTTTAACTGCTGGATTCTGGCGTTCTCTGCGGGATCGTGCGCGTTGACCTGTGCAAGCGAACTGTTCAGCTCTTGGTCGTCTGAGCCAATGAGTTTTACATATTTTTTGTTGCCGAAATTATCCTCCACCTCATAGATTGTGGTGATGCCCTTACTCGGTGTCAGCGTAAAGGTCTCCTTATTCAGATCTGCCCCGTAAGCCGTCTTGACAATTTTGTGCATACGTCTGAGGATGTCAAGTCCTTTCTCCAGCTTTTGTGCGTCGGTCAGACTGGGATCGTCGGCAACCTCTTTGAGCTGTTGGTAGAACGAGAGGTTTTTGGTCTTTGCCTCATCATTTTCTGCCTTGGCTTTGGCGTAGTCGTCGTTGCCCTGTGCCGTCGTCTGATCCAAGTCATAGGGATCTGTTACATCCTTGTTAATGCCAAGGAACTCCGCAGCTGTCGGCGGACGGTAGAAGGTTCCGTATTTGAGATGTGTATATGCCGTGTCCGCGACACCGGTCGATTGTTTGAACGTACCAAAACCGAGACGCACCTGTGAGCTCTTACCGGTATAGACGCCGCGTACGCCGTCGTACTCGCGCCCGAACCAGTAGCCCGTGACGCCCATCGGCTCCGTGAGACGTCCGAGGGAGAGATCCCATTTCTTCATACGCTGTGTCACGTCAGCCTGTTCAAGGCGTGCCTTGCCGAGCCCCTTGCTGTCCGGCTGACTGTGCGCGGGGTCGATGCCCTGTGTGCCGGAGAGACTGCCGAGGATGCGGACATTCGTATTCTCGCCGACACGTGCATCCGCGCCGACGCGCAGACGCTGCTCAAAGCCGTGCTCATCCGCATCATGCATATTGCGTACAGCTGCCGCACTGACGGAGGAATCCATCGTATAGGTGGACTGCGGTCTGTTCGTGCCGCCGTGCGCCGTCCAACGCCACTGATAGTCGCCGATGAGGGAGACTCCCATCGCCTTGCTCTCGTCGAACGGGCGCATGATGAATTTGCTGAGAAGCGCCGCTTCCTGCTCGCCCATCTCCGTTGCGCCGTTCGTGAGGAGGCTCTTTTTGGGACCTGACGTGTCGAACTTGAAGTTTGCGCCGATGCGGTAGACGCGTTCCTGCGTTGCGCGATCGTCGTCGCGGTGGTTGAAGATGTTGTTCACGCCGACGTAGACCATGGCGTCTTCGCTGAGTTTTTTCTGCACCATGAAGTTCCAGATGCCGAAGGTCTTTTCCTGATACTCCTGCTTCTTGTTCACCGCGAGTGAGCCGTCCAGATAGTCCGTCCAGTAGTTCGCACCGTTTGCAAGGGTGTTGCTGTCGAGCATACGGACGTAGTAGTCCCCCCAGAGCTGTGCGAACCAGCCCGTTTTCTTGTCCTCATAGGAGATGCCGATGTCGATCTTGTGTGTCGGGCGGTCGAGCAGGCGATTCGGCATGAGCGGGTCGCTCTTGTTGAGTGCGTGGAGATAGGTGTAGCCGAGCCGTGCGTTCCAGTGCGGCCCGATCTTCTGCCGCACCTCTGCCTCAAGCCCCGTGATCTCTGCGCGTCCGATGTTCTTGAAGCTGTAGATCAGATCGGGGGCACGCATCCACTTGTCCTCATCTTTTAGCTGCGGTGCAAAGTCTATGACCTTGCCCGTATAGTAGACAGTCATGTAGTCGCGGATGCGGTTGTGGAAGATGCCGACGCGTGCATAGGTATTCTTCGTCTCTCCCTCGACGCTCATATCGAGATTGACGGACTTTTCGGGTCTTAGATTGGGATTGCCTGCCCACCACCAGCCCATCTTTGCCTCGCCGATGCCGACGGGATTGCTGCCGTACATTTCCCAGTTGTACCAGAGCTCGCCCATGCCCGGCTCTGCGTAGCTCGTGCCGACGTTCGTCTTGAAGCGGAGATGCGAATTGCCGCCGACGTTGTGCGTCATGCCGATGCTGCCGGAGAGATTCGTGCCGAAGAGGTTGCTGTGATCGACGCGCAGAATGGGGAAGAGCATCGTATTCTTCGAGATCTGCCATGTATCGCCGACGAAGAAATTCTGCTTGTTGATCGTGCCGCTGCCAACGGTAATGCGCTGGTCGCGCTCCCAATATTCTTCGAGGAACATCTTTCCGTTCAGCGTTGGCGTATATTGGTCGTTCTTATCGGCGCGCTCAATGCCCTTTTTGAAATAATCGCCGACAATGTTGCCGCCCGGATAGCTTGTCCCGCCATGCCGCAGTTTGTACTCGTTCTCAAGTTTGCTCTTAAAGTCGTCGTAGTCAGCCTTTAGATTCGCCCGCGCAATGCTGTGAATATTGTGCGTTCCCACATGGAGTTCATATTCGAATGTTTCATAATTCATCTGATAATCGAGCATACCGTTTTGGAACTGGTACTTTGTAAAATCCTCGTAGGTGATCTTCGGATTGATGCTTCCTGCATCTCCAAAATTATAGTATTCACGTTCCTTATCCCATTCCGGTATGCGGGAACTTCCCGTTTTCCACGCATAGTCATGGATGTGCGACCACACATAGTTTTTGTCGTCTTCCCCACGGGACAGGCGATCCTGTTTGTCCACGAGCAGACTCTTGTCGTAGTCCCACGGATCGATGTGCCGCGTCGTTGTATTCGGGGAGCTTTTGAGACGGCTGCCCTCACCGGACTCGTTTGTAATGCCAAAACCAAAGCTGAGCAGATGCTTGTCACTCAGCTGGGTATTCATCGACGCTTTGAAATCCGTCTGTTTGTGCTCGACATTGTCCACGTAGCGCAGTTCGTTTTTGCCCTCGTAGGCGCTATGTCCTTCATAGTTGATGAGGGACACATCGTTTTCTTTGATATTTGTGGAGTTCAGTTCGACCGTCCAGTCGCTCACATTGTTGTAGCCGCTCCACCCGATGTTATAGGCGTTGCGGTTCGCCTGCCGCTTGAAATGCTGCTGCGGTTCGAGGTCGGAGTCCGAGTGCTTGACATCGCGGATGAGATCCTCGGCATAGTGATCGAGGCGGAACTCAAATGTGTTCCGCGTGTCCGGCTCGTATGTTCCGACAAGACCAACGTTCGCCGTATCGCCATAGTAGCGCAGGGCGTTCGGTTTGAAATTGCGTGTTCCATAGTCGAAGCTCAGTCCGCTTTTCCGCCGTGCGACACTCGCGTATACGGGCATGATCTCGCGCTTGCTGCCCGAGAGTCCGACACGGAACTTGCCCATCTGCCCCGAGTCCGCACGCAGGAAGAAGTTCGAGAACGGCAGACCGTCGTCGTTCTCGGTCTTCAGCCCCTCCCAGTTGAACTGAAGCCCCGGCTCCTTCGTCGCCTTCTTTGTGATGATGTTGACGACCCCGCCGATCGCATCCGAGCCGAACTTCGAGCTTGCCGCTCCCTGGATGATCTCGATGCGCTCGACGTTCTCCGTACCGAGGCGCATAACCTCGTCTGCTGCGCCTGAATACTTTGCAAGATCACCAAGCACGGGCTGCCCGTCCACGAGGATCAGCGTGTGACGCGGCTCTGCGCCACGAATCGAAACACCGACGCGGCCCATCGCATCCACTGTGCGCGAGACACCCGTCTCGCTGAAGATGATGTCCTCGACGGACTTCGCCTGTTTCTTCTCGATGTCCTCCTTGGTGATGATGGTCTTTTGCTGGGACTCCATCTTCGCCTCTTCCTGCGCGGCATCCACCTCAACGTGAATGTCAGCAGTAGAAACACTGCCCCCCCCCTGTGTACCATCGTCCGCCCATGCGGTATAGGCGGGCAGGGCGAGCCATGCCGAGATTGCGTAAGAGAGCAGGCGCAGGGAGCGCTGACTCTTTTTCCGAACCATGTGATCCTCCTTCGTACAGAAACAAACCTGTTCCGATCCATCGGAACTCTGTCATGTGACCGCAAATATATTCATGAAAATCTTTTGATCGCATCGTGCTAAATGAAAAAGATAATCGAGTTTAATTTGCGCATGAGTATTATAATGGTGAATGGGATTCATTACAAGTACCTAAAAAATAATTTTTGAATTTTCTTTTCTGATGAAGCAGGCAAAATGAACTTCATATCAAAAATAAACGCCCCGTTTCGTAAAAAACGGGGCGTTTACCATATATGATTTTTATGATAACGATATAACATCCATCTGCGTATAGGGCTTGATGTCAATGACGGCACTGCCCGAGAGGGCATCCAGTCCCCTCACGCGGAGGGTGCTGCCGCTGCGCTCGATCAGTTCGACGATGCAGAGGGACAGCGGATTCGGACGGCCGGGGGAGCGGCTGGCAAAGACCCCGTGGAGCTCCTTGGCGGCGGGCGGGATGGTCTTGAGGATGTCTCGCTTCGCCAGATGCGCCCAGTAGAGGACGATGAGGTATTGGTTCTGTTCGATCTTTAAGAGGCCGTCCGCGAATGTGGGATGGATCTCGATCTCCGAGATCTCCTCGCTCATGCGTCCCTGCCGAGGGATGTCCGTGAGATTTTTGTAGGCGTTGTGAACGACGCCGATTTCTTGTAGCTGCATGATGTACTCCTTTTTTAAGAGAGAATAAAAATGGAGCTACATCGCTGTAGCCCCACTTCCTGTCCTGAGAATAGGCAGGGTGACATTCCTGCATCTCCGATTCAGGTCATTCGACCATCTGGCGACGGCTGCCCGTTCCGTCCTCTGATCCTCATTTCTTGGTTACAGTATAAAGGTTTTTGCTTATACTGTCAAACGTTTTAATGTGCCTCGTTGGATAAAGTTATGAACCCGATTGGGATTCAATACATAGAGCGTCCGTGCATAGTACCTTCCCGAGAGAGATACCCGAACAGCGACCTTTACATACTCGTGTGCATCAATCTGAAACGCGCGAACATATTCAATTGATTGATCGCTCGGGTTTACGCCAACGTACTCGGGCTCAGTTAGGATTAGACCTATGTACTCTTGATACTTCTGATAGTCTTGTGGGTGCCTTGACTGCATATGTGCTCTGTTTGTTTGCCCCAGATAGATCGGCGTGTTGCCTTGGCACGGGAGTCCCAGTAAATCAATGATCTCTTGGGTAATGTGGGCAATGGGCTGCATATGATTTCACCTCAATATCAGCGATTTCCTAAAGAAGTGTTTTTACCGTCTCCCCCTCGGGGGTTTCTGCAAGACGCTGCATGAGGAGGGGATAAAGTGCCTCGATGGGGAGTGTGCCGCCCGAGAGTGCGCCGAGCTCGGCGGCGCGTACGCCGACCTCGTAGCGCGTGATGTCTGCGCCGTCATAGATGCACTGCGTTGTGAGGACGATGGTGCAGGCACGTGTCCGTGCGCGGTCGAGCGTGGGGAGAAAGCTCTCCTCGGCATCGTCGCCGGGGACGCTGCCGAGCCCATAGCCCTCCAGGATGATGCCGCGATAGCCCGCAGCGATGTGCGCGTCAACGGCGACGGGATTCATGCCGGGGTAGAGCCGCAGGACGGCGACGCGCGTGTCGAGTGCGTCATGCAGGCGAAAGGGGGCGGTCAGTGCGACAGGGGCGGTGAGGTCGATCTCCGTGCGCCCGATGCTGCGAAAGGCATCGTCCGCCAGCGAATGTATCTTCTTCGCCGCATTGCCGTGGATGAGCCGTCCGCCGAATGCGAGGCAGACCCCTGCGAAGCCGCTGCACGCCGCCTCGTATGCGAGGCGCAGATTCCCCTCCGCATCCGAGCCGTCCCTGCCGAGCGGACGCTGCGAACCTGTGAGGACAACGGGACGGTCGATGTGCTCAAGCATATAGTAGAGTGCGGCGGCGGTATATGCCATCGTGTCCGTGCCGTGGGTGATGATAAAGCCGTCGTAGTCCGTGCGGCAGTCTGCAACTTTGCGCGCGATCATCTGCCAGTGGCATGGGGCGATGTTTGTGGAGTCGAGCGAGAGGAGATCGACGACCGCGATTGTGCTGCCTGTCGCACCGATTGCCGTACGCATATCTTCGGCGGTGAGGGCGGGGCGCAGTCCGTGCTCCGTTTCGCGTGCAGCGATTGTGCCGCCCGTGGCGATGAGGAGGATGTTCTTCATGTATGCTGACCTTTCTTTTCGCGACTCCTTAGATCGATCCACATATGCCGGAGGGTCATGATGGGGCGATGGAGGAGCATACGAGGCCCGCTCCAACGCATGACGGCACGGACGCGCTCGCGCATAGCGCGGCTGTAGCAGTGGACGGGGCACGCAGAGCAGAAAGATTTCACGTCCATGCGCGGACAGCGGATGATGCGCTCGCGTGCGTAGTCGAGGAGGCGGCGGCAGTCGGGGCACAGTGTGGGCGCGCCGTCCGCCTCCGCCGTGCGGTGTGCGTGTCCATGACCTCGGCAGTAGAGGGCGATCATCTCCGCCATCACGTCGGCTTCGAGGGTTCGTTTCTTTTCGGTGTTCATATCGACAAATCTTTCGTTTTTTGAAATTATCGAGGAATGCCGGCACGGGCGTGTTTCTTTTCCTCCTGTGCGCGGCGGAATTTGTCGAGGAGGTCGAGTTTGTGCTCCATCTTCTCTACGAATGCACGCGCGGCGGCGCGATCCTCCTCGTTCGGGTGCTCGGCGGCGCGTACCCAACGCTCCTGCGCCTCGGGGCTGTTGTGCGTGTCGTCGGGCTGTGATTTCTTGCGGCGGGCGATGAGCGCGGGGGCGAGTTTTCCCTGCGCGGAGAACGTGCCGAGGATTTCGCAGTCCGCACCGAGCAGATAGGCGGCGCGTGCAAAGGAAGTGACGGCGTGCTCGGAGCCGACATCTGCGCCGTGCGTCTGGAAGAGGATGACGCACGCATCGTTGACCTTGGGCAGGTATGCCTTCATGAGATCGTCGGGGCCGCCGCGCCGCAGCCAGTAGCCGAGCGCGACGACATCGTACGCGGAGAGATCTGTCGGCGCGTCCTGCACGCGGAAGAGCTCGCCGCCCGAAGCGCCCGCAATCTCCTCGGCGATTGCCTTTGTGTTGCCCGTGGTGGATGAATAGATGACCGCCCATTTCCTCATATCGTGAATACTCCTTTACTTTTTCATCTCATTTGTTACAATACATTACATCACATTTTTGGATGGTATGCAAGGATGTTGGTCACAGGAGGATGTCTGTCATGAATACAAACATACGGCACGCGACGGCGCTGCTCTCGACGGGACACGCGATGGTGGATTTCTATGCGAATTTCCTCCCGATCCTCCTGCCGCTGCTCATGCTGAAATTCGATCTGTCGCTGACGATGTGCGGCGTGCTCGTCATGGTCGCGTCGGTGACGACGAATATGCTGCAGCCGATCTTCGGCTACCTCATGGACAAGCGAAACTTCAGCCCGCTGCTCCCGTACATCGTACCTGCCGCAGCCGTCCCGATGTGTATGGTCGGGTTTGCGGGACACACGGCGCTGCTCTTCGTGCTCGTCGCGGTGACGGGCGCGGCGGTCGCGGCGTATCATCCGCTCTCGTCGATGCTCGTCGGACGGACGGCGGCAGAGGGGCGCGGAAATGGCATGATGAGCTACTTCATCGCGGGCGGCAATGCGGGCATGGCATTCGTGCCGCTCGTCCTCGTCGCGTTCCTCGAAAAGCTGTCGCTGAATGCGCTGCCGCTTCTCATTCTGCCTGCGGCACTCATGGCGCTGCTCTTTATCCGCTCGGGACTGTGCGCGGTCTCGTCCCTGCCGGAGCATCCGGCAGCGGAGCGGCCGAAGCTCACCCGTATTCTCTTCGCGCGTACGACGATCACGCTGAATCTCGCGATGGGACTGCGCTGCTGGACGCACGGCGCGTTCGGGACATTCCTGCCCCTGCTCCTCGTCGGAAATGGGGAGGACACGAGCGCGGCGGGGCTGTTCCTCACCATCTTCATGGTCGGTGGCATGATGGGCGGGCTGTTCGGCGGCAATCTTGCGGACAAGTTCACGGGGCGGGGGATCATTGTGACGTTCCTCGTGTTCGGCATCCTACCCTGCGCGTACTACTTTACCCATGTGAGCGCGGATGTGCTCGGCGGCATTGTCCTCTTTGCTGCGGGCTTTGCTCTGATGGCACCGCAGCCGAGCTCGATCATCTGGGCGCAGCAGGCACTTCCCGAAAACGCGGGCATGGCATCGGGGATGATGCTCGGTATGTCGTTCGGGCTTGGCAGTCTCGGCGTGGCGGCGACGGCGGCACTCGGCGATGTCGTCGGTCTTGCCCCCGCCCTCCTCATCTCCGTGCTTGCACTCCCGCTCGCGGCTCTCCTTGCATATATCACGCCGGAGCCGCAGACAAAGTAGGGGAATCACCACATATCAGCATATACATAAATTATATTTCTTATGAAAAATATTGATAGCATTTATTTCGCCCCTCCTATTGAAAAGTGAATTGGATTCAAGTATGATGGGATTGTCGAATGGGGATTTATTCTCAATGGCATTCCATTCACAGAATAGGAGGCATACAATGCTGCAAAGCAAGAGCTGGGACGGTTTTGAGGGGGGCGTCTGGCAGGAGGAGGTCAACGTCCGCGACTTCATCCAACGCAACTATACGCCGTACGATGGCGACGAGAGTTTCCTCGCGCCGCCGACGGATGCGACGAACCGCCTGTGGGCGCGCGTGCAGGAACTCCAGAAGGAGGAACGCGCAAAGGGCGGCGTGCTCGATATGGAGACGGAGGTTGTTTCGGGGCTGACGGCGTACGGTCCGGGCTATATCGACCCCACGATGAAAGACCTCGAAAAGGTGGTCGGTCTCCAGACGGACAAACCGCTGAAGCAGGCATTTATGCCGTACGGCGGCATCCGCATGGCGGAGGAGGCTCTTGAGAACTACGGCTACAAGGTCAGCCCGAAGCTCCACGAGATCTTTACAAAGTACCACAAGACGCACAATCAGGCGGTTTTTGACGCGTACACGGACGAGATCCGCGCGGCGCGCCGCAGTCACATCATCACGGGGCTGCCCGACACGTACGGGCGTGGGCGCATCGTGGGCGACTACCGCCGCGTCGCACTCTACGGCATCGACCACCTCATTGCGTTCAAGCAGGCGGATCTTCTGAACTACGGCGACGGCATCATGAGCAACGATGTCATTCAGCAGCGCGAGGAGGTCGCGGAGCAGATTCGTGCGCTCAAGGGCATGAAGGAGATGGCGGCACTCTACGGCTTCGACATCGCGCAGCCCGCGCAGGATGCGCGTGAGGCGGTGCAGTGGCTGTATTTCGGCTACCTCGCGGCGATCAAGACGCAGAACGGCGCGGCGATGAGCGTCGGGCGCATCTCGACCTTCCTCGACATCTACATCCGGCGCGACCTTGAAAACGGCACGCTCTCCGAGGAGGAGGCGCAGGAGCTCATTGACCATCTCGTACTGAAATTCCGCATGGTGAAGTTCGCACGCATCACGTCCTACAACGAACTGTTCTCGGGCGATCCGATCTGGGCGACGCTTGAGATGGCGGGCATCGGCATGGACGGCCGCCACATGGTCACGAAGAATGACTTCCGCTTCCTCCACACGCTCGAAAACATGGGACCCTCCCCCGAGCCGAACCTCACCGTCCTCTACTCCTCGCGTCTGCCGCAGACGTTCAAGGACTATGCGGCGCGCATCTCCATCCGCACGAGTTCGATCCAGTACGAGAACGACGATGTGATGAAGCCCGCGTGGGGCGACGATTACTCCATCTGCTGCTGCGTCTCGGCGACGCAGACGGGCAAGGAGATGCAGTTCTTCGGTGCGCGTGCGAACCTCGCAAAGTGCCTCCTCTACGCGATCAACGGCGGTATGGACGAGAAGAGCGGCGTGCAGGTCGGCCCTGCGTACCGCCCGATCCGCACGGAGTACCTTGAGTATGACAACGTTATTGTGAAGTATGAGCGGATGATGGACTGGCTCGCGCACGTCTACGTGAACGCGCTGAACATCATCCAGTATATGCATGACAAGTATTACTACGAGGCGGCGGAGATGGCGCTCATTGACACGGATGTGCGCCGCACGTTCGCAACGGGCATCGCGGGCTTCTCACACGTCGTGGACTCGCTGTCCGCGATCAAGTATGCGAAGGTAAAGCCGATCTACAACGACCGCATTGTCGTGGACTACGAGGTGGAGGGCGACTTCCCGCGCTACGGCAACGACGACGACCGCGCGGACGAGATCGCAAAGTGGGTGCTCAAGACCTTCCTCTCGAAGATCAAGGCACGCCACACCTACCGCCACTCCGAGCCGACGACCTCGATCCTCACGATCACATCGAATGTCGTCTATGGCAAGTACACGGGCGCGATGCCGGACGGCCGCAAGGCGTGGACACCGCTCGCGCCGGGCGCAAATCCGAGCTACGGCGCGGAGTGCTGCGGACTGCTCGCCTCGCTCAACTCCGTTGCAAAGCTGCCGTATCACTGGGCGCTCGACGGCATCTCGAACACGCAGAGCATGACACCCGCCTCGCTCGGACACAATGAGGACGAGCGCGTACAGAACCTCGTGAGCGCGATGGACGGCTATTTCGATCAGGGCGCACATCATCTGAACGTGAACGTATTCGGGCGCGAGACACTGGAGCACATCATGGAGCATCCCGAGGATCCCGCGTATGCGAACTTTACCATCCGCGTCTCGGGCTACGCGGTCAAGTTCATCAGCCTGACGCGCGAGCAGCAGGAGGATGTGATTTCGCGTACCTTCCATGCGCATATGTAAGGGCAGAATCAGTGCGACGGAGAGCTTCGGCTCGGTTGACGGCCCCGGCATCCGCTTCATCGTCTTTGTGCAGGGCTGCCGCTATCGCTGCCAGTACTGTCACAACCCCGAGACATGGGAGCGGGAGGGCGGCTATGAGGCGACCCCCGAGGAAATCTTTCGGCAGGCGTGGCGGTACCGCCCATACTGGAAGCAGAAGGGCGGCATCACGGTCAGCGGCGGGGAGCCGCTGCTCCAACTCGCATTCGTGACGGAGCTGTTTCGTCTTGCAAAGGCAAAGGGCGTGAACACCGTCGTCGACACGGCGGGCGAGCCGTTCACCTATGACGAACCGTTTTTTAGCGCGTTTGAAACGTTGCTGCCGCTCAGTGATTTGTTCCTGCTCGATCTGAAGCAAATCGACGATGAAGTACACAGGTCGCTCACAGGCGTATCGAATGCGAGCGCACTTGCGCTTGCTCGCTTTCTCTCGGAGCGCGGCGTGCGGATGTGGATTCGCCATGTGCTCGTGCCGGGATGGACAACGGGGGAGGATGATCTTCGCCGTCTCTCGGACTTTATCGCAGGGCTAAAGACGGTTGACCGCGTGGAGGTGCTGCCCTATCACGCGATGGCACGCCACAAGTATGAGGAGCTGCACCTGCCGTATCGGCTCGGGGACACGCCCGCACCGACGGCGGAGGAGATCGCCCGCGCGGAGGAGATCCTGCGCGTGGGGGACTATACGGGATATTTGAGATAAACGAAAAGAGCGGTACTGCACGGCGCAGCATCGCTCTTTTTGATTTCGTACCTCTGTTTTTCTTTTTACGTTTATGCTATACTGTCTGTGTTGCCACCTCCTATAATGGCACTGAAAGGAGGTGTGATTATGGAGCTTACCATCTCGTTCATCAGCTCTGTTGCGGCAAGTGTAGTGGCTCACTACATTTGCAAATGGTTAGACGGAGATTGATCGGCAACTAGCCTAGGGTTTCAACCTCTTTCCCTGTCCCAAATAAGAGAACCCCCGCAAGTGTCAGTTGCGGGGGTTTTTGTGTAATACCGTGACTATGGATTACACCATCTCGTTCGCTCTGCCTTTATTATAGCACGATGTCTTTTTTTTGCAAGATTATTTTTTACAAAGCCGTATGACGACATCCTCCAACAACTCATCGCCCGCCTGCCCCGTCTTGAGCAGATAGTCGGCATCGGCGAGGGCGAGGACGGCGCGTTCGAGCGTCGCCTCGGAGAATCCCCTTGCGTGTCCCCCGAGTTTTTCGGCGATGAAGGGATGCAGCCCCATGACCTTGCCGAGCCCCTTCGGCGGCGTGCCGCTCATGAGCAGGCGTTTCGCCTGCCAGAGCTGTCGGACATGGCGCACGAGGAGAGCGAGCAGGACGGTGAAGTGTACGCCGTCCGCACGGCAGCGGGCGAGGAGGTCGAGCGCACGGATGACATCGCGTGCACTCACGGCATCCATCAGCGCGAACACGGACACCTCGGGCATCTCGGAGAACGCCGCGCGCAGATCGTCCTCTGTGAACTGGGCGTTGTCTGTGTAGAGCAGCAGCTTTTCCAGCTGACGATCCAGAAACTCAAGCGAAATCGTCGGCATGATGCCGACCACACTTAGAAAAAATGTGCGTGCCTCCCTGTGCATGGAACGCCCCATCTCGCGCAGCCGTCCGTTCAGCCAGTTCTCCACCGTCCACGGGCGCACGGGTTCGCTCTCAAGGACGCGTCCGTATTTTTCGACCGTCTGGTAGAGCTTGCGCCGCTTGTCGGGCTTTGCCGCAAGCGTAAAGATGACATAATTGGTCGGGAGGAGATCGGCGAGGTGTGCAATCAGCGCATCCGTTGACGTATCCTTTGGCGCGGGGGCGTCCGCATCCTGTTCTTTCTTTTTCGTCGCGCGGAAGATTGTCGCATTGCGCACGAGGACAACGGTCTTTTCTGTGAAAATCGGCACCGTTTCGAGAGTTTCTATTAGTACGTCCACGGACGGCATCTCCTCGCAGCGAATGAGCGCGTAGGCACGTTCCTCCGCCACAGGCAGGAGGCGGCGCAGAATCGCCTCCTCCGCACGTCGTATATAGTAGCTCTCCTCACCCGCGAGCAGAAAGACGTGCGGCGGCTCGCCCCTTGTGAGCGATGCCATGAACTCCGCATAGTTCATCGGCGGTAACGCGCCATCTCCGCGCCCACGGTGGTCGGCTCCGTGTGTCCCGAGTAGAGAACGGTCTCGGGCGGCAGGGTGAAGACCTCGCGTGCGATGCTGTCCCAGAGCGTCTGTTCATCGCCGCCCGGGAAGTCCGTGCGGCCGATGCTCGCGAGGAAGATCGTATCGCCGACGAAGGCGACGCCGTCCCGTGCACTGTAGAAGATGCAGGAGTCCGTCGTATGCCCCGGCGTATAGCGCACCTCAAGGCAGCACGCGGGATTTGCCGCAAGGCGTATGATCTCGCGGTCGGCGACGGTCGTCACATCCGAGAGCGTAATTTTCCCGCCGCCCCAGAGCGAGAGGTTCCAGTTCGGGTCACTGTAGTAGCGCGGGCTGTCCTCGGCGGCATAGATGGGCGCACCCGTGCGGATCGAGAACTCCTCCGCGCCGCCGATGTGGTCGAAATGGCAGTGCGTGAGGAGCAGCCGCTCGATGGTCCAGCCCTTTGTCTCCGCGTGCGCGGCAAGGTATTCGCCGTCGGAGCCCGCGTCGATGAGAAAGCCGTGACTTGTTTCATCGTCAATATAGAAAAAAGAATTGGTCGGAATCATATCGCCGACGGTCATACATTCGATCATGCATAGTCTCCTTTACTCCATTCGTAGGCACGGCGGGGCGTACCGTCCCAGACACGCACGATACCGCAGTACACAAAGCCGTTCGTGAGAAATCCGTGCTGCATGGGGTGGTTGTCCGCGTGCGTATCGACGCGCAGGTGATTGTACTGTGTACGTGCGAAGTCCAGCATGGCGCGAAAGACCCCGTGCTCCGTCCCGTCGCTTGCCGCGCGGTGCATTGCCGCATAGGGCGATGGGTCACGCCATGCGCCGTCAATCACGGCATAGCTCGGATCCTCGCCGGGGACGAGGGCAAAGACGGCACAGAGATGCCCCCTCTCGTTTTCCATCCCCCATAATACCTTTTTCTCAATATCTGCGCGTATGATCTCCTCCGGCGGATAGCCGCCGCTCCACTGCGTCAGATTGCCCGAGCGACGCATAAAGGCGCGTGCCGCATCATAGATGCGCAGAATCTCGGGAATATCCTGCACCGTGGCTTGTCGTATCATCACAATCCCTCCATTTCTGTTATTTTACACGATTGCGTAATATTTTTAAAGAAGGGTTTGCGGGGATTGTCAAATAATGCTATACTAAATCACACTTTTGGGGGGGATAGGGATGAGTTCATGGCTCGTCTATGCACTGCTCTCGGCACTGTGTGCGGCATTTGTTTCCATCTTCGGCAAGGTCGGGCTCACGGGGCTGGACAGCAGTGCCGCGACGGCGGTGCGAGCTGCGATTATGGCACTGTTCCTCATGGGGGTGGTTGTCGCTGAGGGGCATACCGCTGATCTGCCGCAGGTGTTCGCCGACCGAAAGGCACTTGCCTTTGTCGCGCTCAGTGGGATTGCAGGAGCTCTTTCGTGGCTCTTCTACTTTATGGCGCTCAAGGATGGCGCGGTCACGCAGGTTGCTCCGATCGACAAGCTGAGCGTCGTCTTTGCCGTTGTACTTGCTGTTATGATCTTT
Source organism: Selenomonas dianae (assembly GCF_030644225.1). Taxonomy (NCBI): domain Bacteria; kingdom Bacillati; phylum Bacillota; class Negativicutes; order Selenomonadales; family Selenomonadaceae; genus Centipeda; species Centipeda dianae. Next base: position 1,991,079 of record NZ_CP128650.1, on the reverse strand, counting down.
GGCGAAAAGGTCAGCCTCGCGCATGGAATTGCGATTGTGATGATTGCGGCGGGCGGGCTGATTTTGGCGATTGTTCCATAGGGAATCATTGATGAAAGGATTGGAGTTGAAATGGATTCTCTGATTCATCCGGAAAACACATGGGTTCTCATGTCCATCATGATGGCGGCGGTCGCCGCCTCCATTTATCTGGAGTACCGATACCGATGGGCATCGCGCTTTGCGGGCGGGCTGATCGCTCTTGTCATCGCATTGGTGCTGGTCAACGTGGGTATCATTCCATCCTCTGCCCCCATTTATGACGATGCCGTCTTGGGATACTTTGTCCCGCTTGCGGTTCCCCTCCTTCTGCTCCAGACGAACATACGCAGGGTCTGGAACGAAACGGCGCAGATCTTCGCGATTTTTCTCATCGGCGCCATCGGGACGGTTGCGGGTGCGGTGATCGGCTGTGCGCTCCTGCAAAGTTCCATCGAAGGTCTGCCGAAGGTCACGGCGATGATGACCGGATCCTACATCGGCGGCGCGGTAAATTTTACGGAGCTCGCCGATCTGTTCAAGGCCAACGGAACGCTCGTTTCTTCCGCCGTTGTGGCGGACAATTTCAACATGGCGGTCTACTTCCTGATTCTGATCGGGATTGCGGGGAATGCGCTCTTTCGCAGATTCTACGAGCATCCGCTCATTGACGAGGTCGAGAAGAACCGTGTGTCGGAGGAGGGGAAGACCCTCGCAGCGATATACTGGGGGCATCGGGATGTCTCACTCCGTGATCTCGCCATGAGCATTGCCTATGCCGTCGTCGTGGTGACGATTTCGAAGGGGATCGGCGGTGCGTTTGCGACGCTTGTTCCCGCCGATGGCGGAACCCTGTCGAAGATGTGCAGCGTCTTCCTCGGTAGTCAGTATGTCTGGATTACCCTGCTGTCCGTCGTCTTTGCGAGTGCATTTGAAAAACAGGCAAACGCCATGAACGGAGCGCAGGAGATCGGGACGTTCTTCATCTATATGTTTTTCTTCATCATCGGGGTACACGCCTCCATTGTGGAGATCCTGACGAATGCGCCACTTCTTTTCGTATTCTGTTTTATCATGGTTGTTGTCAATATGCTCTTTTGTCTGATCGGCGGGAAGATACTGAACTTCCCGTTGGAGGACATCATCATCGCCTCCAATGCGAACATCGGCGGCCCTACAACGGCAGCGGGAATGGCGATTTCACAGGGATGGACGAGCCTCGTCGGGCCTGCGATGCTCGTCGGCACGTTCGGCTATGCGATTGGGACGTACATCGGCATCATCGTTGGCAGTATGGTCGGGGCATGAACGTCGCTTGCCCACTCCACGATACGAATAAAACAGGGAATCGGTTTTGTGCCGATTCCCTGTTTTATTCGTCTGCATATCGTAGTGTAAGCTGACCCGTTGCGCGTGTTGCAGCGAGGTCGATCACGCGCTGATTGCGTGAGCCGCGAAAGTGTAGCGTGAGATCACGCTCCTCGGCGCGGTAGTCGCCGTCGACGAGGACATCCAGTTCACCGAGCAGGGCATCTACCGCAGGATTTTTCTGCGCCCGCAGTTCCTCAAGCGTGTAGCCCGTGTAGCTCCACACATCAAGACCGCGTTCGTGCGCCCCACGTGCGAGCGGAAGCAGCGCCGCCGGCTGTAAGAAGGGCTCGCCGCCACTGAGGGTGAGCCCCGTCAGGAGCGGATTCTCGTCGAGCTCGGCGAGTACCGCCCCGACGGTCGTCATGCGTCCGCCGACGAGCGGCTGTGTGTCCGGGTTGTGACAGCCGGGGCAGCGGCGCGGACAGCCCTGTGTAAAGACCGTCAGCCGTATGCCCTCGCCGTCCACGATGGAGTCCCGCGCGATCCCCGAGATGCGGATCTCAGTGGAGTCCGTGCTTGACACGCTCATGCTCCTCGGCCTGTTTGGCGTTGTTCCAACGATCCGTGGTGCCGACGAGGTAGCCCGTGATGCGGCGCACGCGCTCGAACTTGGGCTGGCGCATCTCGTAGCCGAGGGTGACGCGCCCGTCGTCCGTCCCCGTGATGGAGAGACGATCCAGCTTTTCGTTGGTCTGTCCCTCAATGTACGCAATGTAGTTTTCAACCTCGTGCGGGGTGATGTCCGAGAGGCCGTTCACGGTGACGTTAATATCGTTGACAATCATGCTTCATTCTCCTTTTTTGCGCGCGCCCGGGGCGCGTTCCTGTCTGCGGCGACACATCGCCGTTTCGTGAGAATTATACAACATCTAGTATGTGAACGTCAATAGGAAATCTATATATAGTTGTTTGTACACAGACTTATCCACAGGGATTTTTCGGAAATCAGGGTGTGTTTCGGCGAAAGTCCCGATGGGAAAAGGCATGGCGGGCACATCTCCGAACAAAAAGTTATCCACAGTTTCCCCAGGGAGAAACTGTGGATTTTGTGGATAAGTTGTGACGGATACAGGTGTTTACGAAGCAGCGTCCTGTGGATTGTTTTCCGCCGCATCCGCCTCCTCCTGAATGATGGTTCGGATGGGATAGGGGATGTCGATGCCCTCCGTGCGGTAGCGGTCGGTGAGTGCCTTGATGAACTCGTGCTTGATCATGCCTTGGTGGTCGAATATGCGCGACGGCAGGATCACATTGAAGTTGATGGAGGAGTCGCCGAAGTCCGTATAGAGGACGAGCGGATTTGCGTTCGGGTTGTCGTCCACACGCGCGAGGACTTCCTTTGCCGTCTCGATGGTGACGCGCTCGACGGCTGCGAGGTCGCTGTCATAGGCGACGCCGACGGGGATGCTGATGTTGATGTTCTGCGTGGGCAGGCTGAAATTCGTGATGTTCGCGCCCGCGATGGTCTTGTTTGGAATGACGATGGTGCTGCTTGCGCCGAGAGGGATGATCGTGGTAAAGCGCCATGTGATGTCCGTGACACGTCCCTCCTCGCCCGAGTTGAGGCGGATGTAGTCGCCGATGCGCAGCTGCTTGGAGAGGATGAGGTGTAGCCCCGAGAAGATGTTGGCGAGCGTCTCCTGCAGGGCAAGGGCGACCGCCATACCGCCGACACCGGCCGCCGTGAGGATCGGCGCGATGGAGATGCCGTAGTATTGGAGGATGACGAGCAGTCCCATGGCATAGATGACACCGATGAGGATGTTGTTGAGCAACGTCGTCTTCGGGAGGTTCTTGTCCGAACGCTCGAAGTACATGGTGACGACACCGTCGACCGTGCGCGCGAGGACGCGCGTGATGGAGAAAACGTTGCTGGTAAAGAGGAGATATGAAAGCAGCTTGGTAAGTGTCGGTGAGATCTCAACGGCATCAATCGCCCAGTACAGACCGATGATGAAGCTGAAGAAGATCGGAACGCCCTGCATGGAGCGGACGAGAACATACTTCCATGTGCTCTCCTCCACCGCAAGGTGGTGATCGATGTAGCGGCGGATGAGGCGGTCGGCGATGATGCCCGCCGTGAGGGCGGCAAGGACGATCAGTGCGGGGACGAGCAGCAGATCGACGAGGGTTTCGAAGTCGATGGTGTATGAGAATATGGTCAAGGGAATACTCCTTTCAAGAGACACGGGGGGATTTCGTCATGTGCTTCCGTGCGGTTCGGCGGCAAGAAATTCCGCGTGTGCCGCCATCAGGCGCAGCGTACCGATGGGACTGGCGATAAAGTGTGAAAACTCCATTGGTTCGGGTTCTGCGGCGCCGTGGCAGTGACGCGGCGGGGCAATGATGGAGACGGTGCAGCCGTGTGCGCTCATATGTGAGGAAAAATGTCCGTTGATGACATTGAACAGCTCCCCGACGGCATCCACGGCAAGCTCGTCCATGCCGTCGAGCGATACGCCGCTGTACCCGCTCGCGAGCGCATAGAAGGAATCGACGCAGGCACCGAGCGCGACGATGAGGGGCGTGCCGTCCACATCAAGGCGCTGCGATATGGTGACGTAGCCGACCTCTGCACTCTGCGTAGAGGCGGATGCCGTCACGCGGGCGTAGTCGGACAGCCCCGTGAGAAAAATGTCGGTGTAGCTTTTGTAAAAAGCGTTCATTGACCCTCCACGCATTGCCGCATCTTGGCAAGTGCTGCTGTGATCTCATGATCGGAATAGGGCTTTTGGATGAACATGAGCGCACCGCATTTCTCGGCACACGCCATGTTCTCCGCGCTGGCGGCGGTGGAGATCATGACGACGGGGATGTGTGGATGCGTCTCACGCAGACGGCGCAGCACCTCGCAGCCGTCGAGCTTCGGCAGGATGATGTCGAGAAAAACGGCATCGGGCGACTTGTCCGCGAGGCGGCGCAGTGCCTCCTCGCCGTCGCACGCCTCCACGACTGTATGCCCGCGGTCATAGAGCTCCGCCTTGAGCTTGATACGCACGAGGCGCGAGTCGTCAACAATCAGTATCTTCATGTATGAGCTCCTTTGTCGGCAGTGCCGCCGCGCCGAAGGCGTGCGGCAGGAGTTCGGCGGGCGTGAGGATGCGTGTTGCGCCCGCCGTGTTCGCGAGGATGATGCGTTTGAGTGGAAACTCCATCAGCATCTGGCGGCACATACCGCAGGGGGCGCAGGGGGCGGGGCTGTCCGCAATGACGGCAAGCGCCTCAAAGTCATGCTCGCCCGCCGTGACGGCGGCGGCAACCGCCGCACGCTCGGCACAGATACCGACGGGGTAGGAGGCGTTCTCGACGTTCACACCGCCATAGACACGCCCGCTCGCGGCGAGGAGTGCCGCGCCGACGGCAAAGCCGGAGTAGGGGGCGTAAGCGCGGCTGCGGAACTCTGCCGCTCGTCGGATGAGTTCGTTATCATTCATGTCATTTCCTCCCTATAATTCCAGTCCCGCACGCTTGCGTGCGCGGTATTCGCGGTCGAGGATGCCGAGGATGACGAGGTTCTCATAGACCCCCTTGTGCAGAATCGTCTCGCGGATGAGTGCCTCGCGTACCATGCCCTCGCTCTCGTAGAGATGCAGGGCGCGTGCGTTGTAGTCCTTGCAGTCGAGCCACGCGCGGTGTGCGCCGCACTCCTCGAACGCCCATGCCTTGAGGAGCTTCATCGCCTCGTGTCCGTAGCCGCGCCCCTTCTTGGCGATGACGACGTGCGTCCACTCCTGCTCCTTGGACGGCAGGAGCAGACCTGCGACGTGGAGATAGCCGACGCGCTCCCCGCTCGCGCACTCCTCCACGATGATGTCCGTCGATGCCTCTGCCTGCGTGATGATGATTTCGTGGTCGGCGCGTGAGAACGGCACAATGTAGTCCCTGTTGTCCTCCGCCTCCTGCAGAGCGCAGATGTAGTCGATGTCCGCCGGCTCCGCGCGGCGCAGCAAAAGACGCGATCCTTCCATTAAGATTTCAGCCATAATGTCCTCCCGTATACCGTTTGTTTTATTTTACATGGAATGGGCATGGAAATGCAAGAAGCGTCTGTGTACAAATAATTATAGATTGACGATATGGAACGAACAACATATAATAAGAGCGTTGAACTTGAAATGTGAACGAATGGGAGGAAGGGCATGGCGGCGCAGAAGAAACCGTCGGTGCGTGAGGTGCTTTGGCGAAAGAAGCGCGCGAGAGATCAGATGCTCGATGAGGTGGGCAAACTCTGCGACGAGGCGTGGGCGGTTTTTGAAAAGGTCGCCTCGGATCGTTCATCCGGCACGAACGATGCAGTCGCCGCGCGGGAGATCGGGCTGCGTCTGCGTTCCCTCGCCTATCTGATCGAGGGCGAACACTACATCGACCGCATTGCATTTGAGTTGCAGACGAAGGATGCCTATATGACCGCAAGCGAGGTCGCACGCGCCTATGTCGCGGAGATGATTCTGACCTATCTCGACGCCATTCTCCTCTATGGCAGACAGTGCAAATGGGACAATGATGTGCTGCGTGAGGAATATTGTGCATCGTTGGAGAAATCCTTGGAGGAGATCCGCGCCGCGCTGATTCCCGTGCCGCCGACGCAGGTGGAGGAATCGGAGCGCTGAGTAAAATGGAATGACAGGAGGCTTGCCGCAGATGTTCGGTATGTCAATGGATATAGGAATTGACCTTGGAACGGCGAATGTGCTCGTCTACGTCAAGGGCAAGGGGGTCGTCCTCAAAGAACCCTCGGTGGTTGCGGTGAACCGCGACACGAATCAGGTGCTTGCCATCGGCGAGGAGGCACGGCAGATGATCGGGCGCACGCCCGGCAACATCGTCGCCATTCGCCCGCTGCGTGACGGTGTGATCGCAGACTATGACATCACGGAGAGTATGCTGCGCTTCTTCATCGAAAAGGTGGTCGGGCGCAGCATTGTCTTCCGTCCGCGCATCATGATCTGCATCCCCTCGGGGGTGACGATGGTGGAGCAGCGTGCCGTGCAGGAGGCCGCCGAGCAGGCGGGGGCGCGGCACATCCAGCTCATCGAGGAGCCCCTTGCGGCGGCGATGGGCGCGGGTCTGGACATCGTGGAGGCACAGGGCTCGATGGTCGTCGACATCGGCGGCGGTACAACGGATGTCGCCGTCATCAGCCTCGGAGGCGTTGTGACGAGCGAGAGCATCCGCATCGCGGGCGATACGTTCGATGAGGATCTGATCGCCTATGTCAAGCGCGAGTTCAACCTGCTGATCGGCGAGCGCACGGCGGAGGAGATCAAGCTGCGCGTCGGCGCGGCACACACGGCGGCGCGGCGCGAGCAGATGGATGTGCGCGGACGGGATCTCCTCTCGGGACTGCCGAAGAACATCACAATCTCCACGGCGCAGGCATCCTCTGCGATTGAGGCCTCCGTGATGCGCATTGTCGATTGTGTAAAGAAGGTACTGGAGGAAACGCCGCCGGAACTCGCGGCGGACATCATGGATCGCGGCATTGTGCTGACGGGCGGCGGTGCGCTGCTCTACGGTATGTCGGAGCTGATTCAGCGTGAAACGGGGACGCCGACGGTTGTGGCGGACGAGCCCATGAGCTGTGTGGCACTCGGCTGCGGAAAGGCACTCGATATTTTCGACAAGTTCGACGGCAAGGCGACCAATACGAGTTTCGGACGAAAAAAATAACCGTCCATAGAGGAAAATCACCGCACATGGCGAAATAATATAGATACAGGATTTTTCGGGAAAACGAGGGACAGACTATGTGGAGAGGACTCTATATCGCAGCGTCGGGCATGATTACGGAGACGAAGCACACGGACATGATCGCGAACAATCTTGCCAACGCCGCAACGACGGGGTATAAGCGCGACGACATGGCGGTTCGTGAGTTCGAGCCGCTGCTGCTGCGCCGCATCAACGACCACGCTGCGGATACGGATGTGACGAGCTTCAAGGGATTCCGCATCGGTATGGGTGCGCCTGTCGTCGGTCAGCTCGGACTCGGCTCCGCTGTGGATGAGATCGCGACGGAGCATCTGCAGGGGGCGATGCAGGCGACGGGAAACACCTATGATCTGGCGATTTCGGGACCCGGCTACTTCGTTGTGAATACCATCGACGGGCCGCGCTACACGCGCGACGGCGGGTTCTACCGCTCCACGAATGGCACGCTGCTGAATATGCGCGGGCAGGAAGTGCTGTCCACGCGGGGGCGCTCGATTTCGATTCCGGCGCGTGCACAGCATGTGACGGTCGGGAGCGATGGGAGCATCTACGCGGACGGCGCTCAGATCGCACAGCTCGACTTCGTCCAGTTCGACGGCAAAAACGCCGTCGTCAAGCAGGGGGACAACCTCTACCGCCCGCAGGGCGGCGCACAGCCCAGACCTGCGACGGGGACGATCGAGCAGGGGATGCTGGAGATGTCGAACACAAGCGTTGTGACGGAGATGGTCGAGCTCATCAACAACCAACGCGTCTACGAGGCGGGGTCAAAGGCGGTGCAGACGCAGGACAGTCTGCTCGACAAGGCGGTCAACGACGTTGGGCGCACAAGTTAAGGAATCATATCATTGATCCGATATAAATAAAGGAAACAAACAGCAATCATTCCTTGGAGGGGGATAACGACTATGATGCGAGCACTTTGGTCTGCGGCATCCGGTATGAAGGCACAGCAGACGCATATGGATGTCGTCGCGCACAACATTGCCAACGTCAATACGCACGGCGGCAAGAAGGTGCGTGCGGAGTTCCAGGATCTCGTCTATCAGACGCTGCGCGAGGCGGGCGCACAGAACGGCGCGGACTCGCAGTACCCGACCGCACTCCAGATCGGACTTGGCACGCGCGTTGCAGCGACGCAGCGCGTCTTTACGCAGGGCCCCTTGCAGACGACGGACAACCCGACCGACATCGGCATCCAGGGCGAGGGCTTCTTCCGCGTCACGATGCCGGACGGAACAACGGCATACACGCGCGACGGTACGTGGAAACTCGATGCGGATCGCCGCATGGTGACGACAGACGGCTATCTGCTCGCCGACGGCATCACGATCGGACAGAATGCACCGTCGGACTCCATCACGATCTCCGGCGACGGGCGTGTCTCCTACCGTGAGGCGGGACAGACCCAGCAGCAGGAGGCGGGGCAGATCACGCTTGCCCGCTTTGTGAATCCGGCGGGACTCACCGCCATCGGGAAAAACCTCTTCGTTGTATCCGATGCTTCGGGCGAAGCGATCGAGTCGAATCCCGGGGTGGACGGCGCGGGCACGCTCGCACAGGGGACGCTTGAGATGAGCAATGTGCAGATCGTTGAGGAAATGGTCGAGATGATCGTTTCCCAGCGCGCCTATGAGTCCAATTCGAAGGCGATCACGACATCGGATTCGATGCTTGAGATCGCGAACTCGCTCAAGCGTTGATTTCTCTAAGAAGCATCCTCACAGCCATTCTATGTCTATGGAGTGGCTTATTCGCTTTTCTGTGGATGGGTGCTCCGCCTGCCGCCGCCTATGGCGCGACGATGGAGGATCCGTTTCCGACGGTGCTCTCCTCTGCGCAGCTCTCGTCGCTTGCGGAGCGGCAGATCGAGGAGAAACTGGGCAGGGACGGCGAGACGCGGCGGCACGAGCTGCGTCTGCAGCGCGCCGCTGCGACCATGCACCTCCCCGCAGGCGAAGTGACCGCCGTCGTCGAGTTCCCACGCGGGCTGCCGTACGGGCGTGAGTTTCCTGCGGCATTCACCATCTACATCGACGGCGTACTGAACCGGCGGGCGACCAGCTACTATCGTCTCACCGTCTATGACCATGTGCTCGTAGCGATGAAGGACATCCGTGCGGAGGAGCCGATCTCCGCCGCGAATGCGCGGGTGGAGGAGCGGGCGGTGGACACGCTGCCGGAGCTTACCCTCACGGATTTTACGCGGTTGGAGGGACGTGTGGCGGGGCGCTGGATCCGTATGGATACGGCAATCACCCCCGCAATGCTTGCCATGCCGCTTGTCCTGCGTCCGGGGAATCCCGTGGAGCTCGTTTACGATGCGGACGGCATCGCCATTCGCGCCGAGGGAATTGCCCTCGAACCGGGGCGCATCGGCTATACGATCCGCGTGCGCAATGCGCGTTCCGGCAAGATCCTGCGCGGCAAGGTCGTCGATGCTGCGACGGTGCAGATCATCGGATGAAAATTTTCCATAAGGAGTTCAACATGAGTAAACAAAAATGGCTGGCAGGGGCTCTGGCCGCCGCACTCTGTACGGCAAGCCTCGCTCCCGTCGTTTCGGCAGAATCCCTGTGGAACAATCCGAACGGGCAGCCGGCGAAAAATCTGTTTGCCGATCACCGTGCGACGGGCATCGGGGATATTGTCACCATTGTCATCAGCGAGTCGACGACGACCTCTGCGACGCGCAGCAGCTCGAATGAAAAGAGCGGCTCGGTCAAACTGGGTGCCGGCATTGGCATCTTTGACTTTTTGCAGGCGGCGTCAGCGGGCAGTTCGGACAAGTTCAGTGCGAAGGGTTCCGCCGCCTCCTCGAACCGCGTTGCGGGCAACGTCACGGTCACGGTGGTGGATATAACGCCGGGCGGCAATTTCATCCTGGAGGGTACACAGTCCATCTGGCAGAACAAAAACGAGCACAAGATTGTGTTCCGAGGCACCTGCCGTCCCGAGGACATTTCGAGTTCGAATACGATTCTCTCGACGCGCGTCGCGGATGCAACCGTACGATTTGACGGGAAAGGCCCGCTCAACGCAAAGCAGCGGCAGGGCATTCTCACGCAGATCTTTAACATTCTGTTCTGACAGGAGGCGCATTTTATGAAGAAATATGGCATCCTTCTGCTTCTCCTTGCGCTCCTTTTCGGCACGCTGCCTGAAACTGCGTCGGCGGATTCCGCCGTGACGCGGATCAAGGACATCAGCAAGGTGCAGGGCGTGCGCTCCAACCAGCTCATGGGCTATGGTCTGGTCGTCGGTCTGGACGGCACGGGCGACGGGTCAAGCTCGGGCGAGACGGTGCAGTCCATCGCCAATATGCTGACGAGTTACGGCATCAATGTGAATACCGGATCACTGAAACTCAAAAACGTTGCGGCGGTCATGGTGACGGCGACACTCCCTCCGTTTGTGCGTGAGGGGGACACCTTGGACGTGACCGTCTCCTCGATCGGCGATGCGAAGAGCCTGCGTGGCGGGACACTGCTCCAGACGCCGCTGCGTGCGGGCAACGGCGAGGTCTACGTCGTCGCACAGGGCGGCGTTTCCACGGGCGGGTTCTCGACCTCCGGCGGCGGTACGAGCGTATCGAAGGCGTTCCCGACGGTCGGCATCGCCGTGAATGCGGGCATTGTCGAGCGTACGGTGGAGGACGACGGCATCGGTGCGAACGGGCAGATTTCGCTCTCGCTCATGCGTCCGGACTTTACGACGGCGACGCGTGTCGCAGGGGCGATCAACGCACAGTACGGGAGCATCGCACAGGCGAGCAATCCCGGGCGTGTGGACGTTGTCGTTCCGTCCTATTTCCGTGAGAACGTGGTCGGCTTTGTTTCGTCCATCGAGGAACTGCCCGTCCGTCCCGACAATATGGCGCGTGTCATTGTGAACGAGCGTACGGGGACGATCATCATGGGCGCGGATGTCTCCGTGGATGCGATTTCGATTACGCAGGGCGGTCTGACGATCCGCATTCAGGGGGCGAAGGACGTTTCCCAGCCGGGGCCGTTCAGCTACGGCAATACCGTGGTGACGGACAGCTCCGATGTCGATGTGACGGATCACAAGGGCAGCACGATCATCCTGCCTGCGACGACGAACATCGGCGATATTGTAGGTGCGCTCAATACTGTGGGTGCGAATCCGCGTGAGACGATCTCGATCCTGCAGGCGATGAAGGCGGCGGGGGCGCTGCACGCCGAGCTTGATATTGTGTAAAACGGGGGGAACAGCATGACGATTCAGCCGATCCATGATGCGGCTCTTTTGAGCGGCACGGCGCAGACCTCCTACAATGCCGCACGCGTGAGTGCCGAGGAGAAGTCCTTTCAGGCGACGCTCGACGAGCTGCAGCGAAAGGCGACGGAGGATGCGCCCCTGCATAAGACGACGCCGGAGGATCTTGAGGCGAAGAAGCTGCGCGAGGCGTGCGAGGGCTTCGAGGCGATGTTTCTCAGCATGATGTACAAGCAGATGCGTGCGACCGTGCCGGAGAACGATCTTTTTGGCAAAAAATCCAACGCCATCGAAATCTTCGAGGATATGCGCGATACCGAGCTGATGAATGCGGCGGCAAAGAGCGGCGGCATCGGCATCGCAGATATGATGTATCAGCAGCTCACCATCAAGACAAGGTGAGATACATGTGTGCAATCAAGGGGAAGCTGCCCGCGCAGCATCCCCTTTTCTATTGCACGGATGATTGACTTAGTTTGGAGTATTTCATGCGTTTATTGAAAAAAATTGCGGTACTCGCGGCAGCATTGATGTTTGCGGCATCCTCCTGCGTTTGGGCGGCGGAGCTGAACGCTCTGCGCTCGTCGAGTACAGCGGCACGCGACCGCATTGTCTTTGACTTTTCGGAGATGCCGCTCTACCATATCAGTCTCTCCGAGGATGGGCGCGAGCTGACCTTTGACTTTGTGGATACGAACGCCGCCGCCTTCCGACGTTCCGCCGTGCGGACGGCACGCATCGACTCCGTTTCCTATGCTGCGCGGCGCGGGCATTTCTACGTGACGGTCACGATGGCAAAGGGGATGGACTATGCGCTCGGCAATCTGATGAACCCCGCGCGCGTCTATCTCGATGTCGCACCCAAGGGAGCGGCAAAGCCGCAGCCAAGGGACACGGGGGCATTGCCGCCGTCATCTCCTGCAAAACCGGCGGTCGCGCCGGCGGGAGGCGCACAGCCGGAACAGCCGAAACTCCCGATTCTGAAAGAGGAAACGATCGCCACAGGGCTGATGCTGCGCACCTATATCTACGAGGACGAGGATGGGCAGGTGACCTCGTATTTTGTCGAGGCGGATCCGACGAAGTACAGCGTCCGTCCGGCACTTGCCCGTGGCATCATCCCCGGGCGGCAGACCGTGAGCGGCATTGCACACGACACCAATGCGGCGGCGGCGATCAATGCGTCCTATTTTGCGCTGAACGGGGAGATCCTCGGTGTGACGAAGATCAACGGTACGATTGTCGGCACGACCTACTATGACCGCAGCGCATTCGGTGTGATGCCGGACGGATCCTTTGTCTTTGGTACGGTTTCCTACAGCGGAACTGTGAAGATCGACCAAGTGACGCTCCCCGTCTCGGGGGTCAACGCCGAGCGCGGCGAAAACGGACTCGTCATCTACAACCGCGCCTACGGGCATTCGACGGGGACGAATCCGTACGGGTTGGAGTATGTGATTCGTGCGGGACGGGTTGCCGAGATCAACACGAACGATTCGGCGATTCCCGCAGATGGCTATGTCGTTTCCGTGCATGGAACCTCGATGGATGCGTTTGCGGCGGCAGGAACGCGCATCGGCGATCCCGCAGTCCTTACGGAGTATACAGGCGGTATGTGGGATATGGCGGAGCAGATTGTCGGCGCAGGTCCACGCCTTGTCGAGAACGGCGCCGTTCACGTGACGGCGGGCGAAGAGCAGTTCCCCGGCGACATCCGCTATGGGCGTGCGCCGCGCAGTGCCGTCGGCGTGACAAAGAAAGGCAGGGTTGTCTTTGCCGTCGTCGACGGACGGCAGGAGGACAGCCACGGGCTGACACTGACCGAGTTTGCCGCCCTGCTCGTAAAATTCGGCGTGCAGAACGCCATCAACCTCGACGGCGGCGGATCGTCCGCGCTCTATGTGGACGGCGATGTGGTAAATTCTCCCTCCGACGGGCAGGAACGTGCCGTCGGCAGTGCGCTGATTTTGCAGAAACGATAACTGTTCCCGCAAATGAGAGAGCGATGAAATAATTTTGACGGTATGGGCGCAATATGATAGAATGTGTGGAGGTTTACACATGGCTAGGAAGGTAGGCGCATCCCGCGCCTGATGTAGGTGATACAACGTTGAAAAGCGACATGTTCGATGTCATACGGCAAGATCTTGAGATCTTCGAGGAGGAACTCGCACAGGCGGTTGTCTCTGAGACGGCACTCATTACGGATGTCGGGAAGCATCTCATCTCCTCGGGCGGAAAGCGTCTGCGTCCCGCGCTTTTCCTCCTCACGGCACGCGGCGGGGCTTCGTTTGCGTATGCGCGTGCACTTCCGATTGCGATTGCGCTCGAACTCATTCACACGGCATCCCTCGTGCATGACGATGTGATCGACGAGGCGGATACGCGGCGCGGTGCTGTGACGACAAACGCGAAATGGGGCAATCAGGTCGCCATCCTGAGCGGCGACTATCTCTTTGCACGCGCGTTCAAACTTGTTGCCGAGGCGGGCTATGATTCGTCGGTCTATGTGAAGCTCGCGCACCTCGTCTGCACTCTGAGCGAGGGGGAGATCCTTCAGGATCACACGGCGTATCAGGTGCCCGCAAGCGAGGAGACGTACTATGAGCGCATCCGAAAAAAGACGGCGGATTTTCTTGAAATCTGCTGCGAACTCGGCGGCGCGATCGGCGGCATGAGTGCGGCGGATACGGAGCACATGGCGCTCTACGGTCATGCGATTGGCATGGCGTTCCAGATCACCGACGACCTGCTCGACTATCGGCAGACATCGGAGGACATCGGAAAGCCGGCGGGGCATGATCTTGCACAGGGCTTTGTGACCCTGCCCGTCATCCGTGCGCTCGAAATGCTCGATGCGGCGGGACGTGCGGAGCTTACGGCACTCATCACGAACCCGAAGATGACTGCACAGGAAGTTGCGCGTGCACTCGAAATTGTCCGTACGACGGACGGGCTCGACTATGCGCAGGAGAAGGCGGATGCGTATCTGGAACGCGCGAAGAATGCGCTGCCCGAGACGCTCGACACGGAGGTTCGCGAGGCATTCCTGATGGCGGCGGACTTTATCGGACGCAGAGAGTTTTGAAACATAAGGAGATACTATGTTTGGCATTGGCGTACCCGAACTGATTTTGATTTTGGTGGTGGGGCTGATCGTCTTTGGCCCCGGCAAGCTCCCCGAGATGGGGCGTTCGCTCGGCAAGGGCATCCGTGAGTTCCGCAAGGCATCGAACGCGCTGACCGCAGCGATCAACGCCCCCGAGCCGCCGCCCGCACCGCCTGCAGCTGCACCTGCGGCGCAGCCCGCAGCACAGCCGCTACAGGCGACATCGGCGACACCGGCGACGGCAGAAACACCCGCCGCGGCACCGGTGCCCACGGCGACCCCGACCGCAGCGACTGCTGCGGCGGCAGTCGAGGCGCACAAGGCGGAGCAGAAAGCGGCTGCCGCAGAAGTCAAGACACAATCGTAACGTGTTCGCGTGGGGCTTTACACAAGCGAGCAATGATACCCCATAAATTCGATTTGTTTTAGGAGGTTCTTATGTTTGGTCTGGGAGTTCCCGAACTCGTCCTCATCCTCATCATCGGGCTTGTCGTCTTTGGTCCCGGCCGTCTGCCGGACATCGGCAAGGCGCTCGGCAAGAGCATCAAGGAGTTCAAGTCGGCAAACAACGAGAAGGACGATGCCCGCGCGGAGATCAACGTCACCGAGGAGGCAAAGCGTCTGCCGGAGAGTGAGAAAAAAGAGGCAAAGAGCTGACCCATGGCGGAGGATTCGAAAGAAGTCGGTGCAGTGAGCGGGGAGCAGCCTGTCCCTGCACCCGTTGACGCTTCGCCTGCACCGCGGTTGGAGACAGCGTCTGCGGCGGATGTGACGGACGACGACGGCAGCATGTCGCTCATCGCACACCTCACGGAGCTGCGTTCGCGCCTCATCAAGTGCCTGCTTGCGGTCGCCGTCGGCTCCGGTGTCGGCTATTACTTCATCGACGAGATCATGCACTATCTGACCGTTCCGGTCGGAAAGCTCTACTATATGCAGCCCGCAGAGGCGTTCTTTACCTACATCAAGATTGCCGTTGTCGTGGGCTTTCTTCTCGCGCTGCCCGTCATCTTCTATCATGTGTGGCGGTTTTTCCTGCCCGCCCTGACGCGTGCGGAGCGGCTTGTTCTCGGGATTGTCGTGCCTGTTTCGGTGATTCTCTTTTTCCTCGGGCTCGCATTCTCGTTCTTCCTCGTATTCCCTGCGGCAATCATGTTCTTCAAGGGATTCGGCAACGAGGAACTTGAGGCGCTCTTTTCCGTGAACCGCTATTTCGAGTTCGTCATTATGTTCGTGCTGCCGTTCGGCTTCGTCTTTGAACTGCCGCTCGTCATCACGATCCTCGGCAAGTTGGGCTTCATTTCCTCTGCATTCCTGCGGAAATACGCCCGCATCGTCATCTTCCTCTCGTTCATCATTGCCGCCGTGATCTCGCCGACACCCGACGTGTTCACGCAGTCGATGATCGCCCTGCCGATGATCGCGCTCTACGGGGTCGGCTATCTGATTGTACGGTTTATACTGAGAAAGTAATTTTGCTTCATAATACCCCGCGCGAACGCTTAGTTACGCAAGCGGTCGCGCGCTTATTCGCCTAAATACCTGCGGACTTCTTAAACGCGCTTCGCTTGAACGAAAGAAATCCGCAGGGGGCGAAACGCCCGCTTTCCCCGCTTGCTCCACTAGGGTTCGCTTTGGGGTATTACCGCAGCATTGCGTACTCGTTTCAACTAGGAGGGAACATCTTGGCATATAAGGATCTGCGCGAATACATCGCCGCGCTTGAGGAGCGCGGACTGCTCCGACGCATTACGGCGGAGGTCGATCCGGAGCTTGAGATCACCGAGATCACGGATCGCATCTCAAAGCGCGAGGGCGAAAAAAATGTTGCACTGCTCTTTGAGAACGTCAAAGGCTCGAAGATGCCCGTGCTCATGAACGCGTTCGGCAGCTACGAGCGCATGGCACTCGCATTCGGCGTGGAAAAACTCGACGATGTGGCGGACGAGCTCACGGAGATCCTAAAGATTCCACACATCTCGCTCCAGAACAAGATGAACCTCATGACGCTGATCCCGATGGCGCGCAAGGCGATCAACTTCCCGAAATACGTGAAGAATGCGCCCTGCCAGGAGGTCGTCGAAACGGAGCATCCGAACCTCGACGAGATCCCCATTCTGAAATGCTGGCCGGACGACGGCGGCCCGTTCGTGACCCTGCCGCTCGTCTTTACGAAGAACCCCGCGACGGGCAAGCGCAACGTCGGTATGTACCGTCTGCAAAAGTACGACAGCCGCACGACGGGAATGCACTGGCACATCCACAAGAACGGCGCAGAGAACTTCCGCGACATGAAGGCGCG
This sequence comes from Selenomonas dianae, assembly GCF_030644225.1. Lineage (NCBI taxonomy): Bacteria > Bacillati > Bacillota > Negativicutes > Selenomonadales > Selenomonadaceae > Centipeda > Centipeda dianae. The sequence continues at coordinate 1,974,328 of NZ_CP128650.1, read as the reverse complement.
CGGCGGTGCGCGCATCGAGGCGGCGGTCGCCATCGGCACCGACCCCGTCGTGACCTATGCCGCGACGGCACCGCTGCCGCGCGACATCGACGAGATGGTCTTTGCGGGCTTCCTGCGGCATAAATCCGTCGAACTGGTGAAGTGTATCACCGTTGACCTCGAAGTACCCGCAACGGCAGAGATCATCCTTGAGGGCTACGTCGATACGAACGAGATGCGCCGCGAGGGACCGTTTGGCGACCATACGGGCTACTACTCCCTCGCGGACGACTATCCCGTCTTTCACATCACGGCGATCACGCACCGGAGAGATGCCATCTACGCCGCAACGGTGGTCGGCAAGCCGCCGATGGAGGACTGCTTTCTCGCCAAGGCGACGGAGCGCATCTTCCTGCCGCTCCTCAAGCAGATGCTGCCCGAGGTCGTCGATGTCAATATGCCGCTTGAGGGCGTATTCCACGACTGCGTTGTCGTCTCCATCAAGAAGCAGTTCCCGATGCACGCGCGCAAGGTCATGCACGCGCTCTGGGGCATGGGACAGATGATGAACGTCAAGATGATCATCGTCGTGGACGCGCACGTCAACGTGCAGGACATGAAGGAAGTCTGGTGGCGCGTCTTTAACAACATCGACGCGAAGTACGATCTTGAGATCGTGCAGGGGCCTCTGGACGTGCTCGACCACTCCTCGCCGATGGCAAAGTGGGGCTCGAAGCTCGGCATCGACGCGACAAAGACGTGGCCGGAGGAAGGGCACGCACGCGAGTGGCCCGATGAGATCGAAATGTCGGAGGACATTGTGAAGCGGGTCGATGAACGCTGGAAGGAGTTCGGTCTGGATTGAGCTGGTGGATGGAGCGTCTGCGGGCGCACATGAACAATACCGCCTTTCATCATACGGTGTTCTCCCTGCCGTTCGCGCTCATGGGAGCACTGCTTGCGGCAGGGGGCAATCCGCCCCTCGGCGATCTCGGCTGGATCGTGCTCGCCATCACGGCGGCGCGTTCGGCGGCACTCGCCCTCGACAATCTCGCTGATCTGAAGTATGACAAACAGCAGCCCCGCCTCGCCTATCGTGCGATGGTGCAGGGGCGCGTGACAAAGAAGGAGGCGCTCGTCTTTATAGGCGTGTGCCTCCTTGTGCTTGTATTTGCCGTCTTGCAGCTGAATCCCGTCTGCATCCGCCTTCTGCCGTTTGCCGCCGTACCATTTCTCATCTACCCGTATATGAAACGTGTGACGGGGTGGGTTCATCTCTTCCTCGGCGTTGCCATCGGCATGGCGCCGGCGGGCGGCTGGGTGGCGGTCAGTGGGAAGATCGAGCTGCCGATGCTCGTCCTCTTTATCGCTGTCGCGCTCTGGATCGCCGCGTTCGATGCGATGTACGGGGCGCAGGATGAGGCGTTTGACCGCAGTCATGGGCTCCACTCCCTCGCGGTCACGTTCGGTGCAGAGGGGGCGTTTCGGATCGCGCGTGCCATGCACGTTCTCTCCATCATCCTCTTTGTTGCGCTCGGTGCGATGATGCATCTTGCATTTCCCTACTACATCGGTGTCGCCATCGCGGCGGGAACGCTCGTCTATCAGCACCGCATTGCGGGTCCGACGGACTTCTCGCGCGTGACACAGATGTACTTTATGCGGAACGGGATTGTGTCGATTGCAATTTTTATCTTTACGTGGATCAGTTATTTGGTGTAGGAAATCACGGATCAAAGGAGAGCAGCTATGGCACGCATACTGTATGGCAAGGAATTTGCCGCAAAGATCAAAGAGGAGGCGGGGCGTGCGGCGGCGGAGCTGAAAATCAAAGGCATTCAGCCGCGCCTCGCCGTTATCATCGTGGGCAGCGACCCCGCGTCCGAGGTCTACGTCCGCAACAAGCGGAAGGCGTGTGAGGAGCTGGGCATCCTCTCGGATCACATCGCCCTGCCCGCAGAAACGACGCGTGCGGAGCTGCTTGCCTGCATCGACGCGCTGAACGCGGATCGGGATGTGCACGGTATCCTCGTCCAGCTGCCCCTGCCCGCGCAGATTGCGGCACATGAGGAGGAAGTTCTGAGCCGCATCGACCCACGCAAGGATGTGGACGGATTTCATCCCGTGAACGTCGGTCACCTTACCATCGGCGTACCCGGGCTGCGCCCCTGCACCCCTGCGGGCTGCATCCGTATGCTTGACTATGCGGGCATCCCCATCGAGGGCGCACACGCGGTTATCATCGGGCGCAGCAACATCGTGGGCAAGCCTATGGCACATCTCCTTTTGGAGCGCAATGCGACCGTGACCGTCTGTCACTCGCGGACGAAGAACCTTGCACAGGTGACACGTGAGGCGGATATCCTCGTCGCGGCGGTCGGACGGCCGCATTTTGTCACGGCGGATATGGTGAAGGCGGGCGCGACGGTGATTGATGTCGGCATCAATCGCGTTGCACCGAAGAAGCTCGTCGGCGACGTGGACTTTGATGCCGTGGCGGAGGTGGCGGGAGCGATTACGCCCGTCCCGGGCGGCGTGGGTCTTTTGACCGTCGCCATGCTGATGGAGAACGTCGTGCAGGCGGCAAGGATGCAGATGGAAGCGGGGGGAGAGCGATGACAATGAAATCGGATGTCGAGATCGCACGCGCGGCACAGCTGCGCCCCATCGCAGAGATCGCGGGGACGCTTGGAATCGCTGAGGAACACATCGAGCCGTACGGCAGGTACAAGGCAAAGCTGACCCCCGCCGCACTTGCGGGGGCAAACGGGGCAAACGGCAAGCTCATCCTCGTCACGGCGATCAACCCGACTCCTGCGGGCGAGGGCAAGACCACGACGAGCGTCGGACTTGCCGACGCTCTGCACAGGCAGGGCAAAAAGACCGTCGTCGCCCTGCGCGAGCCGTCCCTCGGTCCGTGCTTCGGCATGAAGGGCGGCGCGGCGGGCGGCGGCTATGCGCAGGTCGTGCCGATGGAGGACATCAACCTCCACTTCACAGGGGACTTCCACGCCATCACCACGGCGCACAACCTCCTTGCGGCGCTGATCGACAACCACATCTTTCAGGGAAATGCGCTCGACCTCGATGTGAACCGTATCGTGTGGAAGCGTGTCCTCGACATCAACGACCGCGCCCTGCGCCATGTCGTCACGGGGCTGGGGGGGCGCGTGCACGGCATTCCGCGCGAGTCGGGCTTTGACATTACGGTCGCCTCGGAGATGATGGCGATCCTCTGCCTTTCGGATGGCCTTACGGACATGAAGCGCCGTCTCGGGCGCATCCTCATCGGATGGACGCGCGGCGGCCGTCCCGTCCATGCGGACGAACTCGGCGCAACGGGTGCGCTCACACTCCTCTTCAAGGATGCCATCAAGCCGAACCTCGTGCAGACCATCGGCGGCACGCCCGCCTTCATCCACGGCGGGCCATTCGCGAACATCGCGCACGGATGCAGCAGCGTTATGGCGACAAAATACGCTCTCAAATGTGTCGACTACGTCGTGACGGAGGCGGGCTTCGGCGCAGATCTCGGCGCCGAGAAATTCTTTGACATCAAGTGCCGCCTTGCGGGGCTCTCGCCCAATGCCGTCGTCATTGTCGCCACCGTGCGTGCGCTCAAGATGAACGGCGGCGTGCCGAAGGACGCGCTCGGTACGGAAAATCTCGACGCGCTCCGGCGCGGCGCGGCGAATCTCGAAAAGCACATTGAGAACGTCGGCAAGTACGGTGTGCCCGCCGTCGTCGCCGTCAACGTATTCCCGACGGACACCGAGGCGGAGCTGGCACTCCTCACCGAACTCTGTGCGCGTCTCGGTGTGACCGCCGTGCGCTCCGAGGTCTGGGCGAAGGGCGGAGAGGGCGGACTTGCACTTGCGGATGCCGTCATGGATGCTCTCGGAAAGCCCGCCGACTTCCACCCGATCTATGATGCGAAGAAGTCCATTGCGGAGAAGATCGAAACGATTGCAAAGGAAATCTACGGCGCGGACGGCGTGGACTTTACGGATGCGGCGCAGAAGCAGATGGCGGAGATGGAGACGCTCGGCATGACGGAAACACCCGTCTGCATGGCAAAGACCCAGTATTCGCTCTCGGACAACCCTGCGCTCCTCGGCCGTCCCGCAGGTTTCCGCATCACCGTGCGCGAACTGCGTGCCTCCTGCGGTGCGGGCTTCGTCGTCGCCCTCACGGGGAATGTCCTCACCATGCCGGGGCTGCCGAAAGTTCCCGCTGCAATGGGCATGGACATCACCGAGGACGGCGTGATTACGGGGCTGTTTTGAGAGATGCGGGACGATGGTAGAGGAATATCATGAGCTGTGTCCACATGGAGCTCTTTACGAGTTGTTTTCGTGTGGAGGCAGCTCTTTCTTGTGCGAATACACGAATGGTGTGTCCTAATGGTATATAGAGTTGTGCGAGGGGCTGTCGCACGATCGGACAGGCATCTACAATTCCTATAGGTTTGCGAGTGATTCATAGATGATTTTATTTATATATGGAGCAAGCGGTGCTGCCATTGAGATCTATGACTTGGCAGAGCGCGTGAATGCAGTATCCCACAGGTATTCGAAAATTTACCTCATTGATGACTTTGAAGAAGAAGTGTCGTATTATGGGACGGAACGGATTCACTTTTCTTCGTGTGAAACGATCGCACAGGAAGAATTTGAATTTGTTATTGCCGTCGGTGAACCTGCGGCGCGTGCTTTTCTGCTGAAACGCATTGAGGAAAGCGGCTATAAGTTGGCAACCCTCGTTGACCCTTCTGCCATAGTTTCACCTACAGCGCAGATTGCACCGGGGTGTATCGTCAATGCGCATTCCATCGTATCATCCAATGCTGTCTTAGAAGAAAATTGCTTTTTGGGCTTCCATGTGGTCGTCGGACATGATGCACATCTGAAAAAGAATACCGTTGTATGTCCGATGGCAACGGTCGGCGGCGGCTCTACCGTCGGTGAAAATACGTTTATCGGTCTGAACTCCTCGATGAAGGAACGCACAAATTTAGGAGATAACGTCATTGTCGGAATGGGCTCTATGGTTTTCAGATCAGTGGAGGATGGATGTACTGTTCTTGGGAATCCTGCCAGAGTAACAAAGGGCAATGACGAGCATAGGGTTTTTCGGGACTAGATGGAAGTGAGGTTATATCGGTATGTCAGAAGAAAAAATCTTATCATTCGATAGTGATGAACTCCAGAAATACGAGCCAAATCGCTATCCGTTTCTTTATATTGATCGGGTAACGGAGTGTGTGCCTGGGAAATATGCCAAGGGATATAAAAATCTGACGAATAATGAGTGGTTTTTCCCCATACATTATCCGGGGAAGCCTCTTGTGCCCGGTGCCGTTCAGATGGAAGCACTGTGTCAAATGCTGACGATTGCACTCAATACGATGGATGGGGTCGAGGATATCAATATTGAAGGTGTAGAATGTAAAGTCAAATTCATTAAAAAAATCCGCCCTGGGGATCGACTGGACATTGTTGCAGAAGTAAAATCGTATACGAGAGGAATCGGGAAAGGTGTGTCCAGAGGCTATGTGGATGGTGAGCTTGCTTGTGAGGCAGAAGTGACACTTTTGATTCCCTCTGTATTTTACAAATATCGACCGAAGAGAGTGGAAAAAAATGCTGAACGGTAAAATTGCGGTCATCACAGGTGCGAATCGGGGCATCGGGGGGGCAACGGTACAAAAATTTGCCGAACATCACGCCTGCATTTGGGCTTGCGCAAGACGGCAGACGGAAGAATTTGAAAAAAAAATTAAGACATTATCGGAGCAGTATGCAACGGAAATTTACCCGTTCTATTTTGATGTCGCAGATGCAGACGCGGTAAAAAAAGCCATCAAAACCATCGGAGACAAACAAAAGCGCATTGACATTCTGGTGAATAATGCGGGAATCTCCGTGGAACAATTATTCCCGATGACCGCAATCAAAACGATTGAAGACTGTATGCACACAAATTTTATGTCACAGGTGCAGTTGGCTCAGCTTGTATCACGGTATATGATGAGAAATAAGGCGGGGGCGATCATCAATGTAGCCTCGGTCGCCGGGATGGAGGCGGAGGAAGGCGGGCTCGCGTACGGCAGCAGCAAAGCTGCGGTGCTTTTTTCGACGCAGACGATGGCACTCGAACTCGGGAAGTATGGCATCAGGGTGAATGCGGTTTCTCCCGGGTTTATTGATACGGATATGTGGCACGCGCGCAGCGATGCGCTCAAGGAGAAAATACTTCAAGAGACCCCATTGAAACGGCAGGGGGCTCCGGAAGAGGTTGCAAATGCCATTTTGTTCTTGGCATCGGATATGGCATCGTTCGTTACCGGGCAAAATATTGTAGTTGATGGAGGACGAAAATCTCAAGCATTGGGGGTGACGATGAAACTGGATTTAAGCGAAGGAGGCCTGTGAAATGTACTTGGATAAAGCGTGCCCGTATATTGTGGCTGAGCTGAATTCCAGCCACAGGGGAAAGGTTGAAGTCGCAAAAAAAATGATCGATGCGGCGAAGGCGTGTGGCTGCGATGCGGTCAAATTCCAGTCATGGACGGAGACTTCTCTCTACAGCAAGACATATTACACAAAGAACCCGATCGCGCGGCGCATGGTGAAGGGCTTTGCGCTTTTGCCGGAGGCGCTCGTGGAACTGTCCTCCTATTGCAGGGAGAGCGGCATTGATTTCGCATCCACACCTTATTCCCGCAGTGAGGTTGATCTCCTGGTTGATGCGTGTGACGTTCCGTATATCAAGATCGCATCCATGGACATCAACAACATCCCTTTTTTGGAGTATATTGCAGGCCGCATGGTTCCGATTGTACTCTCTACGGGGATGGCAACGCTTGATGAAATCAGGGCGGCTGTTCGTGCGATTGAGGGCAGAGGCAATCATCAGATCTGTATTCTCCATTGTGTTTCACTGTATCCCGTGGCGCATGAACATATTCATCTGAATAATATGCGTATGCTGAAAGCGGAGTTCCCGGAATGCAGCGTCGGATATTCGGATCATACCATGGGAAGTGAAGCCGCGTGTGCCGCAACGGCACTTGGCGCGGTGATGATCGAAAAGCATTTTACCCTCGACAGCAGTGTGATCGGCTGGGATAATCAGATGGCGACCGAGCCGGAACAAATGGAGAAGTTGGTGCGGGAATGTCGAAACGTCGCGGCGGCGCTGGGGTCTTATGAACGAAGTGTGACGGAAGAGGAGCTTGCACAGCGGGGAAAGATGCGAAGGAGCATTGTTGCCGCGAAGCACATTCCTGCAGGGCAGGTGCTTTCGATGGAGGATCTTGACGCAAAACGGCCGGGGGACGGGATACCTCCCAATGAGTTTGCCCGTGTGATTGGCAAGAAAGTGAAACGCGATATGGAAGCCGATGAGATGCTTCTGCCGGATGATCTGGAATAGTGCAGGGATGGAGATATGCTAGAAGTCTTTCACGAGCTTGCCCCGTATGCATTACCGAAAGCTGAAAAGGAAAAGCTTTTATTGTCTGCCATGCGGAAATTGACCGAATGGCATCGGCATCGCTGCGTTCCGTACCAAAGGTATTTGGATGCCATCGGCTATGATCCGGCTGGTGTCAAAACACTGGAGAACGTGCCGTTTCTTCCCATTCGTGCATTCAAAGAGTTGCAGATGAAGAGCATCCCGGATGACGATGTTTTCAAGGTGATGATGTCATCGGGAACAAGCGGTCAAAAACAGTCGAGGATTTATCTGGATCGGGAAACAGCTGTTTTACAGCAAAAGGTACTGCTCCGACTGCTGGGGGATTTTATCGGGAATCGTAGGCTGCCGATGCTCGTGATTGATTCGGATGCGGTGATTAGGGATCGACGAAACTTTACCACGAGAGGTGCAACGATCATGGGGTTGGAGTTTGCCGCCAGACGTATGATTTTTGCACTGGATGAACAGATGCAGCTCAAGGAAGATGTGCTGGATGACTTTATTCAAGCCTACGGAGCCGAGCCATTCATCATTTTTGGATTCACCTTTATGGTTTGGCAGCATCTTTTCCGGCGATTAAAACAAGCGGGCAGAACTGCCGATTTGTCGAACGGTTATCTGCTTACAGCAGGCGGTTGGAAAAAGTTAGTCAATCTGAAAATCTCCAATGAAGATTTCAAGAACATGGGACAGGCTGTCTGTGGAATAAAACATTATGTGGATCACTATGGAATGGCAGAGCAGACGGGCTGCATCTATGCGGAGTGCGAATACGGGCATCTTCATGCCAGCATCTACTCGGATGTAATCATACGTCGATATCGTGATTTTTCGCCTTGTGCCATGGGCGAGAAGGGCTTTATTCAGCTCCTCTCTACGCTGCCGCATTCGTACCCGGGGCACTCGATTCTCACGGAGGATGAAGGTATCATCGAGGGGGAGGATGACTGCCCGTGCGGAAGAAAAGGGAAATACATCCGTATCCTAGGCAGGGTGGAGCAGGCGGAAATAAGGGGGTGCAGCGATACCTATGGAGCACGTATATAGGGACATCGACTTTTTGGTCGGAAATATGGATGTCCTCTGCAATATGGAAAAGACGCGGGCACTGCCGATGTTTTCAGAAGATGTCGTATCCTTTCTGGGTAGATTATCCGAGGTGCTGCTTCGTGATCCCCGAGCGAAGGCATATGGGGACATCGCTGCCTTTGCTTTTTGGCTTCGCAAGGCGTCCATAAAAAAAGAGGCCGCCAAATATGAAGCTTCTGGCAGAAGAATTGGCTGGGGGATGGCGTTCCATATCGCGCCGTCGAATATTCCCGTGCAGTTTGCAGTTTCCCTTGTCTATGCATTGACCGCCGGCAATGCGTCTGTGATCCGTGTATCCGATAAGCAGTTTGAGCAGGTGGATCTCCTGTGTGAGACGATCAACACACTATTGCAGGAGGAGTTTCAGAAACTGCATCCATATATCTGCATTGTTCGATATGCACATGACAACGCGGCGACGCACGTGCTGTCATCACTCTGTGATCTCAGAATGATATGGGGCGGCGATAAAACAATCGAAGATATAAAAAGAAACACCACACAATCCCGATGCGTGGAGTTGGGGTTTGCGGATCGGTATTCGATTGCAGTCATTGACGCGGATACGTATTTGCAGAAGGAACCACAGATCGTTGCGCGCGATTTTTATCTCGATACCTACTATTCTGATCAGAACGCTTGCAGCTCAACGCGGCTGGTTCTATGGACAGGAAATTGCATCGATCAGGCAAAAAAACTTTTTTGGGAGAGTCTTCAAGAAAAAGTACATCAAGGGTATCAACTGAGCGATATCAGCGGGTCGGAAAAACTGCTGCAGACGGCAGTGCTTGCGGCTGCCTGTCCCGGCATCAAGGAGATTCGGCAGAATAATGCGTTGGTGCGGATCGAGTTGCCGGAACTGTACGAGGATGTGATGGATTATAAAGGGAATTGTGGGTACTTTCTCGAATATAGTTTAGGGAACTTGGATGAACTGGCGTGCATTCTTGGCAAGCGGTGCCAGACCGTTACGTATCTGGGGGATCATCTGCATGATAAAATCAAGGAGATCATCTTCCAACAGGGGCTGCGAGGGGGGGATCGCATCGTTCCCATGGGACACAGCCTTGATCTGTCCTTTGTTTGGGACGGCTATGATATGCCGTTGACACTTTCCAGAAAGATCAACAATCAATAACGTATACAGAGAGGGAGCAATATCATGACGAATTTGGAGAAGTACACGCAGATATTTTCTGACAGCCTTGGCGTTTCCAAGGACGATGTGGAGGGACTCACATATCAGTCCATCAGTGCATGGGATTCGGTCGGACACATGGAATTGGTGGCTGCCATCGAGGATGCCTTTGATATCATGATGGATACCGATGATATCATCGACTTTAATTCTTTTGAACGGGGGAAAGAGATCCTGTCGAAGAATTACAACATCACATTTTAAGAGGCTGTGCCGTGTTTTTTGATCTGAAATCTTTTGCCGAGACGCCCGCACTCCTTATGGAAAATGAAGTGTGGGCATACAACAAGTTGTTTGATATATCGGAAAAGATTGCGGGGATGGTACCAACGCGCTCGTTGGTTTTTTTGGTGTGCAGCAATACGCCTGCATCCATTGCGGCATATGTGGGCTTTATCAACCATGGGATTGTTCCCGTTATGGTCGATAAGGATTTGGATGAGGAATTGTTTCAGAACCTTTTAGAGAAGTATTTACCGACCTATATTTTTGCGGAGGAAGCGCATTTCGACTTTTTGGATCGTTATACGCAGACTTTACACATAGCGGGTAGTGTCCTTTACGATCTTGCGGAGCAGCATCCCTTTCCCCTGCATGACGATCTCGCACTCCTCATGACGACATCGGGCTCGACGGGCAGCCCGAAGCTGGTGCGGCAGAGCTATGATAATCTCAAGGCAAATACAGCGTCCATTGTGAAGTATTTGGATCTTCACGAAGATGAACGTGCTGTGACGAATTTGCCGCTTCACTATGTCTATGGGCTTTCTGTTCTCAATACACACCTTGCGGTCGACGCGTCGGTTGTTGTGACGGACAAAACACTCTTTGACCGCAGTTTTTGGCAGCTTATGCGGGAAAAAAAAGTTACAAATCTTTCCGGTGTTCCCTATACCTATGCGATGCTGAAGCGGCTCCGCTTCTTCCGTATGGATCTCCCCGCGCTCCGCACGCTGACGCAGGCGGGCGGCAAGCTCGACCCTGAACTTCATGCGCAGTTTGCAGAGTTTGCCGCTCGGGAGGGCAAGTCGTTTGTCGTGATGTACGGTGCGGCAGAAGCAACGGCACGCATGGGGTATCTGCCGCCGCAGGATGCCCTTGAAAAGGTCGGGGCGATGGGCGTTGCGATCCCGGGCGGCAGGTTCGCGCTCATCGACGAGGTGGGCGCGGAGATCACGGCGGTGGATACCGTCGGCGAGCTGGTCTACTATGGCGCAAATGTTACGCTCGGCTATGCGGAGGGCGGTGCGGATCTCGCTCGGGGCGACGAGCGTCATGGCCGCTATGAGACGGGCGATCTCGCCCGCCGCGATGCGGATGGGTACTATACCATCGTCGGTCGCAAGCGGCGCTTTTTGAAGATGTTCGGCAAGCGGACGAATTTGCAGGAGGTTGAGCATATCCTGCGCCGGCAGTTTGGTGAGGTCGAGGTCGCGTGTGCGGGCGTTGACGATCACCTCCATATCTTTGTGACGCAGGAGGCGCTTGTTCCCGCGATTGTGCCGTTTTTGAGCGCAAAGCTCGGCCTGCACCATACGGCGCTCACGGCGAAGTATATCGCGGAGATCCCGAAGAATGCTTCGGGCAAGACGGTCTATCGCGCATTGGAGCAGTATTATGACGTATGAGGATGTGCTTGCCCTGCCGCCGTTCGGCGTGGGGCGCACGGACAAACAGGCGCTCCTGTGCGGGGGGCTGCTGCGCCTGACGGAGCACCACAGGGCGCACTGTGCGCCCTATGCGCGGATGATGGAGGCGGTCGGCTTTTCTGCTGCGGATGTTCGCTCGGTGGAGGATGTTCCGTTTTTGCCTGTGCGCCTCTTCAAGGAGATGGAGCTGCGGAGTGTGGCGGAGGAGGATGTGTTCAAGACGATGACCTCGTCGGGGACAACGGGGCAGCAGGTATCACGTATTTTCCTCGACCGCAAAACAGCGGCGAACCAGCAGAAAACTCTTGTGCGTATCGTTTCCGCATGGACGGGAAAAAGCCGTATGCCGATGCTTATCATCGACTGCCCTTCGGTGGTCAAGAACCGTGCGATGTTCTCGGCACGCGGGGCGGGGATCCTCGGTTTTTCGATTTTCGGGCGCAAGAAGCTCTACGCGTTGAATGATGCGATGGAGCTGCAGCTCGATGCCGTTCGCGCATTTCTCGCAGAGCACGCGGGGCGGCGCATTTTGATCTTCGGCTTTACCTTTATGGTGTGGCAGCATTTTTACAAGTCTTTGCGGGCGGCGGGGGAACGGCTTGATCTCTCGAATGCCATATTGATTCATGGTGGCGGCTGGAAAAGGCTCGCCTCCGAGGCGGTTACGCCTGCGGCGTTTCGCGCTGCACTGCGTACGGTCTGCGGCGATCTTGATGTTGCGGACTACTACGGCATGGTGGAACAGACGGGCTGCATCCATCTCGAATGCGCGGAGGGACATCTCCACACAAGCACGTACGCCGACATCATTGTGCGCCGGCCGTTTGACTTTTCGTCTGCGGATTTCGGCGAGCGCGGCATCATCGAGGTGGTCTCGCTCCTGCCGGAGTCGTACCCGGGACACGCGCTCCTAACGGAGGACGAGGGCGTTCTGCTCGGTGAGGACGACTGCCCATGCGGACGTAAAGGGAAGTATTTCAAGGTGCTCGGCAGGCTGAAAGAGGCGGAACTGAGGGGGTGCAGCGATGCCTATGCGGCAGCGTTTTGAGGGTGTGGACTATGTGCTCGGCAGCGCAGAAAGCGAGGCGCAGATGGCGGACGTGCGCCCGCTTCCGATTTTTTCGGAGGCGGCGTGTGCGTTCCTCTCCGCACTCTCGGCACGGATTCTTGCGGATACGGCGGCAAGGGCGTACCCCGATGTTGTAACACTCGGCTTTTGGTGCCGTCCCGCCGCGCTTCGCCAAATGCAGCGCGTCTATGAGGCGGAGAAAAAGAGGATTGGGCGCGGCATTGTCTTTCACATTGCACCCTCGAATGTGGCGGTGAACTTTGCCTACTCATGTCTTGCGGCATTTCTCGCGGGAAACGCGAGCATTGTGCGTCTGCCGTCAAAGGCCTTCCCGCAGGTCGATGTTCTCTGTCGGATTTTCGCGGAAACGCTGGTGGACTTTCCTGCACTCCTGCCGTACTTCCTCTTTGTCCGTTACGGGCACGCGCAGGAGGTGAACGAACACTATTCACGTATGTGTCAGACCCGTGTCATATGGGGCGGCGATGCGACGATTGAAGAGATACGCCGCTCGCCCCTTGCTCCGCGTGCGCATGAAATCACGTTTGCCGACCGTCATTCGCTCGCCGTTCTTGACGCCGATGCCTATCTTGTGGCAGCGGACAAGGAGCGCATTACACAGGACTTTTACAACGATACCTATCTTAGCGACCAAAATGCCTGTACCGCGCCACATTTTATTATCTGGCTCGGTGCAGCAGAGAAGGTAAAGGCGGCGCAGGAGGTGTTTTGGAGCACCCTGCATACGCTTGTGAAGGATCGCTACACGCTGCAAGGTGTTCAGGCGGTGGATAAGCTGACGCAGCTCTATCGGCTTGGTGCGTGCTTTGAGGCGCGGCAGGTTCCGATGGAGGACAACCTTATTACGCGCGTCTGTGTGGCAAAGCTGACGGAGGAACTTGCTGCCTACAAGGCGGGAAGCGGTTTCTTTATCGAATATCGGGCGCAGGAACTTGCAGAGATACGACCGCTGTGCGGTATTTCGTGCCAGACGCTTTCGTATTATGGCGTGGAGCGGGACAGCCTCTTGCGGGAGGTGCTTGCCATGCGCCCTGCCGGCGTGGATCGCATTGTACCCATGGGACGTACGATGGACTTTGCGCTCGTCTGGGACGGTGTTGATCTCATTCGGACGATGAGCCGTGTGATCTGGGCGGTTTGAACGGAGGGGGATATGCCCATGTGTACGAAGGTACTCGTCGTTCTCGGCGGCGACTTGGACGAGGAGCTTATTCCTCGTTATCGGCGTGCGGAGCAGGAGGGGACGCTTTCGATTGTCGGTTATGCGAGATGTACGGAACGGGGGCTTTCCGTCGAGGGCGTGAGGGGAGAGGTGGAAATTCATCGCGTCCTGCTTTCCTGCTCGAAGCTCTTTCCGATGATTGCGTATCTGCGGCGCTGTGCACCCGAGATTCCGCGTGCAGCGCTGCTTGATGGGCGTATTTTTCGGATGCCGGGGCTGGACGTGCCGCGCCTCTTTGCGGAAAATGTCGGCTATGCGCCGCTTCAAGCGGAACTTACGGATCGGGAAGAGGCGTTTTTGGATGTGACGCGGGCAGAGATTCCGCGCGTCTGGTCGTATGGTTCACGTACGGTCTCGGTCGGCGTAAAGAGTTATTTTGGCGGACGCATCGAATGGGGCTATCGCGGCGGCGTGCAGGAGGTGCGCATCGGGAATTACACGTCCTTTGGCCCGCACGTTGTCCTTGAGGTCGGCTTGAACAATCAGCATGACTACCGCCGCATCACTACTTATGATCCGGGGTGTATGGATTTTGATGCGGAGGATTGGTGTTCCTCTCTGGGGTATAAGAGTTATGCGGGGGGGGTACATATCGGTTCGGATGTTTGGATCGGACGCGGCAGTCGCCTGAAGGCAGCGGGCGACAGCGGCATTCTGACGGTCGGGGACGGTGCGGTGATCGCGGCGGACAGTGTCGTTGTGAAGGATGTACCGCCCTACGCCATCGTGGGCGGCAATCCCGCACAGATCATCAAGTACCGTTTTCCTCCCGAGATGATTGAATCCCTCCTGCATCTGCGCTGGTGGGACTGGCCGCTGGAAAAGATACATGAGCACCTGGATGTTATGAACGATCCGGCTGCGTTTTTGCAAAGACATGGACTTTGGCGATAGAAGGGAACGTTGCGTATGAATGACAGGAAAATCGCAGTCATTGCCCAGTGCGATGCAGGTGGAGGCTCTGCCATACGCCCGTATCTCGATGCGATTGATGTGCCGCAGGGCTATGCGGTGGAGCTGATCGAGATACCGTCCGGTGGGAATGTCGCAGCCGCCTATCAGCGTGCGATGGAAGGGAGTGACGCGAAGTATAAAGTTTATCTCGCGGCGGGGAGCATCCTCTTGCGGCTGAATTTCTTTGCGGAGATGCTGCGCGTATTTGCGGATCCCGCAATCGGCATTATGGGGCTCGTCGGTACGGCGCAGCTCTCGACATCGGGGGTGTTTGCAGAGTCGCCATCGATCTGCGGAAAGCTTTTATATATGGATGATACCGGCTTCCACGGAGATGATATTGCGGACGATGTGGAGGATGTCATGGCGGTGAGCAGTGATCTCATCGCCACGCAGTACGATATTCCTTGGCGCAGTGATCTTTTCCATGGCGATTGTTTTTTTGCGGAAGCGCAGTGCATCGAATTCCGGAAGAGGGGCTATCGTACAGTTGTGCCCAGACAGGAAGAGGCGTGGCTGCTTGCGGGCAAGAAGGAATTTCAGTATAATCAAACGAGCCGTGAGGTGTTTCTCGATACGTATTCCAAGGACATCTATCCGCTCGTCTCGGTCATTATTCCAACGTTTGAGCGCCCGCACTATTTCCGCCTTGCACTTGAGAGCGTGCTTGCACAGACCTATCGCAATCTGGACATTTTCATTACGGACAACTCGCACAATACGGAGACGGCGGACATGATGCGGCGGGATTTTTCGGATGACCCGCGCATTCACTACGAACACCATCCCTCCTACGGGGCGTTTGAGAACTGGGCGCGCGCCCGCAGTTATGACAACGCGGATGCACGCTATGTCAACTGGCTGATGGACGATGATCTCTTTATGCCGGATAAGATCGCGGTCATGATGGACGCGTTCTTTGCACACCCCGACATTAGTTTTGTTACATCGTATCGGGAACTTATCGATGCGGATGGAAATAAGCTGCCGGATATTCCTGTAACAAGCCCCATTGCTCAGGAGGTTACGAAATTCAGCGGCGAGACAATTGGAGCGAATATTCTTGCACATCTGACTAATTTTGTCGGTGAACCGACCACGGCACTGCTCAAAAAGAAATTTATGTTGGATGGGCATGATCTGGGCTTTTCGGGCCGAGAGGGCAAATATCTCATATCAGATTTTCCCACGTGGCTGCGTCTGCTCAGTCAAGGAAATATGGTGTATTTTCCACAGCCGCTGAGCAAGTTCCGTGTTCATGACGGGAATGAACAGCGATCGCTGCCCTGCCGCATTCGTTGTATCATTTGTTGGGCGCTGGTCATTCGAGAGGCAATGAAACGCAATATCTACCTCCATGATTCAGATACACGTCGAAAGGCTGTTACGGGCTGGTTGAGGATGGCAAGTGAATTTCTTCGGATAGCCACAATGACGCCCAATCTTTGGGACGATGCGGAATTTCGTGATCTGCTGTGCGTTTTTGCAGGGATGTCGGAGGCTCTCCGCAACGATTGCCGCATTGCGTTCGATATTGACACAACGCTCGTATTGCATATGGATGAGGGCTGATAATCTATGCAGCGGGGAGGCAGGGTATGAGTATCATGGTGACGCGGTCGTCGATGCCGTCGATGGAGGAGTACATCGCGGAGATCCGCGATATTTGGCAGTCGCGTTGGCTGACCAATATGGGGGCAAAGCATCAGGAGTTTCAATCAGCCCTGAGGAACTTTTTTGGTGTGGCACAGGTCGAGCTCTTTACGAACGGACATATGGCGCTCGAACTCTCGCTGCAGGCGATGAATCTCACGGGCGAGGTCGTCACGACACCGTTCACATTTGCCTCGACGACGCACGCGATTGTACGCAACGGACTGGAGCCGGTATTCTGCGATATTGACCCTGAGGACTATACGATGGATGTGACGAAGATCGAGCGTCTGATTACAGAGCGCACGTCTGCCATTATGCCCGTCCATGTCTATGGGAATGTCTGCCGTGTGGAGGAGATCGAGCGCATTGCCCGCAGGTATGGGCTGAAGGTGATCTATGATGCCGCACATTCCTTTGGCGTGCGTTATCGGGGGCGGAGTACGGCAGTGTACGGCGATGTTGCGTGTTTCAGTTTCCATGCGACAAAGGTCTTTCACACCATCGAGGGCGGCGCGGCGTGCTTTCGCGATGAGGAGCTTGGGCGAAAGCTGTACCGCCTGAAGAACTTTGGCATTCGCGACGCGGAGTGCGTCGACGGCATCGGCTCCAATGCGAAGATGAACGAGTTCTGTGCGGCGATGGGGCTGTGCAACCTGCGCCATGTCCATGACGATATTGCGCGGCGCAAGGCGGTCGCGGAACGCTATCGTGAGCGGTTGGAAGGCATCGGCGGCGTGCAGCTGAACCCCATGCAGACGGATGTCGTGCCGAACTACGCCTATTTCCCCGTGGTGTTTCATGAAAAGGAGTTCGGCAGTACGCGCGACGATGTGTTTGCCGCGTTGGAGCGGGCCGACGTACACAGCAGGAAGTATTTCTACCCGCTCACGAATACCTTTGAATGTTTCCATGGGAAGTATGACGTAGAGCAGACCCCGATTGCGCGTGATATTGCCAACCGCGTTCTGACACTGCCGATCTATCCGGAACTGGAGGCGGCGGAGGTGGATCGTATTTGTGACGTGGTTCTTTCCTGCAGAGCGTGATCGTAGACATATTCTTGCAAAAAAAGTTGTTTTATGCTAATCTTATCGTTGCAATTCATAAGAGCAGCATTGACGACGTGCGGACGCCCTCGTCCCCTCGGGACGGGGGTGTTTCTTTCGGGAGGAACAGACAATGAGTCAGGAATCCGGTGCAAATATTCCAAAGACGTATGACCCGCAGAGTTTTGAACGCAAATGGTACGACTACTGGGAGCAGCACAATCTTTTTCACGATGTGGCGGACGAGGGGCGCGAGCCGTACAGCGTAGTGATCCCGCCGCCGAATGTGACGGGGCAGCTCCATATGGGTCATGCGCTCGACGAAACGCTGCAGGACATCCTCGTGCGCTATCAGCGGATGCGCGGGAAAAATGTCGTCTGGATTCCGGGCTGCGACCACGCGGGCATCGCGACACAGGCAAAGGTGGAGGAGAGTCTGCGTGCGGAGGGGACGAACCGCTTCGCACTCGGGCGCGAGAAGTTCCTCGCACGCGTCTGGGACTGGAAGCAGCAGTACGGCGACCGTATTATGTATCAGCTGCGGATGCTCGGTGCGTCCTGCGACTGGGAGCGCGCGCGGTTCACGATGGATGAGGGCTGTTCGCGTGCCGTGCGCGAGGTATTCGTGAGCCTCTATGAACAGGGGCTGATCTATCAGGGCACGCGCATCACGAATTGGTGTCCGGGCTGTTCGACGGCGATCTCGGACATCGAGGTCGAGCACGCGACGGAGGAGGGGCATCTCTGGCACATCCGCTATCGGATTGAGGGTACGGACGACTACGTTGAGATTGCGACGACGCGCCCCGAGACGATGTTCGGCGACACGGGTGTCGCCGTCCACCCCGACGACGAGCGCTACAAGCATCTCGTGGGCAAGACGCTGATCCTGCCCGTCGTGGAGCGACGCATTCCCCTCTTTGCAGATGCGTACGTCGATCCCGCATTTGGCACGGGCGCGGTCAAGGTGACCCCCGCGCACGATCCGAACGACTTTGAGATGGGACTGCGCCACAATCTTGAACAGGTGGTCGTCATCAATGCCGACGGCACGATGGGCGCGGGCGCAGGAAAGTATGCGGGGCTTGACCGCTATGAGTGCCGCAAGGCGCTTGTGCAGGAACTTGAGGAAATCGGTGCACTCGTGCGCACGGAGAAGCACGAGCACGCCGTCGGGCACTGTTCGCGCTGCAAGACGACAATCGAGCCGCTCGTATCGAAGCAGTGGTTTGTCCGCATGGAGGATCTGGCAAAGCCCGCGATTGCGGCGGTGAAGGACGGGCGCATCCGCTTCGTCCCCGAACGCTTTACGAAAATCTACGAAAACTGGCTCGAAAATATCCGCGACTGGTGCATCTCGCGCCAGCTCTGGTGGGGGCACCGCATTCCCGCGTGGCACTGTGAGGACTGCGGCGAGACATCTGTCTCGCGCGAGGATATTACGGCGTGTATGCACTGCGGCAGCACGCACATCCATCAGGATGAGGACGTGCTCGATACGTGGTTCAGCTCCGCGCTCTGGCCGTTTGAGACACTGGGCTGGCCCGAGCAGACGAAAGATCTTCGCCATTTCTACCCGACGGCAACGCTTGTTACGGGCTATGACATCATCTTCTTCTGGGTCGCGCGGATGGTCATGATGGGGCTGCGGTTCGGCGGCGATGTGCCGTTTCGCGATGTGTTCATCCACGGGCTTGTGCGCGACAGCGAGGGACGCAAGATGTCGAAGTCGCTCGGCAACGGCATCGACCCCGTGGAGGTCGTCGAGAAATACGGCGCGGACACCCTGCGTTTCATGCTCATCACAGGCAATACGCCGGGCAACGATATGCGCTTCTATTGGGAGCGTGTCGAGGCGGCGCGTAATTTTGCAAATAAAATTTGGAATGCGTCGCGCTATATGCTGATGAACCTTGAGGGCACGGACGATTCCTTTGTCCCCGCGGAGAGCGACTATACGCTCGCCGACCGTTGGATCCTATCGCGTGCGGCACAGACGGCACGCGATGTGACGGCGAACCTTGAGCACTACGAGCTCGGTGAGGCGGGACGTGCCATCTACGAGTTCCTGTGGAGCGAGTTCTGCGACTGGTACATCGAGCTGACGAAGGCACGTCTGTACGACAAGGAGAATGTGCGCGCAAAGAACACGGCGCTCTACGTCCTGCGTACGGTGTTGGAGCGTACGATGCGCCTTCTGCATCCCTTCATGCCGTTCCTGACCGAGGAGATCTGGCAGAAACTCCCGCACGAGGGTGAGAGCATTATGCGTGCGCCGTGGCCCGAGGCGTCGGAGGCGGAAATCGACGCGGAGGCCGAGGCGGCGATGACTGCGATCATGGAGGTTATCAAGGTGACGCGCAACCTGCGTGCGGAGCTCGGCACGCCGCCCGGCAAAAAGAGCACGCTGATCCTGCGCGTACGTGATGCGTCGCTTGCGGATACCTTTGCGGCGCACGAGGACTATTTCCACGCGCTCGCCTCCGCGTCCGAGGTGACATTCCTCGCAGGGGATGCGCCCGATCCCGAGAATGTGGTAACGGGGGCACTCGCGGGTGCGGCGGTCTATCTGCCGCTCGCGGGGCTCATCGACGTGGAGAAGGAGCGGGCGCGCCTCACGAAGGAGCGGGACAATCTCGAAAAGGAGATTGTGCGCCTCACGGGCAAACTCTCGAACGCAGGGTTTACATCGAAAGCTCCCGCAGCGGTGGTTGCGGCGGAACGCGAAAAGCTCGCGGGCTATGAGGAGAAGGTCACGCTCATCCGCACGCGTCTTTCGGATCTTGCGAAGCTCTGAGGTGCTCCGATGAACTATGCGGAGGCACTTCTCTATCTCGATGAACTGAATACGTTCGGCATTCGTCCGGGGCTGGCACGCATCGAAGAACTGTGCGCGCGTCTGGGCAATCCCGAGCGGTGCTATGCGACCATCCACATCACAGGGACGAACGGGAAAGGCTCGGTCACGCAGATGTTGGATGCGGTGCTGCGTGCCTCGGAGATCCGCAGCGGACGCTATCTCTCGCCGCACCTCATCTCCTATACGGAGCGCATGAGTGTGGACGGTCACGATATTTCCGAGGAGCGGTTTGCAGAACTCCTCACGCGCGTGCGCACGGCTGCCGATGAGATGGTTGCGGCGGGGTGTGAGCACCCGACGCAGTTCGAGGCGCTGACGGCGCTTGCCTTTCTCTACTTTGCAGAGGAGCAGGTCGAGGCCGCCGTGATTGAGACGGGGCTTGGCGGGCTTCTGGACTCGACGAATGTCGTTGAGCCGATGCTTACGATCATCACCAATGTGACGATGGAGCACGCCGATCGCTGCGGCGGGACACTGGCGGGCATCGCCGCGCACAAGGCGGGCATCATCAAGGAGGGGGTGCCTGTCATTACGGCGGCGACGGGCGAGCCGCTGACGATCATCGAGCGGCGGGCGGAGGAGCTCGGCGCGGATGTCTTTGTCTGCGGTGAGGATTTCTCGGCGCAGCTGTTCTTTCCGAAGGAGGGCGGGCAGCGCGTCGCGTTCCACTCCGTCGTCTGCCGCGAACCGGAGCCGTTTGACCTCGCACTTGCGGGAACGTGTCAGGCGGAGAACGCCGCGCTCGTCATCATGGCGGCAAAGCTCCTTGAGCGCGAGGACGCGCGTGTTACGGACAAAGCCATTCGCACGGCACTGCGCACGGTGCGCCATCCCGCACGGTTTGAAATCCTCACGCGGGAGAATTTGCCCGTCGTCATCGACGGGGCGCACAACCCTGCGGGAATGTGTGCCCTGCGTGCGGGGCTCGACGCGTATTTCCCCGAACTGCCGCGCGTCTTTTTGCTCGGCATTCTGAAGGACAAGGACATCGACGCGATGCTCACCGCACTTCTGCGCCCCGGCGATACGGTCGTCACCGTGCGTCCGAACTCCGCACGTGCGGCGGCGGCGGATGTTGTGGCGGCGGCCGCAGCGGGGCTTGACGCGGACACCTGTGCCTGTGCCGACCCGCAGACGGCACTCGCCGAGGCGGAGCACCGGGCGCAGCGCAGCCATGCCCTCCTTGTCGCTGCGGGGTCGCTCTATCTGGTGGGCGGCATCCGTGCGCTTCTCTTGGCGGGGAGGTGACGGCGTGGGTGAAGAATTTCAGGAGCGGCGGCGTGTTCTGCGCCGCCGCCGCCGAGCGGGGCGCATGGCGCGCGTGATGATGTACGCCGTCATTGCCGAGGCGTTTTTGATTCCGCTCAGTCCCCTTGCGGCAATGGCAGTGCTGCTCCTCGGCTGCGGAGCGATGCTCCTGCGTCTGCGAATGGATCGGGGGTTTCATCTGCGCCGTCTGCCGTACGATGCGCCGGCACTGCTCTTTGTCATCATCGGACTTCTGTCGGTTGCCGTTGCGCAGGATCGGGCGTTCAGTTTCTATAACTTCTATCATCTCGTACCCATCTATGCGCTGACCTATCTGCTCGTCGGGCAGACCCTGCGTACGCCGCGCGAATGTCAGCGCGTTGTGCTTGCGATGGCGCTGTCGGCGGGGCTCGTTATCCTCTATGGATTCTATCAGTTCATTTTCGGCATCGACATCGGGGCGATGAAGTGGGTGGACGGAGAGGCGTTTCCCGAACTCTCGAAACGCGTCTTTTCGACGTGGGAGAATCCGAACATCCTCGCGGGATACCTCGATATTGTCATCTGCGCTGCGGTGGGGCTTTTGCCTGTGCTCTCGCGCACATGGCGCATGATCGCGGGCATTCTGCTTGTCGCCGCGCTCGCGTGCCTCGGCATGACCTATGCGCGTGGGGCGTGCCTTGTCGTCGCCGTCCTGCTTGCCGGCTACGGTGCGCTGCGGGATTGGCGCATCCTCGTGGGACTTGTGGTGCTCGGCGGCGGCGCACTCCTCGCCGATCCCGTGCTCGCCGACCGGCTGCTTTCCGTCTTTACGCGCGTGGACACCTCCTCGGAGATGCGCCTCGCGTTTTGGGAGAGCACCGTCGCGATGATCCTCGATCATCCCTTCCTCGGCATCGGCTGGGGGATGTACTTCATGGTTTACCCCGAGTACGATTTCTATCTGCAAGGGGCGCCTGTGCAGATCGTACACGCCCACAATATGTATCTGAACTATGCCGCAGAGATCGGCGTGCCGGGAGCTCTCTCATTCCTCTGGTTCTTCTTCGGTTCGCTCGTGCTTGCCTTTCGGCTGCCCAAACGCGTACCCCCGTGGGAGGCGGTGCTCGCCGCACACGAACACGAGTGGCGCACGGTCGCCGATGTGCGTACGGCACTTGCACGCTGGCGCAGACGGCGCTTCGTCGAGGGGCTTTCGACCGGGCTCGGACTCGCATTTCTTTCCGTTGCGCTCAACGGCATCACGGATCATCTGCTCTTTAACATACCGTCCTCCATGCTGCTTTGGATGCTCGCCGCCATGACGGCGGCACTGCACACGATTGCGCGGGAGACGAAGGAAGGCTGACCATGCAGGAACATCTATTGATATCGAAGGCGACCGTGGATCGTCTGCCGCGCTACTATCGCTGTCTGCGCCAGCTGACGGACGAGGGCGTGGAGATCGCCTCCTCGGAGGAGCTCGGCCGCCGCCTTGCCATCAACCCCGAACAGATTCGGAAGGACTTGGCGTTTTTCGGGCAGTTCGGAAAGAAGGGCGTGGGCTACTATGTCGCCGAACTCAAGGAAAGCATAGGAACGATACTCGGTCTTGATCACCATTGGAATGTCGCGATTATCGGCATGGGACATCTGGGTGCCGCCCTTGCAAACTATCAGGGAATCACACGTCTCGGCTTCCGGCTTGCCGCCATCCTCGATGCAAATCCGATCGTTATCGGTACGCGCGTCGGAGAACGGCGCGTGGAGGACATCGCCTACCTTGCGGAGATCATTGCCGAGCGCGACATCCGCATCGGTGTGATCGCCGTGCCCGCCGCAGCGGCACAGAGCGTTGCCGACAAGCTCGTCGCGGCAGGCATTCGTGGGATTTGGAACTTTGCGCCCGTGAAACTCCGGGTGCCGCCGAACATCCCGTTTGTCAGCGAGGATCTGTCCGTCGGGCTCAGTTCGCTCTCGTATTATCTCTCACACGCAGTGCCCGAGGAAACGGAGTTGTCGGACAAAAATTCGCGTGATTGAAACTCATTTGCCCCTTTTTTCACAAATCACAGAAAATGCCGTCAATGTAATCTTGACGGCGTTTTTTTTTCGTGCTATCCTATGGAAAGATATAATTGACTTATGCACCTACGATAACTTGTAGTTATTTAGAACATTCCTACCATGAATAGTGGGCGCGACGAAATACGAGTTCTGAAGTGCTGCAAGGGCGCTTGGTGCATCGGTCGGATGAGCATCAAAGGGAGGTTTTTCTATGATCGATATTTCCGATCGCATACCTAAATCCTTGGCGGACAGGGTCGTCAGTGCAGAAACGGCGGCAGAGTACTTTGCCGACGGCATGACCATCGGTGCGAGCGGGTTTACGCCTTCCGGTTATCCGAAGGCAGTTACGCTCGCCATTGCCGAGCGCATGAAGAAGAATCCGTTCAAGGTCAATATCTGGACGGGGGCATCGACGGGACCCGAGCTGGACGGCGCACTCGCGGAGGCGGGCGGCATCAAGCAGCGGCTGCCGTATCAGACAAATTCACCCCTCAGAAGTGCGATCAACTCGGGTCTTGTGAACTACATTGATATGCACCTCTCCGAGGTCGCGCAGCAGTCGCGCGAGGGCTTCCTCGGAAAGATCGATGTCGCTCTTGTCGAGGCGGTCGCGATCACGGAGGAGGGCATCATCCCCTCGACTTCGGTCGGCAATACGCCGTCGTACATCCAGAGCGCTGACGTGGTCATCGTCGAGGTGAACACGAGCCAGCCGATGGAGCTCGTCGGTATGCATGACATCTACATCCCCCTCGATCCTCCGAACCGTCTGCCGATCCCCATCACGAAGGCGGGCGACCGCATCGGTACGACGTTCATGCCGTGCCCGCTGGACAAGATCAAGTACATCGTCCCCTGTGACATCACGGACAAGACGCGCGCACTCGCCCCGGTGGACGACATTGCACGCAAGATGGGCGCGTTCACGGTAGAGCTCCTCAAGAAGGAGATCGCCGAGGGGCGTATGCCGAAGGGGCTTCTCCCGCTCCAGTCGGGTGTCGGAAACGTGGCGAACGCGGTCATCGCGGGCTTTGTCAGTTCCGACTTCACGGATCTTGAGGTCTATACCGAGGTCATTCAGGACGGTATGTTCGACCTCGCCGATGCAGGTAAGCTGAAATTCGCGTCCGGCACGGCGTTCTCGCCCTCGCCCGAAGGCCTCCAGCGCTTCTACAAGGACATCGACAAGTACAAGAAGATCATGATGCTCCGTCCGCAGGAGATCTCGAACAACCCCGAGGTTGTCCGCCGTCTCGGTGTCATCGCGATGAACACGGCGATCGAGGTCGATATATACGGCAACGTCAACTCCACGCACGTCACGGGCACGAAGATGATGAACGGCATCGGCGGCAGCGGCGACTTCGCACGCAATGCCTACCTCACCATTTTCTACACGCAGTCCGAGGCAAAGGGCGGCAAGATCTCGTCCATCGTTCCGTTCTGCTCGCACGTCGACCACGGCGCACACGATGTCGACATCGTCATCACGGAGCAGGGCGTTGCGGATTTGCGCGGCAAGTGTCCGCGTGAGCGTGCGCTTGAGATCATCAACAACTGCGCACATCCGGACTATCGTCCGATCCTGCTCGACTACTACGAGCGTGCACTTGCAGCGACAAAGGGCGCACAGACGCCGCACCTTCTCGACGAGGCGCTTTCCTTCCATCAGCGCTTCCTCGCGACGGGGTCGATGCAGAAATAACCCGATAGAAAGAGGGCACAAAGCCCTTTATATAACCCAACACAAAGAACTGTAAAGGTAAAGGAGAATACATTCATGAGCAATGAAAAGATCCAGGCGGAGCTTGACAAGTACAATGCCGCCGTAGAAAAGGCAACGGCGAAGTTCCCCGCACGTCCCCACATCCCCGAGCAGGGGCTCTATACGCCGCTCGATATTGCGGAGACGGACTATGCGGAGGACATCGGCTTCCCCGGTGTCTACCCCTATACCCGCGGCGTTCAGCCGACGATGTACCGCGGACGCTTCTGGACGATGCGTATGTACGCAGGATTCTCCACGGCGGAGGAGTCCAACAAGCGTTACCGTTACCTCATCGAGAGCGGCGCAACGGGACTTTCGTGTGCATTTGACCTCCCGACGCAGATCGGCTACGACTCCACGGATGCCATCTCCGAGGGCGAGGTCGGCAAGGTCGGCGTTGCGATCGACTCGCTCGCCGACATGGAAATCCTCTTTGACCAGATCGACCTCGGCAAGGTCTCCACGTCCATGACGATCAACGCGCCCGCGTCCGTCCTCCTCGCGATGTACATCGCCGTGGCGGAGAAGCAGGGCGTGTCGGCAGACAAGCTCAAGGGCACGATCCAGAACGACATTCTGAAGGAGTATGCGGCACGCGGCACGTACATCTTCCCGCCGCGCCCGTCCATGCGCCTCATCACGAACATTTTTGAATATTGCTCCAAGAACGTCCCGAACTGGAACACCATCTCCATCTCGGGCTACCACATCCGCGAGGCCGGCTCCACGGCATCGCAGGAAATTGCATTCACCATCGCGGACGGCATCGCCTACGTCGAGGCTGCCATCAAGGCAGGACTCAGCGTCGATGCGTTCGCAGGACGGCTCTCCTTCTTCTGGAACGCACACAACAACGTGCTTGAGGAGGTCGCGAAGTTCCGTGCATCCCGCCGCATCTGGGCGAAGGTCATGAAGGAACGCTTCAAGGCGGAAAAGCCGAAGTCCATGATGCTCCGCGTCCACACGCAGACGGCAGGCTCGATGCTCACCGCACAGCAGCCGAACAACAACATCGTCCGCGTCGCGCTCCAGACGGCAGCCGCCGTTATGGGCGGCACGCAGTCGCTCCACACGAATTCCCGCGACGAGGCGCTTGCGCTTCCGACGGAGGACTCGGTCATGGTCGCCCTCCGTACGCAGCAGATCGTTGCGTACGAGAGCGGACTTGCCGATGTCGTTGACCCGCTCGCAGGCTCGTACTACGTCGAGGCGATGACGAACCGCATCGAGAAAGAGGCGTGGGAGTACATCAAGAAGATCGACGATCTCGGCGGCGCGGTTGCGGCGATCGAGAAGGGCTACATCCAGAAGGAAATTCAGGACAGCGCCTACAAGTGGCAGATGGACGTCGAGTCCGGTGCCCGCGTCATCGTCGGTGTCAACAAGTTCCAGGTGGAGGAAGAAGCACCGAAGAACCTGCTCCGCGTCGACGCATCCGTCGGCGAGAAGCAGAAGGCAAAGGTCGAGGCGATGAAGGCGAAGCGCGACAACGCAGCTGTTCAGGCGGCTCTTGCCGACCTCAAGGCGGCGTGCGGCGACGAGAACGAGAACCTCATGCCGCACATCCTCGCAGCGGTCAAGACCTATGCGACGCTCGGCGAAATCTGCGGCGTCATGCGCGAGGTATTCGGCGAGTACGAGGCGCACGTCAACCTGTAAGCCTGTGTTTGTGCGGGGGATATACCGCACGTATCCACGGTTTGCGGGACAGAGCTGAAAACAATTTGGTGAATGCAAGGGGGGTATGCCGCCCGCACGGCGGCAGCCCTGTTCAGGAGGAATATAAAAATGGCAGAGAAAATCAGAGTGCTCGTTGCAAAGCCGGGTCTGGATGGTCATGACCGCGGCGCGAAGGTCGTTGCCCGCGCCCTGCGCGATGCAGGCTTCGAGGTCGTCTACACGGGGCTTCGTCAGACCCCCGAGGAGATCGCCGAGGCAGCTCTGCAGGAGGATGTGAACGTCGTTGCGATGAGTATTCTCTCGGGTGCGCATCCGCACCTGTTCCCGAAGGTCGTGAACCTGCTGCGCGAGAAGGGCATGGACGACGTGCTCGTCATCGGCGGCGGGGTCATCCCCGAGGGCGACATCCCCGCACTCAAGGAGGCGGGCGTTGCCGCAGTCTTTACCCCCGGCACACCGACCGGCGACGTAGTTGACTTCATCAAGGAGCATGTGGCGTAACAACGTCATTTTGAAAGGATGGATGACAGGCAGGAGAATCTTTTGTCTGTCATCCATTCCCCTGTATGGAGTGACTGCGCGAAGGAGGTGGGCGCATGGATATTGCAGCCGAAGTGCTCAATGGAAACCGCCTCGCGCTCTCGCGCGCCATCACGGCGATCGAGAACGAACGCGCGTCGGCGACGGACATCATGAAGGCGCTCTATCCGCATACGGGACATGCCTATGTTCTCGGCATTACCGGCCCTCCGGGTGCGGGCAAAAGCACCATGACGGACAAGATTGCCAAGGAATACCGCAAACGCGGGAAAACCGTCGGCATCATCGCCGTCGACCCCACGAGCCCCTTTTCCGGCGGCGCCATTTTGGGCGACCGCATCCGCATGAACGACCTGACGCTCGATGAGGGCGTTTTTATCCGCAGCATGGGAACGCGCGGCAGCCTCGGCGGCCTTTCGCACAAAACTGCTGACGCGGTAAAGGTCATGGATGCGTTCGGCAAGGACATCATCTTTGTCGAGACCGTCGGTGTCGGGCAGTCCGAAGTGGATATTGTGCGGGCGGCGGACACAACCATGGTCGTACTGATTCCGGGCATGGGCGACGACATCCAGGCGATCAAGGCGGGCATCCTTGAGATCGGCGACGTGTTCGCCATCAACAAGTCCGATCTTGACGGCGCGGACAAGCTCGTCCGTGAGATCAATATGATGCTCGATCTGGACGATCACATGAGCGACTGGCGGCCTCCGATCCGCAAGGTCGTCGCGAATCGCGGCGATGGGATCACGGAGCTGGTCGATACCATCGAGGAGCACCGTATCCATATCGAAGGGAATGGTGTCCTTACCGAGCGGCGTACGCGCCGCACACGCGATGAGATGCTGGACATCCTGCACGCAGGTGTCCGCCGTCACATCGAGAGCCGCATTGTCGATACGGGCAGACTGGACGACTATGTGGCGAAAATCAAGGCGCATGAGACCGACCCCTATACCGTGGTGGGCGATGTCATGGCCGAAATGTTATCTTAACAGTGGAAATTGACAGCAATTTCCCAAGGAGGAAGCACCTATGTTCAAGGTTCTGGCAGTGGATCACATCGGGATTGCCGTAAAAGATCTCGAGGAGGGAAAGAATTTCTGGTCGGACGTGATCGGTATCCCCTGCACGGCTGAGGAAACCGTCGCCGAGCAGAAGGTCACGACGACGTTCCATCCGACACCGAACAAGAGTGAGATCGAGCTGCTCATCGGCACGGCAGAGGACAGCCCGATCACGAAATACATCGAGAAGAAGGGCGAGGGCATCCAGCACATTGCCCTGCGCGTGGACAACATCGAGAATGCGATTGCCGATCTCAAGGCGAAGGGCGTCCGCATGATCGACGAGAAGCCGCGCATCGGTGCGGGCGGCGCGAAGATCGCGTTCCTCCATCCGAAATCGACGAAGGGCGTTCTCCTTGAGATCTGTGAGCATGAGGATCGCTGAGGAGCGACCCGCGCTATAGAATGTTCATTCCCGCAGGATTGCATCATTCCTGCATCCTGCGGTAAGAGATACAGGAGGGATATGATGTCCACAGTCCAGGAAAAAATTGAGTTGATGCTGGAGAAGAAAGAGCATCTGAAACAGGGCGGCGGCGCCAAGAACATCGAGAAACAGCACAGCAAGGGCAAACTCACCGCACGTGAGCGCCTTGACCTGCTTTTCGATGAGGACAGCTTCGTCGAACTGGATATGTTCGTTCGTCATCGCTGCACCAACTTCGGGCAGGACAAGAAGGAGCTGCCGGGCGAGGGCGTTGTGACGGGCTACGGCACGGTGAACGGCCGCCTCGTCTACGCATTCGCACAGGACTTCACCGTTGAGGGCGGTTCGCTCGGCGAAAAGCACGCACACAAGATCTGGAAGGTCATGGATCTCGCGATGAAGATGGGCGCACCCTGCATCGGCATCAACGATTCGGGCGGCGCACGCATCCAGGAGGCGGTCGATGCCCTCTCGGGCTACGGCGGCATCTTCTACCGCAACACGAAGTCCTCGGGTGTCATCCCGCAGATCTCTGTCATCATGGGACCCTGCGCGGGCGGCGCGGTCTACAGCCCCGCTCTTACGGACTTCATCTTCATGGTGAAGAAAACAAGCCAGATGTTCATCACGGGACCTGCCGTTATCAAGGCGGTCACGGCGGAGGAGGTCACGGCGGAGGCACTCGGCGGTGCAATGACGCACAACAGCCGCTCCGGCGTTGCACATTTTGCGGCGGAGAACGATCAGGACTGCATCGACCAGATCCGCTACCTGCTCTCCTTCCTCCCGAGCAACAACATGGAGGAAGTCCCGCACGTAGAGACGGGCGACGACCCGAACCGTCAGGACGAGAGCCTCAACACGCTCATCCCCGACAATCCGAATGCACCGTATGACATGAAGGATGTCATTCGTTCCATCGTCGACAACGGCGAGTTCTACGAGGTGCATCAGCATTTCGCGACGAACATCATCTGCTGCTTCGCACGCTTTGACGGCCGCACGGTCGGCATCATCGCGAACGAGCCGAACGTCATGGCGGGCTGCCTCGATGTCGATGCGTCCAACAAGTCGGCGCGCTTCATCCGCTTCTGCGATGCGTTCAACATTCCGCTCGTCAACCTCGTCGATGTGCCGGGTTTCCTGCCGGGCGTCGATCAGGAGTACAGCGGCATCATCCGCCACGGCGCGAAGATGCTCTATGCCTACAGCGAGGCGACGGTGCCGAAGGTTACGGTCATCACGCGCAAGGCGTACGGCGGCTCCTACATCGCAATGTGCAACCGCGAGCTCGGTGCGGATCAGGTCATGGCATGGCCGACGTCTGAGATCGCCGTCATGGGCCCTGCGGGCGCGGCGAACATCATCTTCCGCAAGGATCCGGAC
The DNA here is from genome assembly GCF_030644225.1 of Selenomonas dianae. Lineage (NCBI taxonomy): Bacteria > Bacillati > Bacillota > Negativicutes > Selenomonadales > Selenomonadaceae > Centipeda > Centipeda dianae. The sequence continues at coordinate 1,943,938 of NZ_CP128650.1, read as the reverse complement.
AAGGATGCGCGTACGGCGGAGTACATTGAGGAGTTCGCGACCCCGTACAAGGCGGCGGAGCGCGGCTACGCCGACATGGTCATCACGCCGAGTGAGACGCGCCCCTACATCATCACGGCACTCAACGCACTTGCGAGCAAGCGTGAGGACAATCCCGCGAAGAAGCACGGGAACATTCCGCTCTAATCAGGCAGGAGGTAAAATATGGCTACAAATACCGCTGGGCCGGAGATCGTCGCAGTCATCACAGCCGCTGTTCAGTCGGCGATGGGCGGCAAGGTTGTCGCTGTGCGCATCAAGCCGGCAGAGATCTGGACGCTCGCCAATCGCAGCAATCTTTGAGGAATGTCTGTCGCGGGGGAAGCATTGATGAAACGGCGTGCTTCCCTTGGGAATATAAATGTTGGAGGAATAACACATGAAGAAGTTCAACATCACGGTCAACGGCACTGCTTATGAGGTTGAGGTCGAGGAAGTACGCGCAGCAGGCGCAGCTCCCGCAGCTGCACCGCGTGCAGCCGCTCCTGCACCGGCTCCGGCTGCTCCTGCACCGGCAGCTCCTGCGGCTCCGGCAGCACCGGCGGCATCGGCAGGGGCGGGCGAGAGCTCCGTGGACGCTCCGATGCCCGGCAAGATCATCGAGGTCAAGGTCTCGGTCGGTCAGGCGGTCAAGGCGGGCGATACGCTCCTCATCCTTGAGGCGATGAAGATGCAGAACGAGATCGCAGCACCTGCGGACGGCACGGTCAAGGCGATCAACGTTACGGCAGGACAGTCGGTCAAGGTGCGCGAGGCACTTGTCATCCTCGGCTGATTTCGACGCAGAGATACGTTTATGGGTTGCTGTGCGAGGCTTTTGCCTCGTGCAGCAGCTCATTTTTTATTGCTGTCTTATCCTGCGGTTTCTTTTCATTGCGTGTAAAATTGTTCTTTGTTATAATGAGAACATTATGGAGAAGGAGAGGTGACGGGATGATACGGCTGATCTTTTCGGATATGGACGGAACGCTGCTCGACGAGCATGGGAATCTGCCCGCAGGGTTCGGCGCGGTCTACGCACGCCTAAAGGAGCGCGGCATCCGATTCGCGCCCGCGTCGGGGCGGCAGTATGCCTCGCTCCGTCAGACGTTTGCACCGTGGTGGGATGAGATGATCTTTCTCGCGGAGAACGGTACGCTTGTGATGGAGCACGACAGGGAGCTGTTTTCCAGTCCCGTGGACACATCGCTTGCGCTTGCTGTGATGCGGACGGGCGAAGGGCTGGCGGGCGTGCATTCCATATACTGCGGGAAAAAGTGCGGCTATCTCCACGCGGCGGACAATACGGAGTCCTTTCGCACGGAGCTCGCAAAATATGTGTCGGACTCGGCTGTGGTGGAGGATTTTGCCGCCGTGGACGATGTGCCGATCAAGATGGCGTTCTGTGACCCGTCGGGCAACGCCGCGCAGACGATCTACCCTGCCATGCAGCAGTATGCGGATCGGATGCAGGTAACCCTCTCCAGCGCCGAGTGGGTAGATGTCTACGGGCAGGGCGTGAGCAAGGGCGTCGCCGCCCGGCGGATTCAGGAGCGGCTTGGCATCGCCCCCGATGAATGCGCGGCGTTCGGCGACTATGGGAACGATCTGGAGCTCATGGATGCCGTGACACACAGCTTTGCGATGGAGAACGCCATTCCCGCCGTCAAGGAGCGTGCGCGATACCGTGCGCCGAGCAATCGGGCGCACGGGGTGCTGACGGTCTGCGAGCGCATCCTTGCAGGTGAATTTGATTGAGGTGATCCCATGCGCTTTGACTATCATATGCACCTTGAGTATGGCTCGTACGATGAGGACTACGCTGCGGGCTTCGTCCGCGCGGCGGCGGAGCGCGGCGTGCATGAGATCGGTTTTTCCGAGCATTCGCACACCTTTCCGGAGTTCGAGCAGCTCTACTATGACGATCTCATCTTGGACGATTCCTTTGTCGGCAGCTTTCAGCGCACATGGCTGAAGACGAACAAGTTCAAGTACACGCTCGACGAATACTTTGCCTTTATTGAAAAGCTGCAAAAAAAATACAAGGTTCTCGCGGGCATCGAGGTCTGCAACTTCCAAAATCAGGAGGCGGTCGCAAAAATCCTCCGTGCCTACCCCTTTGACTATGTGATCGGGTCTGTGCATTTCCTGCGCGGCTGGGCGTATGATACGGGGGCGATCGTGGCGGAATGGGAGAACCACTCTCTCACGGACATCTACGAATGGTATACCGAGGAGGTGGAAAAGCTCGCGGCAGCGGGGCTTTACGATGCGCTCGGCCATCCCTTTAACATCCGCCTGTACAAACATTTCCCCGACTTTGATGTCACGCCGTACCTCGAACGCGTGGCGCGTGCGATGAAGGCGGCGGATATGATCGTTGACCTCAACACGGGGACGTACTACCGCTACCCCGTGAAGGAGTTCTCTCCGTATCCGGACTTTATGCGTGTGGCGCGGGACTATGGATTGCCGCTCATCACCACCTCGGATGCGCACAAGCCGGAGGACTGCGCACGCTACAACGAGGAGGCGGTGCAGTACGCACACTCCTTCGGTTATCGGGAGCAGATTCGCTTCACGGGAGGGCGTACGCGTGCGTGCGTCGCTCTGGACTAGAGAAAGGAGTGCCAAAGAATGCGCTATGGTGTAAGTTTCATCACGACCCTGTTCTTTCTCCTCGTACTGTGTCCTGCAGCCCTCGCGGCAGAATACACATGGACATTTGTGAGTGCGTCGGACAAGTATTCGAAATTCTATGCGCCCGCCTCCGTGCGTGTGCTGCAGCAGATCATGCCCGCGTCCGGGGCATCCTCTGTGGCGACTGAGATCGCGGCGGAGATCAAGACGACCCTCAGCTATGCGGGCGCGGAGGAGACGATTCGCAACTATCAGATTGAACACGTCATCGAGGATCCGGGACAGCTTGCGTATACCGTTGCCGCCGTGCGGGTCGTTCCGCAGCAGCGCACCTTGCAGTACATCAGCGAGACATTCTACGATGCGGCGGGCAATGTCCTCTGGTCCAAGGCGGAGGGCAGGGAGAAGGAGATGAACTCCCAGCAGTTTGACGAGGAGTTCTATGCCGTGATCGTCGATGCCGTCTTTCATCAGGGGGAGTTCGAGCGGATGCACGCAGACGACCGCTGGATCCTCCTGTGGTCGGACGAGAGTTCCGGCGGGATGCGGACGCAGGTGACGGCGGATACCTCGACCATGCGCCGCATGGGGGACAACCTCATCTTCTGGGCGTGGACGGAGGTGCGTGATGCGGACGGCAAGGCGATTGAGATCAAATTTGACAAGCGTGCGGTGAACCTTCCGCAGGGGACGGAGCGCATGGTGACGGGGAAATACTGGACTCCCGCAGAGGGCTGGCATCCGTTGGAGGATGCCTATGAGGGTTCGTATCGGATGATCCGTTCCGAGTCCTCCGAGGGGCGCGGGCTCATCCGCCTGCGTGCCTTTGCGGACGGCTATGCGACGTGGGTCAACCGCTATCAGCTTTCGTGATGCGGCGGGGATGGCGCATCTCGTTGGGGAAGGAAAACGGACAATATGCCCATTAAAATACCGAATCATTTACCTGCGACCAACGTTCTTGAGAGGGAGAACGTCTTTGTCATGAATGCGGCGCGTGCGTACGGGCAGGACATCCGTCCGCTGCGCATCCTCATTCTGAACCTCATGCCGATCAAGGACGTGACCGAGACGCAGCTCCTGCGTCTGCTCGGCAACACACCCTTGCAGGTGGAGGCGGACTTTATCTATACGGAGTCCTACATCCCGTCGCACACCTCGCGTGCCTATCTCTCGGAGTTCTACGGCACATTTGCCGAGGTGCGCCACAAGAAATACGACGGATTCATCATCACGGGTGCGCCGATCGAACAGCTTCCGTTCGAGCGCGTCGCCTACTGGGACGAAGTCTCCGAAATCATGCAGTGGAGCAAGAAACACGCCTACTCGACCTTTCATATCTGCTGGGGCGCACAGGCAGGACTTTACTATCACTACGGCATTCCGAAGCACTGGACGCAGAAGAAGATCTTCGGCGTCTTTGAGCACCGTCTCTGCGTGCAGCACGAGCCCCTCCTGCGCGGCTTTGACGACAGCTTCTATGTACCGCACTCACGCCATACGGAAACGCTGCGCACGGACATCGAGCGCGTGCCGGAGCTGACGATTCTTGCCGAGGGGGATGCCGGGGTCTACATCATCGCGAATCTGCACCGGCGTCAGTTCTTCATCACGGGACACGCCGAGTACGATCCGATGACGCTCAAGGCGGAGTACGACCGCGACCTTGCGGCGGGGCTTGCCCCCGATATACCGTGCAACTATTACCCCGAGGATGATCCGAACCGTATGCCCGTCGTGCGGTGGCGCAGCGTCGCACATCTGCTCTTTGCCAACTGGCTGAACTACTACGTCTATCAGGGAACGCCGTACGAGCTGGACAGCCTCGACAATACAGACGACTGAGCGTACCGCTCCGGCCTCTGACATGGGAAAGCACGGATCCCATGAAGTCCGGCGGTGCTGAATTTATCCGTGCTTCCCTAATATGTTCAGCAAAAATTCAGTTTCCGATACTAGCATAGAGAGCACACAATGCATTGATGGGAGCGATGATCTTGCAAAAAAAATGGGGAGCGGCACTTGTTCTCTGCGCCGTTCTGCTGACGGGTGTCCGTTCCGCCGGTGCCGCCGAGGAGATTCCGCCGCACGTCTATGAGTGGGTGCAGTCGACGGCACGGCAGGGCTATTATTTCAACAAGGAGCAGATTCAGTATGCCGTGGACACGCACGGTCACATCGACCTCACGAAGATCGTCGTGCCGACGCTCCGCATCTATGACGAGATCCAGATCCAGGATGTTGTGTCGAAGCGCCGTTGGCGTATGCTGCCGCTGGACGGCTACAGCGATCTCTCGGGCGCTGCCGAGTATCTTCTGATCGACCTCGCGGCCGGGGTCGTCCACGTCACCGTGCACGAGGATCTGGACAGTGAGTGGGGGACGCTCACACGCGAGGAGAACGCGAAGGAGATCCCGCTCTCCACCCTCTCGGAAAAGGATGTCGAAAAGAAATTTTTCGATGCGATCATCAACTATGCAATCGGTCATCGGGAGGAGATGATCCGCCGGTCGCGCGGTATACTTAGCGATGCGGATCGCGCGGCGCTTGAGGCGAAGAAGCATCCGGAGCTTGTGCAGCCCGGCAATAGCCACGACAAGCACGCGAAGAAGGACAAGAAAGAAAAGAAGAAGAAAAAAGAATAGCAAAGGTTCTGTCGTCCGCCGTGTGCGCGACGGCAGTTCTTTTTTGTAGCTTTTTCCGCAAAAACAAGGTATAATATAGACAGGAACTACCAGCAAAGGAAGGGACACCGCATGACAGACAAGGAATGGATGCAGCTTGAACTGAACCGCATGGTACAGGCTGAAGGAGGAAAGGTCAGCGTGGAGCGCATGACCGAGATCGTTTCGGAGCTGAATCAGCGACTGCGTGAGAATCCGAATCTGCCGCGTGAGGTGAATACGCTCACTGCGGATGAACTGATCGCACGCGCGCGCAAGAAGAAGGGCGAGGAACGCTATCGCATCATCAAGCGTGTGCTGCGCATGGAGCCGGACAACATCACCGCCGCCAGTATGCAGATCGAGTACCTCGCGAAGAACGCCGACGACCGTGTACACCACTATGAGGATCTGACGCGCAAGGCGACGGCACGGCTCCAATCAGAGGGCGTGTTCTCGGAGGAGAACATCGGAAAGTTCTGGGCGCTACCCGCGACGAAGCCCTATATGTTCCTGCGGCTGTCCTATCTTGAGGCGCTTGTCGCAGCGCGCAAGCTGCGTCTGGCGGCAAAGGAGTGCGAGGAGATGCTGCGCCTCTCGGAGCATGACGCACTCGGTCGCCGCTACCAGCTCATGTTCATCTACGCGGCAATCGAGGAGGGGGATGCGGCGATCGCACTCTATCAGCGCTACGAGGAAGGTGTGGCGATGATGTACCTGCCTCTGGCGATGCTGTTCTATCGTCTGGGCAAGATGAAGATGGCGCGCAACTTCCTGCATGAGCTTGCCGCTGTCAACGTGGACACCGAGGAGTTCTTTGCACGCGGGGTGGAGGGGGATCTGCCGCAGCGTGCGCCGGGACGCCATGCCGGCTCCTTCGCCATTGGCACAATGGAGGAGTTCGGGGAGGCGGTGACGGACAACGGCTTTGCCTTCGTCGGGATGGATGCGTTCTTCGCATGGGGGCTGAGCGAGCTGCGTGCCGGCAGGGAGAGCGACTGACCTCTCCTGTGCGCTGCGATTCGGAGGAGCTGGGGGGCTTCTCTGAAGCGCAGTCGGGCGGCAGACAGCATCATGGAAAACGGGATTCAGATATGCGGCACTGCGGTGATTATATGCCCGCGCGGGCGGCTTGATCGCCTCTGTGCCATAGGAATGGGGACATATGCCCTGCGGACAGAGCAGAGCAGATATGGAGGGGACAAATGGGACTCTTTGACGGATTCAAAGGCGGTGAGGAGACCACCGCCCTGGAGATCAGAAATGCGATCAAGGAAGAACTTGACCGCAACGAATGGAACTATGAGATCAGCGATGAGAGTGAGCAGGATCATCAGGAAACGCATTTCTACATGAGGAACGAACTTGAGAACGACGAGCTGGTTACAGCGGTGGTTGTCGTGCGCGAGTACGTTCACCATGCCGATGGATTCATCAAGATCAAACTCTATGATATTGCCTATCTGGAGGAGTCCGACCGACGTGCTGCGCTCCTGGCGAAGATCAATGAATGGAACGGTGCGTTTCGCTATGTCAAATTCTGCCTCGACCGCGATCAGGATGTCGTCATCGACATCGACCTGCCGCTCGACCTGCGCAGGGGGGCGTTTCAGCCCGACAGTGTCATGGGGATGATGGGGGTCGGTATGCGCGTTGTGGAGAATGTTTACGACGACCTGATGGAACTGTGTACGCGTGGACATATGCCGCGTTCGCAGGAATAATACGCACGTTTGAATGGAGGATTCTATGGGACTTTTTGATGGCTTCAGCGGAAGCGACGAAGGACTCAAGAACAGCGCATTTGAAGCGATCAAGGCGGAACTGGACAAGCAGGACATGAAATACGGCGAGGACGCGACGGAGGATGGCGAGGAACAGATCATCCGTATGCGTCAGCAGCTTGACAACGGCAGCGTCGTGAGCATCGCGATCGTCGTCACCGAGCACGGCGATACGAACGATTTTATCAAGATCAAATACTTCGGGCTTGTGCGGCTCGACGAGAACTCGGATGAGAAGCTGTTCCATGAGAAGCTCAACGAGTGGAACAGTCAGTACCGCTATGTGAAGTTTGTCGTTGACGACGAGCGCGATGTGGTCGTAGACATCGACCTGCCGCTCGATCTGCACATCGGAGCCTTTCAGGCGGACAGCTTCATGGCGATGGTCGGCGTTGGCTTGCAGGTGCTTGAGGAGGTCTATCCGGAGCTGATGAAACTGCGCTGGGCGTGAGCTTGACACAAAGAGGGGACTGCACATCGTGCAGTCCCCTCTTTCCATATTCAGCTTCTCTTGGTATGGTCGATCTGCGGGATCTTCAGCCCCTTGCGCAGATAGCTCTGCTGGAGCTGGTAGATGCTCTGCAGCAACCGCTCCCGCTCCCTCTTTCCGAGGCTGTTCCCGAAAGAAATACCGATGTGATAGATCATACCGAGTGTCGTTTCAATCGGTGTCGCACGCCGGATCGACCCCTCCGTTTCAAGCGTTCCGATGTGCGGCAGATCGGGTACGCGCACGGCAAGCTGCGCATCAATGATCAGCGGCGCATCATGCACAAAGCAAAGCCCGCCGCCGCTGATGTCGATCAGCTCGACCTCGCGATAGTTCTTGAGGCTTCCGTGATCGCCCGGCAGTTTCACCTCGATGGACATCGGGATAGGGATACGGACATAGTCGCGCAGCTGAATGCGTTCCGCACGCGTGGGCAGATCCAGATACCAGACCGTATCCGGCAGCGGTGCGGCGGAGCGGTAGGCGACAGCGAAGTGGTAGACGCAGCCGGGACCCGTCAGATGACATTGAAAGACATGACCCGTCTCGGGGGTGTTGATGTATTTCCCAACGGGAATATCGAGACGAACGGCAAGAACATCTGCAGGTCCGGCCGCCGCCTGTTCCTCCTCGCTGTGTTCAAGCGTTCCGTAGTAGTCGATTTCAAGCGCTGCATCTACGATGTGGATGGCAGCGCCGTGGCGCAGGAGAGCGGTCAGTTTGTCCCCTTCCAGGATCATGCTGTCAAATCCTTTCTTTCTAAATGATGGATACATTCATCCGCATTCTCTTTCCGAGGAATAAGGATAACAGAGATGTACTGTAAAGTCAATTTTCACCGGAAGCGATAACTGCTTTGACTTTGGCTTTTGTTCGGGCTATAATAACAATCGGTGAATTATGTCGATTCATTAAGGAAAAGGGGCGGTGGACGCGGTGGCGATGAAGATAGACAGCAGCATAACGCGAAACACATCACTCGCGATGCCGCGTGCAGAGACGGATGCGGGTGTGCGCGGTGCGGCGACGGATTTCGGCATGGAGCTGGCGGATCAGGAGTCCGCGATGTCGCGCGAGGCGATGGATCGCCTGTTGGAGCAGATCGACAAGCAGGGCGCGCGCCTCTCAAAGTCGCCGACGTTCGACGAACTGCGCTCGTACCGCTCGCTCATTCAGAGCTTCATCGGTGAGGCGGTCGGCTCGATGTACGAGCTGCGCACACAGGCGGGGTGGGATCGCCTCGGGCGGCAGAAGGTCTACACATCGGTACGCAAGATCGACCGCAAATTGGAGGAGATGGCGGAGAAAATCCGTCTCGGGCAGTCCGACCAGCTCGACATCATCGCGAGCCACGATGCCATCCGCGGTCTGCTCGTTGATCTCTATATGTAATGGCACGGACAAAGAAAAATGTCGTTGTGTCCGCACCTGCCGGCGATGAGACCGTGCGGGAGGCGTTTCCGCGCGACTGGGCGGACATCTGCGGACATACGCAGATCATCCGCCGTCTGCGCGTACTTGCCGCCGCACAGCGTTTGCCCCATGCCCTCATCTTTTGCGGCATGGAGGGCATCGGCAAGCGGCGCACGGCACGCGTGCTCGCGCGGACACTGCTCTGCGCCGAGGCGGGAGATCACCCCTGCGGACACTGTGCATCGTGCCGCACAATGGCGGCGGGTGTGCATCCCGACTACTTCGAGACCGCGCCCGAGGCACGGGGCAAGAGTGCGGCGATGATCCGCACGGAGGCGGTGCGTGACATCCTCGTTGCCGCATCGGGGACGCCCGTTCAGAGCAACCGGCGCATCATCCTCATCGACGGTGCGGACTGCATGAACGAAACAGCGGCAAACCGGCTTCTCAAGACCATCGAGGAGCCGACGGGCGAGGTGCTCTTTCTCCTCGTGACGAGTGCCTACGATGCCGTCCTCCCCACCATCCGCTCGCGTGCCGTACGCATCGCATTCGGTGCGCTGCCCCGTGCGGAGATTGCGGCGGTACTCACGGAGCGCGGCGCAGAGAATGCGGAGGCGATCGCCGCGCTCTCCGACGGCAGCCTCGGGCGGGCATATGCGCTCGCGGAGGAGGGGCTCGCCCTGCGGGACGAGGCACTCACACTCCTCCTCCGCCTCCGCACCCTCGGCATTGAGGATATTTGGGCGTGTGCCGAGGCGCTTGGAGCACGCACACACGCGGAGCGGACGGCGTGGATCGGCTTTTTGCAGATGGCGCTGCGTGACCTGCTCCTCCTCTCCGAGGACGGCGCGAGCGATGCGCTCTGTCACATCGACCGCCGCGCAGAACTCACCGCGCTGTGCGCGAAGATGACCCATGCGGACATCTTTGCGCTCATGGAGGAGACGCGCCGGCTCGCGCAGCGTTTTGCGGCAAATGTGAACCCCGCCCTACAGATCGAGGCGTTTTTGCTGCGGGCGAGGAAGCCGTTTGTATGAGTGCTCCAAGATAAAGGAAGCACTGATAAATTCAGCACCGCCATCTTGACGCATCTTTTTTGCCCGCACTGTGCCCGCGATCCTCCACATAGCCCTTGCTATGCGTCCGGTTTGCCTCCTTGTTCGGACGAAAAATCTACGCCAATCTGACGGACTTCATTTTATCAGCGATTCCTAAACTTACGTTGTGCGGAATGGTGTCCCAAAGCGAACCATAGTGGAGCAAGTGAGTAAAGGGGGCAGAAAAGCACACGATCACTTGCGCAACGAGGCGTTTGCGCGGGACATCAAACGTGCGACGATACATATACATACCTAGGAGGAAGTTTTGCAAACGATTGTAGGTGTCCGCTTCAAACCGGCGGGCAAGATATACTCCTTCGGACAGGGGCAGCTGACCATTGTCGAGGGCGATTATGTCGTCGTCGAGACCACGCGCGGCATGGAGTGTGGCAGGGTTGTCATTCCGCCGCGTGCGGTGTCCGATGGATCCGTGCCGCCGAATCTCCGCGTCGTCCACCGCGTTGCGGATCCCTCCGACCTCGCACGCATCGAGGAGAATCATGCACGGGAGCGGGAGGCACACACCGTCTGCGAGGAGAAGATTCGAGAACTCGGACTGAAAATGAAGCTCGTCGATGTCGAGCTGACCTTTGACCTGTCGAAAATGCTCTTTTATTTTACCGCAGACGGGCGCGTGGACTTCCGCCAGCTCGTACGTGAACTCGCGGGCGTGTTCCGCACGCGCATCGAGCTGCGTCAGATCGGCGTGCGCGACGAGGCGAAGATGATGGGCGGTATGGGCTGCTGCGGGCGGCCGCTGTGCTGCGCGACCTTCCTCGGCGACTTCGTGCCCGTCTCCATTCGCATGGCAAAGGAGCAGAACCTCTCGCTCAACCCCACGAAGATCTCGGGCATCTGCGGGCGGCTCATGTGCTGCCTGAAATACGAGAGCGAGGGCTACGGCTGCGGCGGCTGTATGCGTGTGAAAAAGACCGAGTACACACCTGCGGTCAGCGACCGCGTCCTTGCCGAGGATGGGGAGGGACGCGTCGTGGCGGTCAGCGAACAGCGTCGTACGGCGACCATCCTGATGGACGACGGGAAAACCGTCGTTGCTGCATGGGAGGATGTCGCACGCGCCGAGGACGCGGAGCAGGAGGGCTGTCCGCAACGTACGCAGGAACGGACGCATACGCCGCACAGGGAGCGCAGAGAGCGTGAGCGTACGCCCCGTGACAGCCGTGCCGGACAGGAGCGGCGGGAGCGTCCCGCGCGTCGGCAGCACGAGCGTACAGAGCGTACGCCGCGCGACGGGCGCGAGAACCGTGTAGGGCAGGAACGCCCCGCAAAGAATCGCCGCCCGCACAGCAGACGGCGGCACAACCGTCCGCGTCCGCAGCGGGACGATGTACCGCATGAGTGAGCGGATCGACCTGCGCCCGAACGAGCGCATCGACGACCTCTCGTTGGGCGGACGGCGCATCATCCAGCGCACGGATGAATTCTGCTTTTCGATGGATGCCGTTCTCCTCGCACATTTCCCGACGCTCAGAGGACGCGAGCGCGTGCTCGACCTCGGCACGGGGACGGGGGTCATTCCGCTCCTCGTCGCAGATTTCGCGGCGCATATCACGGCAGTGGAGCTCAGTCCCGTGCAGGCGGAGCTTGCCGCGCGGAACGTCCGGATGAACGGACTCACAGAGAAAATAACGGTGCGGGAGGGCGACTATCGCGACCCTCCCGCTCTTTTTGCGTGCGGAGCATATGATCTCGTATTCAGCAATCCGCCGTACCGCCCCGTGACAAGCGGAGCTCTCAGCGTGGGCGCACGCGCGGCGGCACGTCACGAAATCACCGCGACCCTTGCCGACACCGTACACGCCGCATCGTACGCCCTCCGTTACGGCGGACGGCTCGTTCTGGTACACCTGCCCGAACGGCTCGGCGAGATCGTTCTCGCCCTCCACGCGGAGCACCTTGCCGTCAAGCGTCTGCGCATGGTACAGCCGCGTGCGGATCGTGCGCCGAACCTCATGCTCATCGAGGCGCTCAAGGGCGCGGCACTCACAGGGATGCGCCACGAGCCCGCACTCATCGTGCGCGACGCGGAGGGGCGGTATACCGAGGAGATTCGCAGCATTTATGGGCAGGAGATGTGAGGAACGCTCCAAACTAGTGATTGACGTTTTCAAACATCTGCCATATAATAGATAAATGAGAAATCCCCGTAGAGTAATGATTGCCTGTATGTCTGCGGGGGGGGGACATTCATATGAAAATGATGCCCCACACAGCAGGTTCGCTTTCGTGGAGGAGAGGAAAAATGCTCAAAGGAATGAAAGCAAAGCGGCAGCTCGCCGCATTTGTCGCGCTCGCCGTTGGCGGTGCGTTTGCAGGTGCGCCTGCGGCGTATGCGGCAGAGAGTGCGACCGTCAAGACTGGGGACAACATTGGCGGAAATGATGGGACAGTGGCACATCCCTACGGCGATATTGTCGGCACGAATCTGATGAACGGATCCGTAGCGGGCAACCATCTCACCATCGGAGAGTTAATCCTGCCAAGTCCTAATCTGCCGCGCGTGAACGGAACGATTACGGCGGGCGGCAAGGCGGCGACGACCGCAGACGTGTCGGGCAATACGCTCACCATTAACAACATCAACCTCGTCGGGAACGCCTATGCCGGCGAGGGTAAGGGGAGCGTATTCAACAACATCGTCGAGATGAACGGCGGCACGGTGACGGGCGAACTCCACGGCAGTCATGCAGAGAGCATGGTTCAGCAGACAGGGACGGGCAAAACAATCGAAAATACCGTTCGCATGAGCGGCGGCACGGTGACAGGGGCACTTTATGGTTCGTATTCTATCAAAGGCGGCGCGACGCACGGCAAGGTGGAACTCACGAATGCGGGCGGCACCGTGTACGGAACGGTCAAGGCGGGGGCGGACGGCATTGCCATCGCGGGCGGCAGGGGCAAGACCTCGGCGAACAACAACGATGTCGTCATCGAGCGCGGCACGGTCGAGGGCAAGGTCTACGGCGGCTATGCCGAGAATATCTCCACCAACGGAGCAACGGCTGCCAACCGCGTCACCATCGGTGATGTGAAGGGCGACTATACGCCGGATCTCACGAAGGCGGAGCTTTACGGCGGCAATGATACGGTTCACTACGGGAAAAACGAACTGACCGTACGGACAAAGAACGTTACCACGGTCTCCGCGAAGAATTTTGACAAATATACATTTGCACTGAATGCGGGCATCCGTGCGGGCAATACCATGCTCACGCTGACCGAGGACGGGAATGCGCTCGGGCGTAACGTGAGCCTCGCAGACTTCAAGGTCGATGCGACAGGTTGGAGCGGCAAGGGGGTCAATGCACAGAATCAGGATGTGACGGGCTACTATGGTGATGTCGGTACCGTTACGCTGATGAAGGACGGCAAAACGCAAAACAATCCTACACTGAGCAACCGTGCCTCAAACCTCTACATTACGAACCCTTCTGCCAAGCCGACGGGGGTCAGCGAAGACTACGAGTATCAGATGTCGGTGAACACTTATGTGACACAAGATCATCTTCTTGCTCCCCAACGCTCGACAACGTGGCGTGAGGTCAAGGCTACCTTCCATCGCTTCCAGAACGCCGATGCGACCTATAACAGTTCCGCTGCTGTAAACGGTGCTATCTACGGCGGCTATTCCATCTGGGAGAAGCGGAACGTCCGTGACAACAAGCTGAAAATTACAAACGCAGGAGGTACACTTCTGCCGGACGGAACATATCAGGGGACGCTTTCGGCATACGGCGGCAAGACAACCACAGGGGCAGATGCCATTAAAAACCAGCTCAGTATGACGGGCGGCGTGATGGCGAACCTTTACGGTGGTCATGCGGAACACGAGGGCAGTGTCAAGGAGAATGGGGTTGTCCTCACGGGTGGCACGGTAACAGGCGAGATCATCGGCGGACGCTCTGAGGGAACGGGCGTCGTTCATAAAAACACCGTCACCGTGGACAACGCAGAGGTCAAGGGCGGTGTCACGGGCGGTTCCGGCAAAACGACCGTCTCGGAGAACGAGGTCACCATTCAGGGGAACAAGATCGGCGATACCGTTTATTCGGTCATTGGCGGCGAAGTACGTGGCGCATCCATCGACGGCGACGACAGCACCGTCCGCACGGCGACAGGGAACAAGGTCACGATCACCGAGGGCGATATTCAGAAAATTGTCTATGGTGTCTACGGTGATTTCTGGGCATCGGGCAGTGCACAGGATACCTATACGCCGACTGTCGAGAAAAACATAGTCACGATCAGCGGTGGCTCTGCAAAGGACATCTGCGGCGCATATCTGAAGAAGATCGGTACGGCATTGGAGAACGAGGTCACGGTGACGGGGACGGCGAAGCTCGGCGATAAGATCTATGGTGCCTACACAGACGGTACTGCCCGTCTGGTGGGGAACAAGGTCACAATTCGTGCCGGCTCGGATGCCGTCGTCAACAACGTCTACGGCGCACTCTCCAACGGTACATGGTCCGACGGCAAAGGCACGGACGGCGAGGTGACGGAAAACAAGGTCACGATTGAAAGCGGCGACGTTCGCACCGATGTCGTCGGTGGAGAGAGTACCTCGTCGGCGTACAATGCCGCTGTCGTTACGAAGAACGAGGTCACCATCACGGGCGGCGTCGTCCATGGAAATGTGTACGGTGGCATCACACGTGCCGATCTTCCCACGGGCGGGGATAAACTGGAAAAATCGTCCGGTGGGAACATCGTCACCATCACAGACGGGCGCGTCGGAGGTTTGCGTGAGGACAACTCCGTCGTGGATACTGCCATCTACGGCGGCTATGCCCATGGGACGAACAAGACCGTTGAGACGGGGAACACGATCAACCTCGGTTCGCCGGACGGACAGTACAGCGCAGATCTCACGCATACGACCCTCTACGGCGGCGCAACGACAGCAGACGGCAACACACTGAATGTCAAGGCGAAGAACATCACCGTCAAGGCGGTTTATAACTTCCAAAACTACAGGTTCTTCCTCACCGATCAGATCCAAGCGGGCGACACCATGCTCACGCTGACGGGGCAGGATCCCTCGGGCAAACTCTTTACGGGGACGCAGAGCGTGGACTTTGCGAACTTCGGGCTGGATCTGACACGGATGTCGAACCGGCAGATTGCGGGCAGGGTCACACTTCTCGACGCCTCCAAGTCCAACGGGCTGTCGTTTACGAACTACGATCCGCAGGGCGCATCGGCGGCGACGAAGACGAACGGAGACTATGAGTATTCCCTGCGTACGGATACGGATACGGCACAGGGCAAGCAAGTCCTGCTCGACTACAACCGTTTCCGAAACGGCGATGTAAAATACGAAGCGACGGATAAAACGAAGGATCAGGCAGAGTGGTTTGCCGGCCTCTCCTACGGCGGGCAGACGACCACGCACAACCGCCTGATCATCGACGGCACGCTGACCCGCAGCATCGCGGCATACGGCGCCAAGACCCTCGGCAAGACGGGCGGCTCGGGCGGCACAACCGCCAATGACGGGAACACCCTCGAAATTCGCTCCACGGGCAAAAATCCCTTCTCTGTGACAGAGGGCTACGGCGGCTACATCGGTCGCAGCAACAATGCCGGCACAGTGCAGAACAACCGCGTCCTCATGGCGGGCGGCACGGCAGGGACGCTCTATGGAGGCTACTCGAAAGGAACGGGTGCGGTTACGGAGAATACCGTTCAGATTACGGGCGGCAAGGTGACGGGCGATGTCTATGCGGGCTATGCTGCGACCGCAGGTCAGGCGACGAAGAATACCCTCATCCTCGGTGCGGACAACGGCAGCTACGATGCGACCATCGAGGGCAAGATCTACGGTGCGAACGATACCGGTGCCGGTGCGGACAATACACTCGTCGTGCAGGCGGGCAATGTCTCCGTGCAGCAGGTGAAGAACTTCGACACCTTCAAATTTGTTCTCCACAACAACAACCTCATCGGCAAGACCATGCTCCAAATCAAGGGAGCGGGCGGTCTTGGCAACACGATTGATTTCAAGAAAATCACGGTGGATGCCAAGAAGTTCAACATTGACCCGACGTGGATGGGGTCGCACTCTCTGCGGCTCATTCAGAGTGCGGACGGGATGAACTTCTCGAACTACTCCGCGACGGATCTCACAAAGACCTACTATCCGAACGATCCCTACGAAGCCTATCTGCACATCAACGGCAACGAGAGCACGACGACAGCTGCGGGAACGGTCACGGGGCAGGATGTTCTGATGACAGTCAACCGTCTGCGTGACGGCGACCGCCGCTATGACGGCACGGATGCCAAACTCGTGAGCGATGAGGTGTTCACGGGTATCTCTGCGATGGGCTATGATGTGGAGCGGAACAAGCTCCTCATCACGGGAACGCAGGCAGGCGGCATCAAGACCTTTGCTGCGGCAGGTGTCACGACGGGTGAAAAGAAGGCGAACCTCACGGGCAACGCGCTCACCATCGACCGCGATGCGGCTCTGAGCATCCGTGACGTATACGGCGCCTATGCGAAGAACCCCGCGAGCGACGGAGAGATGAAGGAGAACAGCGTCGTCCTCCTGCACGGCAATCTCACGGGCAACATCTACGGTGCAAAGTCCGAGAGCAAGCTGAAGCTCTCCTCCAACCGCGTTCAGGTGATGAATGGCTCGGTTGTGGGCAATATCTACGGCGGATACTCGGTCAGCGGCGATGTGGAAAAGAGCATTGTCGATCTCGGGCGCGTTACCATCGGGAGCATTGCAAACAACGGCAGTCTGATCGGCGGCAATGTCTACGGCGGCTGGGGCAAGACGGCAAAGGACAACACCGTTACGCTGCGCGGTACGACCGTGAAGGGGCACGTCTACGGCGGTTGGCTTTCGACCGGTGCAGCGGCTCCCGTTACGGACGGCAATACGCTGAATATCTATGATATGGGTACGACGGTGGGCTATTTCGAGGGGTTCCAGAACCTCAATTTCTACCTCAGCCCGCAGGCGGATACGCGCCTTTCGATGCTGACGCTGACCGATCCTTCGCATAAGGATATTCGCGGGATGAAGCTGAGTATCGACATCAATGGAACCAGTGCGCCGATTCACAGCGGCGACATCATCAGCCTCATCAAGCTGCCCACGGACAAGAATCTCACGACGGACGACTTTACCGGCAAGGAGTATAAGACCACGAAGGGGGTTACGCTGAACTATACCTTTGGTCTTGAGACGCGCGGTACGCTTGCGAATCAGTCGCTCATCAAGAACGAGCTTGTCGCACGGGTGAAGAACATATCCGTAAACCCGCAGACGAAATCCCTTGTCGAGACACAGGCGGCGGCGATTGCGTTCCTCGGGAGCGGCTCCGACCTCCTCACGGATGTCGGCATCCCCGCAGCGGAGGCGGCGGCGATCCAGATCGCGGACATCGTGGACACCCCGTATGCCGGCAGTGAGAAAAACTCTGCGGCTGCCTCCGTTCCCCTCTCCACACTCGGCAGCTATCAGCTGTTTGCGGCGCAGAGCTTCGGCAATATGCGTCTCAAGTCCGGCTCCTACGTCGATACGAAGGGATGGAACCTCAACGTTGGCTATGCACGCCGCAACGACCTCATCGACCGCTCCATCACGTTCGGACCGTTCGTCGAATACGGGCGCGGCTCGTACGACTCCTATCTCGACGACGGCACGCACGGCAACGGCAAGACCGACTACCTCGGTATCGGTGTCATGGCAAAGACGGAGAGCGAGAACGGTCTGTACATTGAGGGCAGTTTGCGCACCGGCCGTGCAAAGAGCGACTACAGCGGCAGAATCGGCACGTCAAGCACCGGCTATGATCTGTCGAGCAACTACGTTGCCGGACATCTCGGCATCGGACAGAAGACGGAGCTGGACAGCGGCAACAAGGTCGAGACCTATGCGAAATACTTCTATGCGCATCAGGCGGGCACGAGTGCAAAGCTCTCGACCGGCGAGACCTACGATTTCGGCGCATCGACTTCGAGCCGCATCCGTCTCGGCACGCGCTACACCGTAAAGAACGACCTGAGCGGCGAGTTCTATGCGGGGCTTGCATGGGAATACGAGTTTGACGGCAAGGGTACGGCAGCTTTCGAGGGCTACAACCTGCCGGGGACAAGCCTCAAGGGCAGCACAACCCTCCTCGAACTCGGATACCGTTTCGCCCCCGTGGACAGCACCGTCACCTACGGTCTGAACCTCACGGCATTCAAGGGCAAGCGCAAGGGTGTCACGGGCGGATTCAACATTGCGTGGGCATTCTAAGACAGCTATATAAGGAATAAAAAAGAGCGGCGGTACGAGATGTTTCGTACCGCCGCTCTTTTTTTGTTACCGTTTTCCCTCCGCCTTTGCCATAAATTTGTCCACGGCGACGGCAAAGCGCGTGTGCGTGCCGCTGCCGATCTCCTCGCGCTCGTCGTACGCTGTCACCTTGAGTGAAATCGCGCGTCCGTCCACCGCCGTCACCGCGGCGATGGCACGTACCGTCAGCCCCGTCGGGGTCGCCGCACGGTGCGCGATGTTCAGCGATGTGCCGACCGTCGTCCAACCTGCGGGACACTCCTGCTGACAAAGCTCTGCCGCCGCTCGCTCCATCAGTGCCGCCATCGCAGGCGTTGCATACACGGCGAGCGAACCGCTGCCGACCGTCAGAGCCGTATTTGCATCCGTCACCGTGTCCACCGCCTCATGTGTCATGCCGGCGGCGATCTTGCTCGTGTAGTCCATGTGATTGCTCCTTCTATTTGTATCGTGTGCGGAATGTATCAGTGCTTCCTATTACATTATATTATAAGGACAATGTGTATGTGTGTCCAGAGGTGACTGTACAAACGATGAACGCCTGTATACAGAATTATTTTCATCGGGCGGTTGCGCGTGTGGGGGAATCGTTCTATAATAAAAACGCCCGCAAGGGCAGGATATATCGAGAGGGGTCAGCGATAAAGGAGATTTATCGTTGGCGAATATAAGAGGTGATACGAGTGAGTGATACGTACAGTGTCGCCATCAGTTATGGCGACGCGCTTGGCTGGATTGACTACGATGCGGATGCCCGGACGGCGACGGTGAATCTCGCGGATGAGAAGGGACGTGCGGCAGTGGAGGCGTTTCTCGCCGCAGATCATGAGGTCGAGGTGCCCCATAAGACGCTGATGGACTTCACGAAGGAGACCGTCACTCCGCTCGCGGATCGCGGGAGCTTTGAGCTGGCGCTCACACGCCTGTGGAACGAGACGGGTGTGCAGGTGGACTGGTCGCGTCCTGTCGACTATGTGAAGGCACACCCGCATTATTGAGGGAGCGCGAAAGCACTTTCTCCTATGTTTGACGCTGTCCTTGGGGGGATGGCGGGAGGAGTTTTTATGATTCGTATTGGTATTCTTGGCTATGGCAATCTCGGACGCGGCGTGGAGTACGCGGTCGAGGCAAATGAGGATATGGAGCTGGTCGCCATCTTTACGCGGCGTGACCCTGCGTCGGTGAAGCCGCGCACAAATGTGCCGGTCGTCCACGCGGACAAGGCGGCGGAGTGGAAGGACAAGGTGGATGTACTCATCCTCTGCGGCGGTTCGGCGACCGATCTGCCGAAGCAGACGCCCGCATTTGCAAAACTGTTCAACGTCGTGGACAGCTTCGATACGCACGCAAACATTCCCGCGCATTTCGCGGCGGTGGATGCGGCGGCAAAGGCGGCGGGGCACGTCGGTGTGATCTCGGTCGGCTGGGATCCGGGGCTGTTCTCGCTCGCACGCGTCTACGGCAATGCGGTGCTCACGAACGGCACGGACTACACGTTCTGGGGACGCGGGGTCAGTCAGGGGCACTCGGATGCGATTCGCCGCGTTCCGGGCGTGAAGGATGCCAAGCAGTATACCGTCCCCGTACCCGCCGCGCTTGAGGCGGTGCGCAGCGGGGCAAATCCGGAGCTTACGACGCGCGAGAAGCATACGCGCGAGTGCTACGTCGTGCTCGAAGAGGGCGCGGATGCGGCTGCGGTGGAAAAGGCAATCGTGACGATGCCGAACTACTTCTCGGACTATGACACGACGGTGCACTTCATCAGCGAGGAGAAGCTGCAGCGTGACCATGCGGGGCTGCCCCATGCGGGCTTTGTCGTTCGCTCGGGCGCGACGGGCAAGGATGGCGAGCATAGGCACGTCATCGAGTTCAATCTGAAGCTCGACTCGAACCCCGAGTTCACGGCGTGTGTCCTCGCGGCGTACGCGCGAGCGGCGCATCGCCTTGCGTCCGAGGGGGCGAAGGGCTGCAAGACCGTCCTCGACATCGCCCCTGCCTATCTCTCGGCACAGAGTGGTGCGGAGCTGCGTGCGGCGCTGCTCTGATTATATGGTTTTCTAAAAATGTACCTTACGCAATCGCGTAAGGTACATTTTTAGCATAATATTTTCGTTGCCTTCAGAAAGGAAAATAAAATGGGTCTGCTTCGTAAATTTTTCAGCAATATGGGAAACCCTCAAGGGAAGATGGGAAAATTTGTCATCGCCATGATGAATCGTGGTCATGCGGGCATTGCGGCGTGGGGCTTTTCGCATCTCGACCTGCAAGGAAATGAGCAGGTGCTTGACTGCGGCTGCGGCGGCGGGGCAAACGTCGCCGTGTTCCTGCGGATGGTGGACGAGGGGCATGTGACGGGGCTGGACTACTCGACCGTCTCCGTGGAAAAGGCGCGGGAGGTGAACCGCGCGGCAATCGAGGCGGGACGTTGTGCGATCGTGCAGGGGAATGTACTGGAGCTGCCGTTTGAGAATGAACAGTTTGACGTTGTGACGGCATTTGAAACGGTGTATTTCTGGCCGGAGATTGCGCGCTGCTTTACCGAAATTCATCGTGTGCTGAAAGCGGGCGGCGTGTTTATGATAACGAACGAAACAAGCGGTAAGACGGGCGCACATGAAAAGTGGCAGAAACTCGTCGATGGACTGTCTGTCTATACGGGTGAGGAACTTGAGGCACTGCTCACGGGCGCGGGCTTTGCACGCGTGGAGATTGACGAGGATTTGGCGCATGACCGTCTGAACGTTCGGGCGTATAAGGCATAGTAGTATTTTTGATATGATAAAAGCGTCCCGTAGATGGCGGGACGCTTTTGCTATTTCGCCGAACGAAATTTTCTGCTATAGTAAGGGCATAGACCGGATGAGAAAGGAGTGCTGCTATGGCGATTACGCCGCCGACACCGCCCACGCCTCCCTCGCCGCCGAAGATCACGCTCGGCGATGCGGCGCGTGATGCACAGGCGAATCAGACGAATACGACGGGCGACGCGCAGGCGGAGCAGCAAGCGCGTGACTCCGTGGCGCAGGGGGGCGGCGCACTCTCCAAGACAACGCACGAAACGCCGAAGGATAAAAATGCCACAGAGCGTCCGAACGCCCCCGCACGCACGGATGCGGCAAAGGGAGACGCCGTCAGCACGTCCGCATCAAAGGTGGATCACGCCGCAAAGGTCGAGGGGCAGACGGGCGCGGATGTGGCGAAGGGGCTTGACCTCGCGCAGGAGAATGCCGCGCTCAAGCAGCAGCTTGCGGGGACGGAGCAAAAACAGCCGCACCCCCCCGCGCCCTACACGGCGACGAGCGGACTGTACTGGGCAGGGATGATCGGTGTTGCTCTGGTACTCGGGGGGGTTCTGTTTCGCCGGTTTTTTCAAAAAAGGCAGGGGGCGGACGAAATGGAAGAGCCGTCCCTCGGAGAGCGCATCCTTGCCCATGATCGGGAGAGTGCGTCGCATCGGCGGGCAACGCACACACAGGACACACGGGAGCGCAGTACACACGGCGATCTCATTGCGGCGGCGGAGCGCACGCGCCGCGCCCGTGATACGCGCAGCGAGCTCCTGCCCGAGTTCACGGGGCTGACAGCGGGCGAGGCACTGGCGCGTCTGGCGGAGGAGGAACAGGCTGCACCGCGCACGCCGTCCGCTATGGATGCACCGCCGCGTACCGCCGCATCGAAGCCCGCTGCTGCGCCGCTGCGCACAGCAGGGACGAAAGCGCAGTCTGCCGTATCTGCACCGACAGCGTCCTCCGCGCAGAAAACACCTGTGAAATCCTCGCAAAAGCAGGACGAAACGGAGGAAAAACCGCGTTTCGAGGTGCGCGTCTGATGCGTATACACGCGCCGCGCCCCCTAAACATATTGACAAATGCTCATGCGTCGGCGATAATGAAGAAGTTTTCATGAAATCACTTGCGATGCGGCGGGGAGGTTGCTTCTATGAAACACGTGCTGTCCGTCTTTGTGGAGAACCAGACAGGGGTTCTGGTGCGCGTCGTGAGTATGTTTTCCCGGCGCGAGTTCAACATCGACAGCCTGTCTGTCGGCGTGACGGAGTCGCCGGATTTCTCGCGCATCACGGTAGTGATGCAGGGGGATGGAAATCTCGTCGAGCAGATGATCAAGCAGTTGGAAAAAATGCCCGTCGTGCGGGCGGTTCAGCGGCTGGACGAAAGACAAGCGGCGTGCCGCGGCATGACGCTCATCAAGGTGCGGGCGGACGATGCGAATCGCCTCGACGTACTCAAGATGGGCGAGTTGTTCCGTGCCCACGTCGTCGATGTGGAGTCCGCCTCGATCATCTTTGAGATCACGGGCAGCGACGACAAGGTGACGGCGTTTCTGAAGGTTATCAAACCCTACGGCATCGTCGAGGTCATTCGCACGGGGCTCATCGCGCTTGAGCGAGGGGAACACACCATTTATGAGCATTGTGAGGAGCGGGAGTACTATGGCAAAAACTTACTATGATCAGGATGTCAACTGGAGCGTGATCGAGGGAAAGACGGTCGCCATCATCGGCTACGGCAGTCAGGGACACGCACACGCTCTGAACCTCAAGGACAGCGGCGTGAATGTCGTCGTCGGCCTCTATGCGGGATCGAAGTCGGCGAAACTTGCCGAGGAAGACGGGCTGAAGGTTCTCCCCGTGGCAGAGGCGGTCAAAGCTGCGGATGTCACGATGATCCTCATTCCGGATGAAAAGCAGGCGGCGCTTTATCGGAGCGAGATCGCTCCGAACCTAAAGTCCGGCAGTGCGCTCGCGTTCGCACACGGCTTCAACATCCATTTCAATCAGATCGTTCCTGCGGACGACATCGACGTGTTCATGGTCGCGCCGAAGGGACCGGGACATCTCGTGCGCCGTACGTTCCGTGAGGGCGGCGGCGTTCCCGATGTGTTCGCGGTCGGTCAGGATGCGTCAGGCAAATGCTTTGACCTCGCGCTCGCCTATGCACGCGGCATCGGCGGTACGCGTGCGGGGGTCATTCAGACGACGTTCCAGGAGGAGACGGAAACGGATCTCTTCGGCGAGCAGGTCGTCCTCTGCGGCGGTGTGACGCACCTCATCCAGAACGGCTTTGAAACGCTGATCGAAGCGGGCTATCAGCCGGAGATCGCGTATTTCGAGTGCTTCCATGAGATGAAGCTCATCGTTGACCTCATGTACGAGGGCGGCATGGCGAAGATGCGAAAGTCCATCTCCGACACGGCGGAGTACGGCGACTACAAGATCGGTCCGCGCATCATCACCGAGGAAACGAAGGCGGAGATGAAGAAGGTGCTCGCCGAGATCCAGGACGGCACGTTTGCGCGTCAGTGGCTCACGGAGAACAATGCGGCAGGGCGTGCGAACTTCCTCGCAGAGCGCCGCATCCACGCAGAGCATCCGATCGAGGAGGTCGGTGCGGAGCTGCGCGGCATGATGTCGTGGCTCAAGGACGGCGCAGACCTGCGTAAGGACTGACAGCGCGGCTTTTTCAAAAACAATCAAAGGGGGCTGCACAGCCCCTTTTCTGTTATGTTTCTTTGTGGTGTGCGCCCCTAAGCGAACCTTAGTGAAGCGAGCGGGAAAAAGTGTGCGTTCTGCCCCCTGCGGATTTCTTTCGTTTAAGCGAAGCGCGTTTAAGAAGTCCGCAGGTATTTAGGCAGATAAGCACACGACCGCTTGCGTAACTCTGTGTTCGCGTGGGGGTACACCACAGATAAGGTGTTGGTTTATATTTTGGAGGGCATATGGGCATGAATATGAGCGAGAAGATTCTCGCACGCCATGCGGGACTGGATCACGTCGAGCCGGGGCAGCTCGTGACGTGCCGTCTTGACATGGTGCTCGCAAACGATGTGACGGGGCCGCCGTCCATCAAGGAGTTTGAAAAGACGGGTCGCCCCGTCTTTGACCGCACGAAAATCGCGCTGATCCCCGATCATTTCCAGCCGGCAAAGGACATCAAGTCCTCGGAGCTCGCGAAGATCATGCGCGACTTTGCACGCAAACATGACATCCTGCACTACTATGAGCAGGGGCGCGTCGGCATCGAGCACGTCATTCTCCCCGAAAAGGGCATCGTCGGCCCCGGTATGCTGACGATCGGCGCGGACTCACACACCTGCACCTATGGCGCGGTCAACGGCTTCTCGACGGGGGTCGGTACGACCGACCTCGCGGTTGGTATGGCGACAGGCGAAGCGTGGTTCAAAGTGCCCGAGGCGATCAACGTGCATCTGACGGGCAAAAAGCCCGCCGACATCAGCGGCAAGGATGTCATTCTGACGCTCATCGGTAGGATCGGCGTGGACGGTGCGCTCTACCAGAGCCTTGAGTTCACGGGCGAGAGTGTCGCAGAGCTGACCATGACCGACCGTTTGACGATTGCCAACATGGCGATTGAGGCGGGCGCGAAGAACGGCATTTTCCCGTACGATGATGTGTGCAAAGCATACGTCGAGGGGCGTATGGCAGGCGTGTTTGAGCCCGTGAACCCCGACCCCGACGCGCAGTACGCACGCACGGTGGAGATCAACCTCAGTGAGCTGCGTCCCGTCGTTTCGTTCCCGCATCTGCCGGAGAATACGAAGCGCGTCATGGACATTGCAGAACCCGTTGCGATTGATCAGGTTGTTATCGGTTCGTGCACGAACGGGCGGCTTGAGGACATGGCGATCGCGGCGGAGATTTTGAAGGGGCATACGGTGCATCCCCATGTCCGCTGCATCGTCATTCCCGGCTCGCCGTGGGTCTACCAGGAGGCAATGCGACGCGGCTACATCGAGATCTTTATGGATGCGGGCGCGGCGGTCTCGACACCGACCTGCGGACCGTGTCTCGGCGGCTACATGGGCATCCTCGCGGCGGGCGAGCGGTGCGTGTCGACGACGAACCGCAATTTTCGCGGGCGCATGGGACACGTTGACAGCGAGGTTTATCTCGCAGGGCCGCACGTCGCGGCGGCGAGTGCAATACTGGGGCGGATTGCTGCTCCCGAGGAGGTGGCGTGATGTTCGAGGGAAAGGTCTGGCGGTACGGCGACAACATCGACACGGACGTTATCATTCCTGCGCGCTATCTCAACACGTTCGAGCCGAAGGCACTCGCGGCACACTGCATGGAGGACATCGACACGACGTTCGCCGGAAATGTGGCGGAGGGCGACATCATGGTCGGCGGGCGCAACTTCGGCTGCGGCTCCTCGCGTGAGCACGCACCCATTGCCATTGCCGCGTCGGGTGTACCCGTCGTGATTGCGGCGAGCTTTGCACGCATCTTCTACCGCAACGGCATCAACATCGGGCTGCCGCTCCTTGAGATCGGCGACGATGTGGAGAAGATCAGCGCGGGCGACCGTCTGCGCGTGGATACGGCGACGGGGGCAATCGAGAATCTGACGACGGGCGACACGTTCCATGCGCATCCCCTGCCGGGCTTCGTGCAGGACATTGCGCGTGCGGGCGGACTTCTGAACTATATCCGTGAGAATGGAGGTTTCCGTCATGGCGTATAAGATTGCAGTCGTCCCGGGCGACGGCATCGGGCAGGAGATCACCGAGGAAGCCGTACGCGTTCTGAGTGCCGTCGATGCGAAATTCGCGCTCGGTCTGACCTACGAAACGCGCGACGCGGGCGGCACGGCGTACGATAAATATGGCACGCCGCTGCCCGAGGACACGCTCGCGGTCTGCAAGGCATCGGACGGAGTGCTCTTCGGCGCGGTCGGCGGGACGAAGTGGGACAGCGTGGAGCCTGCCCTGCGTCCCGAGCGTGCGATTTTGGGTCTCCGCAAGGGGCTCGGGCTGTATGCGAATCTGCGTCCCGTGAAGGTCGCGGACGCGCTCATTGAGCACTCGCCGCTGAAGCCGGAACTCGTGCGCGGTGTCGATCTCGTCATTGTACGCGAGCTGATCGGCGGCATCTACTTCGGCGAGAAATGCGAGTCCGAGCAGGTGGACGGAAGAGAGCGTGCGTGGGACATGGAGAACTACTCCGTGCCCGAGGTGGAGCGCATCGCACGCCTTGCGTTCGAGACGGCGCGTCTCAGACGCGGCAAGGTCACGTCCGTGGACAAGGCGAACGTGCTCGCGACCTCGCGCCTCTGGCGGCGTACGGTGACGGCACTTGCACCGGAGTACGGCGATGTCGAACTCGACCATCTCTATGTGGACAACTGTGCCATGCAGCTTGCCGTGCGTCCGACGCAGTTCGATGTGATCGTGACGGGCAACCTCTTCGGCGACATTCTCTCCGATGAGGCGGCGGTCATCGGCGGCTCGATCGGGCTGATGCCGTCCGCGTCGATCGGCACGGGGACGAGCCTCTTTGAGCCGATTCACGGCAGTGCGCCCGACATCGCAGGGCGGGGCATCGCAAACCCCCTTGGGACGATCCTCTCGGCGGCGATGCTCCTGCGCTATGCCCTCCATGAGGAGGAGGCTGCCGCTGCGGTCGAGGCGGCGGTGGACGCGGCACTCGCGGACGGCAAACGCACGGCGGACATCTACATCGCGGATACGGGCTGCACGCAGGTCGGCACGCGCGAGATGGCGGATGCGGTGCTTGCGCATCTGTAAGGAGTGGCTCTAAAGCCTTGATTGCGCCAACGAAAAATGCGGTACGAAGCTGTTTTGACTTCGTACCGCATTTTTATATTGCACTTTTTTTGTGTATATACCTCCACCACACAAACAGCGCAAGTGTGATGAGGAGCACGCCGCCCATCGGGAAGAGATCGTGCATCCCGAGATAGGTCGCGACCACGCCGCCGAGCAGCGGCCCCGTGAACCCGCCGACCTGCTGCGCGGCGAAGAGCATACCGAACACGCTGCCCTTGAGCTGCGCGGGCGTGTGCTGTGCAATGACCGCATTCAGCGAGGGCTGGATGCCCGCGAGGAAGAGCCCGACACCGAACTGCATCGCCGCGAACGGGACGAGCGTATCGGGAATCCCCTGCAACGTGAGCATCGTCCCCGCGCAGAACATTGCAAGACACATCGCGCGGAAATAGCTGTGCCGCGCTCCGAAGATACCCCAGAGCGGCGCGGCAATCGCGCCCGCAATCCCGCCGAGTGAAAAGACAATCCCTGCGACAAGTACGATGTTCTCCATGTCGCCTGCAAGATACTTGATGTAGGTTGTGAGAACGGGCATGAGGATGAACGTCGTCATCTGCGCGAGCGTGCTCACAATCATCATCGTGCGCAGGATGGGAATGCGCCAGAGATGCCACGGATTCTTTTCCTCCGCCGTGAGCGGCGCGGCATCCTGCGGCATCGGCGGCTCCTTGATGATAAAGGTGAACGCGAGGAAATTGATGAAGAGTGCCAGCCCTCCGACGTAGAAGCTCGCACGCATCCCGAACACCTCCGCGAGCACCCCGCCGAGCAGAGGTCCGACCACGCCGCCCGCCGTCAGCGTACCCTGTAGGATGCCGAGGGAGAAGCCGAGGCGCTCGCGCGGCGCATAGAGCGTCATGATCGCCAGATCCATCGGCCACAGCCCCGACGCGAATCCCTGAAAGACACGGACGAGGACAAGCTGCTCGGGCGAGGTGACAACGCCGCCGAGCAGGTAACTGATCGAGATGAGGAGGCTCGCACGCATCGCCATGAGCCGTTTCCCGCGGCGATCCGCCATGCGCCCCCAGATCGGCGCCATCACCGCAGAAACGAGGAACGTCACGGAGAACGCCAGCCCCGCCCAGAGATTGACCGAGGCATCCGACACGCCGAGCTCATGCGTCAGGTACATCGGCAGGAACGGAATAATCATCGTATAGCTTGCCGACATAAAGAGCACATTGCACGTCAGCAGCGCGAGTATCACTTTCCAGTTCATCTGCAGTCCCCCTCCGTCCATCTGTATTTTACCACGTTTTTAGGAAAAGAAAACAGGGGCATATAGGACGAAATGCCTATACATTGATTTTCTGAAAATATTGTGCTATGATAATACAAACATGAAACAGCTGATGCAGCAAACGCGCGCCGTTTGGCAGCGCCATAAAACACCGCAACACCCTCTGCCGCGCGTCATTTACGGCAGATTTTTTCGAAAGTAAGGATTGCCCATGAAACACATCGTCGTAGACCTTGAGATGAACCCTGTCGCGAAGGAGCACAGGGACATCCGCAGAAAGCTCAACGGGGAGATCATCGAGATCGGCGCTGTCCGTCTGAACGAGCACTTCGAGCAGGAGGACGAGTTCCAGTGCTATGTCTGTCCCGAGTACGGGATGGTGAAAAAGCACATCACCGAGCTCACGGGCATCACACAGGAGAAAGTCGCAGGGCGGCCTGCATTCTCCGAGAGCTTTCACAGCTTCGTCGCGTGGATTGGCGCGGCGGAGACAAAGATCTACTCGTGGAGTATGTCCGACATCAAGCAGCTGCGTAAGGAATGCCGATTGAAACTGCCCGATTTCGATGTGAGCTGGCTCGATGTGCGTTGGGTCGATCTCCAACAGGCATTTGACGATCGTCTGGGGCTGCACAACAGCCTCGCGCTGAAACACGCGCTCGGCGCGATGGGGCGCAGCTTTGAGGGCAGTCAGCACTCGGCGCTCGCCGATGCGCGCAACACGAGCGCCGTCCTCTCACTCATGCAGGACGACGCGAAATTCCGCGAGACCATGCGTCCCGTCCTTGAGATCCTCGAACCCAGTGCGGGGCTCTCAAACTCCATCGGGGATCTGTTCCCCGACCTTGAGAAACTGAAGAACAAGCTGTAAGTAAATGAAAGAACCGTCGTACGCGAAAGTGTGCG
This sequence comes from Selenomonas dianae, assembly GCF_030644225.1. Taxonomy (NCBI): domain Bacteria; kingdom Bacillati; phylum Bacillota; class Negativicutes; order Selenomonadales; family Selenomonadaceae; genus Centipeda; species Centipeda dianae. Next base: position 1,914,751 of record NZ_CP128650.1, on the reverse strand, counting down.
GCGGTTCTTTTTGTTGGCCGATATATAAGGATGTAAAGAATATAGTAGACGGGGGGGTGGAACGTGCTATAATTCTAATACACATAAAATTGTGGATAAGTTGTATGATGCACATAGGTGACTAAGGAAAGGTTGGTCGGGAGATGAACAAGGAAGCTCATTCCAAAAGAATTGCCGCAGCACTGTTGGCAGGCGGAATTTTTCTCTATGGCGTGGGGGCGGATGCTGCCGCACAGGAGGATCGGAGCGCACAGCGCGAAATCGAACGCTCCGAGATCGCTGTACGTCACGCCGCCGAGGGGAATGCGCCGCAGATGGAGATGCATCGTGAGCGCGTCCGTGTCAGCGAGATCGCGGTGAGCGGCACACTCGAACTGAAGCCCGAGCGGCTTCTCGTCCTTCTGCCGGAGCTGAAACAGGAGACCGTGAGCATCAAGCGTCTCTCACAGCAGATCCAGACGGTCAACGACACGGGGGCTCTCGTCTTTGTCACGGAGTTCACCCCGGACGGTACGGGCGGCTATCGTGTGCTCGTCCACGCAGACGCACAGGACAACGATCATTTCCGTCTGGGCATCAGCAACACGGGGACGAAGTACACGGGACAGGTGCGTTCCTCACTCACCTATGTGAACAACAATGTTTCGGGGGAAGCGGACACCCTCGGTGTCTCCGTCGTCACCTCACCGGGACATTTCTCCGATGTCAAGACGGGAGCCGTCGCCTATCGGAAGCTCCTGCCCGAGATGGGTAGTGAGATCTCCGTACAGGCGAGCTACGGGAACGTCCATATCGACGATATGCAGCCGTACCCCGGACTACTCGACTTGGATCTCGCGGGCAAGAGCCTTGCGCTCGATCTGCACTATCGCCAGTTCCTTACCTATACCTCGCGTACGAAGAACATCCTCGACTTTGGCATCGGGTATCGCAAGATGCGCAGCGACTATGGCTTCAGTTTCAGTGGAACACCGATCAACTACCGCAACGACTACCGCGTGATCCTTGCCTCGATGGATTTTAGTCATCGGGAGCGCAGGGAGAACTCCACGTTCGGCTACAATGTCGGACTTGCGGCGAATGTAAGCGGTGATGAAAAGGAGTACGCGAACATCACGCCGGGGAGCGATGCGCAGTTCCTCCTCCTGCGTGCAGGTGTGAATTATCAGGCACGCTCGCAGAGCGATTGGATTACAGGAGTAAGCCTCACGGGGCAGTATACGGGGCAGCACATCATCTCCGCCGAGCAGATCGGTGCGGGTGGTGCGACGAGCGTGCGCGGTTTTGATGAGCGTGCGATGAGCGCGGACAAGGGCATCGTCGGCAAGATCGAAATTTATACGCCCGAGGTGGACAAGGGGCTGCGCTTCGTCGCGTTTACGGACTATGCGTGGCTGTGGAACAACGCGAACCCGCGCAGCGTCGGCTTCGACCACGATACCATCGGCTCGATTGGTCTCGGTGTTCGCTATACCAATCCGCGCAGCGGGCTGTCCCTCGCGGTGGACTATGCGCACATCATCAAGGAGGCAAACAAGGTTGATCTTAGTACACTGCGCCAGAACCGCCGTCCGTGGAACTTCTCGGCAAGCATGAGCTTCTAAAAGCGATAGGGGAAAGGAAGGTCTCGCATGACTACGAAATGGAAGAAGAATCTCCGTAGGAGCACGCTTACGGCACTTATCACACTTGCGCTCAGTAGTTCGGTGTTTGCAATGCCCTCGGGCGGTGTCGTCGAGCAGGGGCGCGTGGACATCAGTGCGGGCAATCTTGTGCAGGTCGGCAGCGGCGCAACGATTACGGCACAGACGAACAGCATCATCAACTGGAACGATTTCAGCATCGGGAAGGGGGAACTGCTGAACTTCAACACGGCGGCGGGCGCACTGCTCAACCGTGTGACGAGTGACAAGGTGTCCGAGCTCCTCGGCACGATGACGCAGACGGGCGCACATCCCCTCTTCGTCGTCAATCCGAACGGTATCCATATCGGCGGCAATGCGTCCATTGACGCGGCGAATATTACGCTCTCGACCCTTGCGATGAGCTCGGGGGACTTTAACGCTGCGGCGAGCGGGAGCAACTATACGCTGGCACAAGGGGCGCAGGGGGTTAAGGCGGTCACGATCGACAGCGGGGCGAAGATTGGTGTTGGCAATACGCTGAATATCTACGGCGGTAAGGTTGTTGTCGCCGATGGCGTGATATTCAATCCCTCGGACAAAAGGACCGGGTACAAACACTATGCGCTGATCTTTGCGGGGGATCGCGCACATATGTGGATGGATCCCAAGGATGGGGAAACGCAGCCCGTGCGCGTCACGACGACAAAGGACAATACGGCGGAGTTCCACGGGACGATGAACGTCTACAACGATGCCGATATTCGTGTGGTCGGCTCATCGGTGAATCTGGACAGGGCTGTTGTCAGCAGCGGTGGAAAGTTCGAGGCAATGGCGGTCAAGCAGGCGGGTTACAACGGCAATGCCTATCGTGAAGATGCGGATGCAACGAATGTGCTTTCGGCGAACGGTTTTACAGGACGAAGTGGACAGTACAGTCTCTCGGGCGGCAAGGTCGATCTGAAGAACAGCACGATCATCGGCAGTAAGATCGAGATTCGCGGAGAACAGGATTATCAGCAGACTGGTGATATGGATCACGGACGTGCTGTGCAGGTGCATCGCGCTGGGCTGGACAACACCGTGACGCTGAACCATGTGACGCTGAATCAGCAGGGCGGCGGCAACTATGCGTGGTTCTATATCAATGGCGGCAAGGTGACAATGAAGGATTCTGCACTGGAATCCGATGTCACAGGAAATATCTCTGCTGCGCAGTATACGGAGCGTATTTCCAATGCGGAGAAGGAATATGAACCTAAGAGTGTTTCCGACGAGTGGCGTACAACAAAGGGCAATGCGCTCACCGTCGAGGGAGGAACACTGACGGGGAAAACCAAGTCGGATGATGATTCATTCACACTGACCGGTTCGACAGTGAATCTAAATGGAACAGAGGTGGATGCTTCCGGCAGCTTCAATGTTGTGGCTGCGCAGCGTATGTATGACGGAGTATATCGGAGAGATGTTGCGGCGGTGGCGGGGAATGCCCTACGTACGGACGGGGTGCATATCAAAGCGGATAATATGCGTATGTTTGGTGGAAACGTCCAGCTGAAGGACTCAGACATTCAAACACGGGAGGCTCTGATTCACGCTCTTCAGACGTGGATGCTGACAAAGGATAGGGAAACACAGACAGCAACTGTTGACAATGCACTCCGTATCGATCATACAAAGCTTGCCGTAGATGAAAAAAGAGGCTTCCTTTCCACCAATAGCGGTACGACCAATATTGTCAACGATTCGGCGATCACGGGGGCGAATCTTAGTTTCGGTGCACTGCATACCTACGACGATATAAACGCCGATCCTGATACAGGTGAAGGAAAACTGGTTGCTACTACAGCAGATCATAAGATTAACGTCTGGGATTCGTCCGTCAGCGGAAAACAGTATGTTAGTTTTTCTGCGGGGGCTGTTGGTGTTTGGAAGGGGAATACAAAGGGCAGTACGGTCGCCTCAGAAGGTGTGCTAATGACTGGTGGGGTATCACATCGTACGGACGGTTCAGTTGTTTCGCTTCAACGTGACGTGGATTCCCATGTCAAACTGAATAATGTCGAGATGGATCGTTTTAAGGTGGTGAGCACCGCTCCCGCCGTCCCTGCTCTGCCGAAGCTCCCCGACGTGCCCGTCTCGCCGATGCCGTCTGTTTCTCCTGCGGGCGAGGATGTCCCTGCAAGTGATGCGGAGAATATGGAGATGGGAGAGCGCAAGGCGCGTGCCGCTCTTGAGGCAAGTCACAATGCCGTCGAACGCCGCGAGAATCTCACCATCCAGATGCGTGAGCTGAGTCAGAAGAGCCCGAACGGACGCGCCTCGATTGGTGTTATTATGGGAGCAATGCAAGCGATCAACAAAGCGTCGAACATTTCGGATGCTGAGAAATATACGCTGATGCAGACGGTTATCAATGCCGACGATACGACGAACCGCATGGCGACGGCACAGGATACGACAACGGTTGTGTCAACGGAGGACGCGGTCGATGTTGCGACGTATGCAGAGGATCCGATGCAGCCGCTCACGATGAGCGAGGCAGAGGAGACCATTATCTTCGCCGACGAGCGATAAATTGATCGGGGGTGTGCACCGAAGTTTTTCGACTTCGGTGCACACCCCCTTTTTCTTTTGATACAACAAAAAACCGCCCGGATGGGCGGCTCTGCAGTCGAATTGGTGGAGATGAGGAGAATCGAACTCCTGTCCGAAGATAATACTACATGGATTTCTCCGAGCGCAGTCTGTGCTTTGGTTTAGGTGGAGTGCCGCCCGCAGACAGGCTGTCCTGCACCGATCACGATGAGGTTCCCGTGAGAGTTATCGTGCGATGGCTCTCAGGTATCCCGCGTTTGACCCCTTGCTCCATCCGTGCGGGAGGCAGACGGAAAGGGGCTGGCTTAAGCCGCCAGAGCGTAGTCTTCGTTTGCTTTTATGTTTAATAAAAGTGTTCACCTTACTAACGGGTTGATGACCCCCCGGCTCGCTGTCCACATACTACCCATCCCCGTCGAGACCATTACATCCCCGATAATGGAAGCTAATATGCTTGACATTATAATAACAGATGTCCCGATTCGTGTCAAATCGTGTTTTTTCTTGCAACTTCTATAAAATTTTAGTATCATGGTAACGAACTATAGTGAGTGTCCGAGGAGGATAACGCTTGCAAAGAGAGAGAACACTGGCGGCGCGTGTGGTCTATGACGGCATCGGACTGCACTCGGGGAAGCCGGTACATATGGAACTCGCTCCCGCCGCACCGGGGACGGGGATACAGTTCATGCGCTCCGATCTGCCTGAGGCTCTGCCTGTCGCGGCAACGGCGGCGCATGTGACGGCGACGCTTCGAGCGACGACGATCGGTGCGGGGACGCTGAAATTCTTTACGATTGAGCATCTGATGAGTGCGCTCCACGTGCATGGCATTGACAACTGTCTTGTCCTGCTCGACGCGGAGGAGCCGCCCGTGGTGGACGGCAGTGCGCGTACGTTCTTTCGCTTGATTGCGGAGGCGGGGACGGTGGAGCAGGATGCGGAGCGTCGCGTGACGGTGATCGACCGCGTCTATCGCGTGGACGACGGCAGTCATTTCATCATGGCGCTGCCCTATGAGGGGCTGCGTGTCTCGTTTACATCGCTGAACGAGCATCCGCTCATCGGTGTGCAGTACTACGATATCGAGGTGACACCCGAGGCATACGAGCGCGAGATTGCACCCGCGCGGACGATTGCCTACGAGAAGGAAGTCAAAGCACTGCAGGCAAACGGTCTCGGCCTTGGCGGCTCGCTCGAAACGGTGATTGTCTACAACGACGAGGGGTGGATGAATCCGCTGAACTTCCCGAACGAGCTCGTGCGCCACAAGATTCTCGATGTGCTCGGGGATCTGCGCCTCGCGGGGATGATTCGCGGTCATATCGTTGCCGTTGCGTCGGGGCACGCGCTGAACACGGCACTGGCAAAACAGATTGCAGAGGAGAGGAACTAGCATGACTTTGGACATCAATGAGATTCAGCAGATTCTGCCGCATCGCCCGCCGATGCTGCTCGTGGATCGGATCACGGAACTAGTGCCGTTCAAATCGGCGACGGGCATCAAGTGCGTGACGATGAACGAGCCGTTTTTCCTCGGGCATTTCCCGGGGCATCCGATCATGCCCGGCGTTCTGCTCCTTGAGGGCATGGCGCAGGTGGGCGGCGTGACGATGCTCTATCCCGAGGAGCATCGCGGCAAGATCGCGCTCTTTGGCGGGATGGAGAATGTGAAGTTCAAGCGTCCCGTCGTCCCCGGCGATGTCGTTGTGACGAAGGCGGAGCTCGTGCGCGTGCGCGGTGTGTTTGGCGTGCTGCACGCGGATGCCTATGTGAACGATGAGCTTGTCGCTTCGGCGGATTTCAAGTTTGCACTGAAAAATGGGGATGAACTCTAAAATAAAGCGATCAATGCAGGAAAACCGGACATAATCCACCGATAAACAGGATTATTCGGCGTTAACGGCTGATTTTCCCATGTGAAAAATCACCTCTCCTGCCGGATATTAACAGAGAGTGGATATGTCTGCCCCGATTTTGTTTGGGGCTGAAGGAGTTGAAATAGATGACAGGCAGCAGCAAGGTACTTGCCTACATCCACGAAACGGCGGTGGTTGCGCCGACGGCGCGCATCGCAAGGAACGTGGAGATCGGTCCCTATGCGGTCATCTCGGATCATGTCCAGATCGGCGAGGGGACGAAGATCGGTCCGCACGTCGTTATCAAGGAGTGGACGCAGATCGGCCGTGACTGCCATATTTTCCAAGGCGCGTCGATTGGCGAGATACCGCAGGATCTGAAGTTCAAGGGTGAGAAAAGCTATACGTTCATCGGCGACCGTACGACGATCCGCGAGTGTGCGACGGTGCACCGTGCCACGGGCGAGGGTGAGGAAACGCGCATCGGCGATGACTGTCTGCTGATGGCGTACACACATATCGCGCACAACTGCGTGCTCGGCAACCGCATTATCATGAGCAATGCGGCGATGCTCGCGGGGCACGCCATCGTTGAGGACGGCGTTGTGATCGGCGGTATGGCGGGCGTGCATCAGTTCGTGAAGATCGGGCGCAATGCGATGATCGGCGGCACGTCGAAGCTCGTGCAGGATGTTGTGCCGTTTACGATGGTGGACGGACACCCCGCGCGTGCCGTGGGGCTGAACAGCGTCGGCATCTCGCGCGCGGGCATTCCGATTGACGTGCGCCGCCGCATCAAGCAGGCATACAAGATTCTCTACCGTTCGGGGCTGAACCTCACACAGGCGATTGCGGTCATCGAACAGGAGGTGGACTCCTGCGAGGAGGTCGATCATCTCCTGCGTTTCCTCCGCAATGCGGAGCGTGGGATCTGCCGTGAACGTCATGAGGATGAGTGAGGGATAATGATGGAAAAACTGGGTCTGCTCGCGGGTGTCGGACATCTGCCCGCCGCGTGTGCGCGTGCGGCGCGTGCGCAGGGATTTGAGGTACACGCAATCGCGCTCCTGCCGGACTGTGATCCCGCGCTGAAGGAGGCTGCATCGGTCTATCGTGAGATCAGCATCGGCTCGATTGCCTCCATTCTGGCGTATTTGCAGCAGGAAAGCATCGGCAAGGTCACGATGATCGGCAAGGTGACAAAGGAACTGCTCTTTACGGGGCAGATTCAGCCCGATGAGATGCTGCGCGGAATGCTCATGCAGCTGCCGAACCAGAACGACGATACGATCATGATGATGTTCGTCGGCGCACTCATGAAGGTCGGTGTGACCCCGCTCGATCAGACGGCGCTCATCCGTCCGCTGATGCCGCCCGTGGGCGTGCTGACGAGCCGCGCACCGAGCGATGCCGAGCGTGCGGATATGGAGTATGGACTTATGATGGCACGCGAGATCGGGCGGCTCGATGTGGGGCAGACTGCCGTGGTGAAAGACCGCGCGGTAATGGCACTTGAGGCAATCGAGGGCACAGATGCGTGTATCCGACGCGGCGGGCAGCTTGCGGGCGGCGGCGCGGTCGTTGCGAAGGCGGCAAAGCCGCAGCAGGACAGCCGTTTCGATGTGCCGGCGGTGGGGCTTGATACGATTGAATCGATCGTCGCGGCAAAGGCATCGGCACTTGTCATTGAGGCGGACAAGACGCTCTTTATCGACAAGGAGCGTGCGGTGGCGCTCGCCGAGGCGAACGGCATTACAATTGCGGCGATGTGACTAAGAGTTGAGAGGGGCAGTGCGATGTCCCAAAGCGAACCCTAGTGGAGCAAGTGAGTAAAGTGTGCGTTTCGCCCCCTGCGGATTTCTTTCGTTCAAGCGAAGCGCGTTTAAGAAGTCCGCAGGTATTTAGGCGAATAAGCAAACGATCACTTGCGTAACGAGGTGTTCGCGTGGGATACGCACTTCTGTATGACAGCACAGCAAGGAGGTCTTGCCCACTTGAAAATCATGCTTTCGGCGGGGGAGACCTCCGGCGATCTTCACGGGGCGGTGCTTGCGCGTGAGCTGCGTGCGCTCGACCCCGCTGCTTCGCTGATCGGCTTCGGCGGTGCAGAGATGGAGGCGGCAGGTGTCGTCCTCCGTCAGAACTATGCAGACTATAACGTCATGGGCATTTCGGCGGTTCTGTTGAACCTCCGACGCATTTTTGCCCTTCTTGACGACCTCACGCGCCTCATGGAGGAGGAGCGTCCGGATGTGCTCGTTATCATTGACTATCCGGATTTTAATTGGCGGCTCGCGGCGCGGGCGAAAGAGCGGGGAATCCCCGTTTTTTCTTATATTCCGCCCTCTGCATGGGCGTGGCGCAAGGGACGCGCGAAGTCCTGTGCCGCGCTCGCCGATGAGATCGTTGCGATCTTCCCGCACGAGCTGCCGCCGTATGAGGCTGCGGGGGCGAACATCTCCTTTGTCGGCAATCCGCTGATCGACACGGTACACGCAGAGATGGGGACGGAGGAGGCACGCAACCACTTTGGCATCGGTGCGGACGACATTCCGATCCTCCTCATGCCCGGCAGCCGCCGTGAGGAGATCGAGCGGCTGCTCCCGCCCATGCTCGGCGCGGCGGAGATGCTTGCGGCACAGGATGCGGCACGACGGTTCTTCCTGCCCGTCGCGGGCGGCGTGGATGTCGCGCAGATCGAGAAACATCTTGCGAACTCCTCCGTGGAGGTCACGCTCACCCATGACGCACGCTATGCGCTTATGGGGATCGCGCGTGCGGCAATCGCAGCATCGGGGACGGTCGTCATGGAGGCGGCAATCATGGGGCTTCCTGCTGTCGTCCTCTACCGGATGTCTGCGCTCTCCTACCTCGTTGGGCGGCTGCTCGTCGACGTGCCGCGCTTCTCGCTGCCGAACATTCTCGTCGGAGAGACGTTCGAGACAGAGCTTTTACAGGATGCCGTACAGCCGGAACGCATCGCGGAGGCGATGGAGCGGATCATCATGGACGGCGCACCGCGCGACTATGTGACGGAGCGGCTTGCGCGTGCCGTCGCCCTCCTCGGAGAGCCGCACGCCGCGCGACGCGTCGCGGAGAAGATTCTCGCGCTGGGAAAGCACGCATAATACATTTTCCACTAGGAGAACTATGAAGAATTATACGAGACTGCTCGCCTATATGCGCCCGTACGTGAACAAGTTCGGGCTTGCCATCGTGTGCATCATCCTCGCCTCGGCGGCGAACCTCTACGTCCCGTGGATCATCAAGGACATGATCGACGACGTACTCGCAGACAAGAACATGGCGCTCCTCAACGCCATTTGCATCGGCATCGTCGTGATCTTTTTCCTGCGCGGGATTTTTTACTTTGGGCAGTCCTACCTCGTCTCCTACATCGGACAGAAGGTTATCATCGACGTGCGTGAGGTCATGTTCCGCAAATTTCAGCGGATGCCGCTCGCGTACTACGACCGCCACCAGACGGGCGAGATCATGAGCTTTGTCACGAACGATGTCGCGGCGATCCAGTCCGCGCTCGTGGACAACCTCATCGACCTCGTGACCGAGGGATGTATCCTCATCGGCTCGCTCGCCCTCATGTTCTACCTCGATTGGAAACTCTCGCTCCTGACCCTCGTCGTCATTCCGATGGTCGGGCAGGCGATGAAGATCTTCGGACGCAAGATCAAGAAGTCGAGCAATGTCATTCAGGTGCGCCTTGCCGAGATCACGGCGCTCCTGCAGGAGAGCTTTTCCGCGACGCGCGTCGTGAAATCGTTCGTGCGCGAGGACTACGAAATCGAGCGTTTTGTGCACAGCAATCAGCGCAATTTCGAGGCGGTGATGAAGAACGTCCAGCAGACGAGTATGCTCACACCCACGGTCGAGTTCCTTGCGGCGATTGCCGTGACGTTCATCGTCTGGTTCGGCGGCTACGAGGTCTTGAGCGGCGACATCACGGCGGGCGCATTCGTCGCGTTCCTCACGTACGCCGTCAACCTCGCGAACCCTGTCAAGCGTCTCTCGCGCATCTACGGCAACCTCCAAAAGGCAATGGCGGCGGTTGACCGCGTCTTTGCCGTGGTCGATCTTGAGGAAAGCATTACGGACAGCCCCACCGCAAAGCCGCTCCCGCCCGTGGAGGGGCGCGTGCGCTTTGAAAACGTCACCTTCTCCTACAAGGAGGGGCGGCGTGCGCTCGATGGTATTTCACTCGAAGCGGCGCCGGGCGAGATGATCGCCTTTGTCGGTCCATCGGGTGCGGGCAAATCCACGATTGCGAACCTTATCCCGCGTTTCTACGAGGTGGACAGCGGCACGATCACTGTCGACGGACACGACATCCGCGACGTGACGCTCGCCTCCCTTCGCGGACAGATCGGACTTGTGCCGCAGGAGACGATGCTGTTCTCCACCACCATCCGCGAGAACATCCGCTATGGGCGGCTCGATGCGACGGATGCGGAGATCGAGGAGGCGGCGCGTGCGGCAAACGCGCACAACTTCATCATGGAGCTGGAGCACGGTTATGATACCGAGATCGGCGAGCGCGGGGTCAGCATCTCGGGCGGACAGCGGCAGCGCATTGCGATTGCGCGTGCAATCCTCAAAGATCCGCGCATCCTCATCCTCGACGAGGCGACCTCTGCGCTCGATACAGAGAGTGAGAAGATCGTACAAGCGGCGCTCGACAACTTGATGGTCGGGCGTACGAGCTTTGTTATCGCACACCGCCTTTCGACGGTCTTTCACGCCGACCGCATCTATGTGATCGACGGCGGTCACATTGTGGAGCAGGGGACGCACGAGGAACTGCTTGCGCGGGGCGGGCTCTATCAGCATCTCTATGACATTCAGTTTCGGGGAGAGTGATTATGAGATTTCTCTACAATCTAGCGGCAATCCTCATCGTCACCATCATCATACCGATCTTCATGTTGCGTGCGACACGCGAGCGCGGCTTTGTCGAGCGCATCAAGCAGAGCTTCGGCTTCTATCCGCAGGACACCATCGACAAGGTGGCGGGGAAAAACGCGATCTGGGTACACGCGGCATCCGTGGGCGAGATTGTGGCGACGAGCCCGCTCGTCCGCGAGTTCCGAAAAAAATTCCCCAACAGCCCCATCCTCGTTTCGGTCGTTACGACGGGCGGCTATGAGATGGCGCACCGCATCATCAAGGATGCGGACGCGATCATCTACTTCCCGCTTGACCTGCCCTTCCTCGCCTCGCGCGTCGTCGGGCGCATCCGTCCGCGCGTATTCCTGCCTGTGGAAACGGAGTTGTGGCCGAACTTCCTCAAGAAGGCGAAGCAGCTTGATGTTCCCGTCATGATGGTCAACGGGCGCATCAGCGACCGCAGCGTGAAACAGTACAAGTACCTGCTCGGGATGCTGCGTGAGATGATCGGGACGGTGAAATGCTTCGCCATGCAGTCGAGCATCGACGCGGACTACATCATGCGTCTCGGAGCGCCGCGCGAGCTCGTCACGGTTACGGGCAACACGAAGTTCGATCAGGCGTATACGAGCGTCAGCATGGAAGAGCGGGCGGCACTCATCGAGGAACTGGGTCTTGCGGGCGCAAGCCACATCATGATCGCCGGTTCGACGCATCGCGGCGAGGAGGAACTGGTGCTCGCGGCGTTTGCCGCCGTACGCGAGCGCGAGCCGGGGGTGCGGCTCATCATTGCACCGCGCGAGGTGCTGCGGACGATGGAGGTCGAACACCTTTGCCGCAAGGCGGGCTTTACGGTCAACACGCGCAAGAACCTCCAAAAAGGGGTGGCGGGCGGCGAGGACATCGTCATTCTCGACACGGTCGGCGAGCTCGGGCGCGTCTACGGGCTCGGCGATGTGATCTACATCGGCGGCAGCCTCATCCCGCACGGCGGGCACAACATCCTCGAACCCGCGGCACACGGCAAGGCAATCATCGTCGGCAACCAGATGTTCAACTTCAAGGACATCCACGCGCTTTTTCGCAACCGCAACGCCGTCGTGACGGTCGCGAACGGCGCGGAGCTGACGCGCGAGACGCTGCGCCTCTTTGGGGATGCGTATGAGCGGGAACGTCTGGAGCGCGAGACGCTTGCCATCATCAACGAGAACAAGGGCGCGTCGGCAAAGTCGGCGCAGATCCTTGTGGATCTGCTTGCGGCGTACGAGGCGCGGCGTGCTCTGCGTGCGCAGGAGCGCATCAGTGCGCATCGCGTACGCGCGACGCAGAAGGTCGCGAATTTCCAGACGTTTTTCATTGATCTTGTTCATGACAAGGACGTGCGCGGCGTTTCGCGCCGTCTTATCATGGGGGTTTTCTATGCGTTTTCTCTGATCTATGAGCAGCTCGTCAATCTGAAGCTCACGATGTATCGTCTCGGTTGGGCGAAGAAGGAGCAGCTGCCCTGCTTCGTCATCAGTCTCGGCAACGTCACCGTCGGCGGGACGGGCAAGACACCGACGGCACAGCATCTCGCGCGTGCGATTCACGCGATGGGCTACCGCGTCGCGATTCTCAACCGTGGCTACCGTGCAAAGTGGCGCGGCGAGGTTGGCATTGTATCCGACGGGCACACGCTCAAGATGGATGCGGTGACAGCGGGCGATGAGGCGTTTATGCTGGCGAAGCATCTGCCGAATGTTCCCGTGCTCATCGGACCGCAGCGCGCAGTGACGGGACGCTATGCGATTGAGCATTTCGGTGCAGAGGTGGCGATTCTCGACGACGGCTATCAGCACTGGCAGCTCGCGCGGGATATGGACATTTTGCTCGTGGATGCGGTGAACGTGTTCGGCAACGGCTATCTCCTGCCGCGCGGGACGCTGCGCGAGCCGCTTTCGCATATCGACCGTGCGGATGTCTGCCTCATGACGAAGGTCGATCAGGCGGCGCCGGGCGCGATTCAGCACATCTGGGAGACGTTTCGCAGCTACAATCAGGACGGGCTCATCCTTGAGAGCATCCATCAGCCGCGCCAGTTCGTGCGCCTCTCGGACTGGTACGAGGACATCGCGGCGGGCGGCGTGCCCGTCACGGAGATGGAGGGCAAGAAGGTGCTCGCCGTCTCGGCGATCGGCAACCCCGCCTCGTTTGAGCAGACGCTTGCCGATCTCGGGGTCGAGATGGTGGAGAGTATGCGCTATCCCGATCACCATGACTACGGCGAGCGCGATATGGCGGAGGTGCTGTACCGTGCAGAGACACTCGGGGTCGAGGCAATTGTCATCACGGAGAAGGACGCGGTGAAGGTGCCGGCGGATGTCGTTCGCGCGAAGTGGCGCATCCCGATGTATGTCATCTCCGTTGAGGTGACGTTCCAGAAGGGGCAGGAGGCGTTCTTCCGCACCCTTGAGGAGCAGCTTGCGGCGAAGCTGAGACCTGCGGTTTAGTATAGTCTTGTGAAGGTGATCGTATGAAAGTTCTCTGCATTATCCCCGCGCGCTACGCATCCACGCGTCTGCCGGGAAAACCCCTGCGCGACATCGCGGGGAAGCCCATGATCGTGCGCGTCTACGAGCGTGCCGTGCGGGCAAAGCTCGTACAGGATGTCGTCGTTGCAACGGACGATGAGCGCATCTGCGCCGCTGTCGAGGAGCACGGCGGACGTGCCGTCATGACACGCGTCGACCATGCGACAGGGACGGATCGCCTCGCCGAGGTCGCGGAGAAAATGACGGACTACGATCTCATCATCAATGTGCAGGGCGACGAACCGCTCATTGATCCTGCGGTGATCGATGCACTCGTCGAGCCTTTCCTCGCAGATGAAACATTGCCGATGGCGACGGCAAAGACCCTGCTCACGGATGAGGAGGAGATGGCGAATCCGAACAATGTCAAGGTCATTACCGACTGTTCGGGCAACGCCCTCTACTTCTCCCGCGTTCGCATCCCGTACGCGCGGAATGAAGGCGCGAAGGTATACAAGCATATCGGTATCTATGCGTATCGTCGAGATTTCTTGCTCAGTTATGCACGCATGGCGCAGACCCCGCTCGAACTCTCCGAGTCCCTTGAGCAGCTGCGTGCGCTTGAGAATGGGCATACGATCCGCGTCATCGAGACGGACGCGGTCTTTATCGGTGTTGACACCGAGGAGGATCTTGCAGCCGTCAATGAGGAATACATAAGACGTGGGATTCATTGACCTTTTCGCGTGAAAATTCTATAATAATGATTGTGAATTTCGCATTTTATGGATGCGGACGATAGCATGATTGTTGAAAGGAGCCATGAAGATGAACAAAGTGAAGCTGGCGAATTTTGAGATCGGCGGCGGCGAGCCGTTGGTGCTTCTCGCGGGACCCTGTGTCCTTGAGGGGCTTGAGCGCTCCCTCCTGATCGGGCGCGGCATCAAGGAGATTGCGGATCGTCTCGGCATTCCCTACGTATTCAAGGCATCCTTTGACAAGGCGAACCGCTCCGCCTACCACAGCTTCCGCGGGCCGGGGCTTGAGGAGGGGCTGAAGATCCTGAAGGCGATCCGCGATGAACTCCATGTACCCGTCGTGACGGACATCCATGAAACCTCGCAGGCGGAGCCCGTGGCAAAGGTCGCGGACATCCTTCAGATTCCCGCATTTCTCTCGCGTCAGACCGATCTCCTGCACGCAGCGGCGCAGACGGGTGCGGTCGTCAACGTGAAGAAGGGGCAGTTCCTCTCGCCGAACGATATGCGCAACGTCGTTGACAAGATTCACGAGAGCGGCAGCGACCGCATCCTCCTCACGGAGCGCGGCGAGAGCTTCGGCTACAACAACCTCGTCGTGGATATGCGCTCCTTCCCCATCATGCGCAGCTTCGGCTATCCCGTCATTTTCGACGGCACGCACAGCGTTCAGCTGCCGGGCGGCGCGGGGACGAGTTCGGGCGGTCAGCGTGAATACGTCGAGTACCTTGTACGTGCGGCAGTCGGCGCGGGGGTCGACGGGCTCTTCCTTGAAGTGCATGACAACCCGCCCGAGGCACTGTCGGACGGGGCGAACATGGTCTATCTGGACAAGCTGGAGGAGCTCTTGCGGGATGCCCTCGCTATCTATGAAATTGTGCGGAAAAAGCTGAACTAGGAGAACTACATGGCACAGAGTATTCGGGAAAAAGCCATCGAAACACTGAAACTCGAAGCGCAGGCGGTTGCGAATCTCGCAGAGCGCATCGACGATGAATTTGAGGCGGCGGTGCACGCCATTCTGGACTGCAAGGCGCGTGTCGTCGTCACGGGGATGGGCAAGTCCGGGCACGTCGGGCGCAAGATCGCCGCGACACTTGCGAGCACGGGCACGCCCGCGTTCTTTATGCACCCGGCGGAGGCGTTTCACGGCGACCTTGGCATGGTGACGGCGGACGACATTGTCATTGCCATCTCGAACAGCGGCGAGTCCAACGAGGTCGTGAACATCCTCTCGATCATCCATCGCATCGGCGCACGGATCATCGCCATGTGCGGGCGGCGCAAATCGCAGCTTGGGCGCAGCGCGGACTTCTACATCGACATCGGTGTCGAGCGCGAGGCGTGTCCGTTGGGACTTGCGCCGACCAGTTCGACCACGGCGACGCTGGCGATGGGCGATGCCATTGCAATGGCGCTCATGGAGGCGCGTGACTTCAAGAAGGAGGACTATGCTCTCTTTCATCCGGGCGGCGCACTCGGGCGCAAGCTGCTCCTCACGGTGGCGAACGTCATGCACACGGGCGACGAGAACCCCGTCGTTTCGTACCATACGACGGCAAAGGACGCGCTCTTTGTCATGACGGACAAGGGGCTCGGTGCGGTCTCCGTTGTCAACGCAGAGGGCAAGTTTATCGGGCTTGTCACGGACGGCATCATCCGCCGTGCACTTGCAAAGGACTATACCTTTTTGGACAAGGACGTGGAGAGCATCATGTTTGCAACGCCGCTCACGATCGCACCGGACAAGATGGCGGCGGCGGCGCTCTCCGTCATGGAGAAGCACCAGCCGCGCCCCGTTACCGTTCTGCCTGTCGTTGACGCGGCGGGCGTGCCCGTCGGCATCGTGCATCTGACCGACCTCCTGCGTCAGGGGGTTGTGTGATGCCGATTCGTGCGGATGCCATGGCACGCGCAAAGAAGATCAAATGCGTGATCCTCGATGTGGACGGCGTGCTCACCGACGGGGGCATCTACGTCGCGCCCGATGGGCGCGAGCTGTATAAGCCGTTCTTTGCGCGGGACGGGCTTGCGATCACGCTTGCACACAAGGTGGGGATCGTGCCCGCTATCATCACGGGACGTGCCTCGTCCATCGTCGAGAATCGTGCACGCGAGCTGCACATTGACTTTGTCTACCAAGGGAAACTCGACAAGCGTGCCGCCTATGCGGACATCAAGGCGAAAACAGGGCTGACGGATGAGGAAATTGCCTACATCGGCGACGACATTGTCGATTTGCCGATCCTGCGCATGGTCGGGCTTCCGTGCGCTGTGGGCGATGCCGTGCCCGAGGTGAAGGAAGTCGCGCAGATCATTGCGGACGCGCATGGCGGACGTGGGGCAGTGCGCGAGATCTACGAGATCATTTTGAAAACACAGGGGCTGTGGGAGGAAGTTCTCACGGTCTTTCAGACGGACACCGAAGGTGCGGCGCAATAATACGGAAGGGAGGTGCGGCAGTGCTCTATCATACGCTCATGTTTCTTAGCCGGCTCGCGTGCCGCACGCCGCGTCCCCTCCTGCTCTTTGCGGGTTGGGTGCTCGGCAATCTCTACTATCTGCTGATTCCGAAGATGCGCCGCCGCGCGGTGGAGCATATGATGCCCGCGCTCGGCATCTCTGAAGCGGAGGCAAAAAGTCTCGTCCGTGCCTCCTTTGTCAACATGGCGCGCAACGTGCTCGACATCCTTGCGATGCCCATGCTGAACGAGAGCAATCTCAATGAGTACATCGAGATCGATCATCTTGAGCGGATGCAGGAGGCGCTTGCCGAGGGGCGCGGTGTCGTCGTGCTCACGGGGCATATCGGCTGTTGGGAATGGCTGTCGGCGGCGTTCACGCTGAACGGCATTCCCGTCAGTGCGATTGCAAAGCCGCAGCCGAACATCGAGTACACACGTGTGCTTGACGACCTGCGTGCGACCATTCACGTCGAGATCTTCTCGCGCGGGACGAGCGAACTCATCGCGGCGGCGCGTGCGCTGAAACGCGGACGGCTGCTCGGCTTTCTTGCCGATCAGGACGGCGGCCCTGGCGGTGCGTTCATCGAGTTCCTTGGGCGTACGGCATCGACTCCGCTCGGCCCTGCCGTCTTTTCGCGCAAGTTCAAATCACCCGTTGTGCCCGCATTTATCCTTCGTCAGCCGAACGGGAAACACAAAGTAGTAATTGGCGAGATTATGCGCTGCCCGGACACGGGAGACAGCGACCATGATCTCCATGAGTTCACCGTGCAGATGACGGCGATTGTCGAGCAGATCATTCGTGAACATCCGACACAGTGGATCTGGTTTCAAAAACGATGGAACACCCCGCCCGAGGCGCAGAAGACAGGAAAGCACCATATGTCTGCGGCGGCAAAGGAGGGGGCTTGATGGCACAGAGCAAGTGGATCTACGGCGGCGGTGCCGCCCTGCTCACAGGGCTCATCATCTGGTCGGTCATGACTGTACCCGAGATTCCGCCGCAGACAGATGTGCCGGCAGAACCGCGTGTGATGTCCTATGCGGACAATACCCTCAGCGAGGAGCACGACGGCCGTACGGTCTGGAAAATGACGGCGGAGCAGGTCAATATTGACATCGACACGAACGATACCGGCATGACGAAGATCGACGGGATCTTTTACAGTGAGGATGGAAAGACACTCACGCTGAAGGCGGACGAGGGGCGTATGGACAGCAGGACGCACGACATCACGCTCACGGGCACGATCGAGGCGGCGACGAGCGACGGGGCGCGTCTGCGTGCCAAGGTGATCCAATGGTCGGCGGCGGAGAAAACACTCACCGCCTCCGGGGATCCCGAGATCATCCGCGACAATGTCCGCGCAACGGGCGACCGCATCGTGAGTACGGATAACTTTCAGCGGTTCAGCGTGATTGGGAACGCGCATATAGAAAAGGGTGGGGCGACATGACGAAGAAGAAACTCTATCGGGGCATTCTCACACTCCTCGCGGCGGGTGCTGTCTGCACGGCAGCCGCCGCGCCGCAGCAGGGGAATGCGCCGACGAATCTTACGGCGGACACCCTTACCTATGACACACGCACGGGGATTATCACGGCGGAGACAAACGTCCGCATGGAGCAGGGGACGGGCTATGTCGAGGGCGCACATGCGACCTACAACACCAAGACCGAGGAGGGAACCGTCGAGGGCGGCGTGCACGCCGTGCGCGAGGATATGAATTTGTCCTGTGACCGACTTTCGGGGATCGGGCAGGAGCATTGGCAGGCGGTGGGCGACGTTCACATGGTCAAGGCAGGGCGAACCTTCACGGGTGCGCAGGTCGACTACTATCCGTCGCAGAATGAATATATTCTTGCGGAGAGCGGCGGAACGATCACGAGCGCCGACGGCACGCTCAGCGCGGATCGTCTGGAGGGATGGATGAAGGAAAGCCGCTTCATCGGTACGGGCAACGCCCACCTTATCAGCCCGCCGCGCGACCTTGAGGGCGGCGGCGACCGCATGGAGTATTTTGCTGCGGCGGAAAAGCCGTACGTTGTGCTCGATGGAAGTGCGTGGATCCTGCAAGGGAACAACATGGCGCGCAGCAATCACATGACCGTCTACCTGGCGGACGACGGCACAGCCGTGACGAAGTGAGGAGGGACAGCGTGCATCTCGAATCCCGCAGCCTCATCAAGAAATTCGGCAGCCGCACCGTCGTTGACCGCATCTCCGTGCGCATCGACAAGGGGGAGATCGTCGGGCTCTTAGGGCCGAACGGTGCGGGCAAGACGACCACGTTCTACATGATCGTCGGGCTTGAAAAGCCGACGCACGGCGATGTCTATCTCTCCGACATCTGCATCACGGACTATCCCATGTATCGGCGTGCGGAGCTCGGCATCAGCTACCTCACGCAGGAGCCGTCGATCTTCCGCAAGCTTACCGTCACGGAGAACATCGCAGCGATTCTTGAAACGACGAAACTCTCGACGGCGGAGCAGAAGCACAAACTCGAAGGACTTCTTGCGGAGTTCCACATTGAACACGTCCGCGACCGGCGCGGCACGGAACTCTCGGGCGGCGAACGCCGCCGCGTCGAGATTGCGCGCTGTCTTGCGCTCGAACCGCAGTTCATCCTGCTCGACGAGCCGTTTGCGGGCGTTGATCCGCTCGCCGTCGCGGACATCCAGGAGATCATCGAGTATCTGCGCCAGCGCGGCATGGGCATCCTCATCACGGATCACAACGTGCGCGAGACGCTTCACATCGTCGATCGTGTCTATCTGCTCAGTGAGGGCAAACTCCTCATGGAGGGCGACAGCAAAAGCATCGCCGAGAGTCCGATCGCGCGGAAATTTTATCTGGGGGAGAATTTTAGCCTTTGAACGAACAGGAGCTGTTGCACGAAGTCTTGAGCTTCGTGCAACAGCCCCTGTGTCTTTGTCCCAAGTTCTATATGGCTATGCTGTCATAGGCATAGCTGTGTTTGTATACATATTCCGGCGCAACGTCAATCTCTCCATTGTTCCACGTGATCACACCATGAAAAAGCACGGGATGGCTAAATATTTCGGCGTTGGCAAGCGGCTGAAATGCTGTGCCTTCGAGGAGCGTTGTGTCAAATAGTCGTTTTTCGCCCGTGGAGAATGTGACAAGCATCATACCGCCGCGTAGAGGCTCTGCCTTTCTCACCTTGATGTCTGACTGCAATTCGCCGGCATAGCATACATCGTCCTTGATGTACATAGGAGACACCTCATTTCATCGGGGGAATTTTGTCAAAATGTTCGCCTTGTACGGCAAGATTCCATGCTTTATAGGCTTCGTTCTCGTGAAAGGCGAGCCATCCTGTAATAATTTTAAATTGTTTTCGAGGCAGAGAACCTGCCAGCAATTCACCGTCGATTGCAATAACGGCTTCGTGTTCTCCATAGTAGACATGAACATGAGGCTTATGATGTTGTCCAATATCCTTGAAGAACATATATATAATCATCCCGCCAAAGCGGCTAAGTTCCGGCATAAGCACACCTATATTTCTGATTTGTGGAAGGATTCTTTATGCCATAAAGCGTCGATACGCATCAAAGAGAAAGAGTGCGCCTGCCATGCCGATGGTGACGAAGCTGGCGCGTGTCACGATCATCATCTGGAACTCGGAGAGGCGGTCTGCCGCCTGACGCCGCGTATAGGTGAGCAGGAGGGAGAGCGTCAGGAGGATGTACATCGTGAGGGTGAGGGCATCCAGATTCTCCCATGCCACCGCTACCACCATGAGGGTAAACACCATGAGGATGAGAAGCATATAGTCCTTCCCCGGGGGGCGCGCCGGTTTCGGTTTCTCCGGTGGTGTGATCTTTTGTTGGAGCTTTTTCAACATTTTTGCCATGACTGTCCGTCCTTTTGTTTTGTATTGGGATATTATCAGTATAGCATAGAAAAAAAATTGCCGCCATATGGTTTTTTGTATGAGAGCGTGTTATAATCGACATGCTTTAATGGGGGGGTTCACACCATGAAACAGAGGGGGCTCTTACAAGGTTTGGAGGGAATGGAGAAATGTCAGTAGCAAAGAAAATTGTGCTGAGCGTCGGATTCCTGGTCGTTATGTTTGGCGTGTACGGATTCTATGCGAATCAGTCGGGCAGTGTGCTCAACAACAACACGGTCAGCGTGTTCAGCTGGGCGCACGTCCTCAACGTGGGCGGGCAGGTACAGGCACTCTCGGCAGACGGGCGCGAGTACGAACTCATGCGTATCACGGCACCGAACGAGGAGGAGCGTATGCGGGCGGCGGAGCTGATCTCGCAGCTCACGCCGAAACTGAACAAGGCATACGAGGAGTATGAACAGGCGATTCAGGAGGCTCCGTTTCAAAATGAGGCGGACCGCACGCAGAAGCTCGCACGCCTCGACAAGCTCAAGCAGGAGCGCAAGGCATATGCGGATGTGCGTCAGCGTGCAACGGAGCTCATCAATGCGGGCGATCAGCAGGGCGCGGTGCACATGGCATTCAAAGAGCAGGCGGATGTCTATAAACGCATGACGGATATTATCGAGGAGGACAAGGCGGACAGCGTGCGCCTCGCGCGCGCGGAGATGGCGCACAGTGAGGAGATTTTCTCCGGTGTTCAGACGATCACGGTGATCTCTCTGCTTATCGTCGTCATTTTGTCGATTGTGACGCTCGTTCTGCTGCTCAAGAACATCAAGAGTTCTGTGGATACGATTCTGGACGGGGCGCGTCATATCGCGGGGGGCGATCTGCGCTCGAAGATCATGCTGGACGGGGACGACGAGTTCGCGCACATCGCCCATCAGTTCAACACGATGGTCGAAAGTATGCAGAAGATGATCCGCAAGATCAAAACGACGGCGACGGAGGTCGCGGGATCGTCCGAGGAGCTGACGGCAAATGCGAACCAGTCGGCACAGGTGACGCAGAACGTTGCGCAGTCCATCACCGAGGTCGCCGAGGCGGCGGAGAAGCAGATGACGATTGTCACAAAGAGCAGCGAGACCATCGACGACTTCCAGCATGGTCTTGAGGACGTTATTGTGAATCAGCGCCGTGCACGCGAGCAGACGCAGGCGACGGCAGAGAAGGCTGCGCAGGGCAATGCGTTCGTCCAGACGACCGTCGAGCAGATGAATTCGATTGCGCTCACCGTTCAGCAGACGGGCGAGATCGTCAGCAAGCTCGGTGAGCGTTCGAAGGAGATCGGCAACATCGTCGAGATCATTTCGAACATCTCGGGACAGACGAACCTCCTCGCACTCAACGCCGCGATTGAGGCGGCTCGTGCGGGCGAGCATGGACGCGGTTTTGCGGTTGTTGCCGAGGAGGTGCGCAAGCTCGCCGAGGAATCGCAGAACGCCTCCCAGCAGATCGCCGAGCTCATCCGCAGCATTCAGGAGGAGACGGATCGTGCCGTTTCCTCGATGGAGGAAGGCAGACGCGAGGCGGAGAAGGGCAAGGAGAACGTCACCGCGACCGGCGAGAGTTTTTCTGAAATCCTGCATATGGTGGAGGATGTCAAGACGGCGTCGCTTGCGGTCAGCAAACGCGTCCTCGAATTGCGCGACAATATGGGGGCGATCATTGAGGGCATGGGTGCGGTCGATGCCTCGGCGAAGGGCATCGGCAGCGAGTCACAGAACGTTTCTGCCGCGACGGAGGAGCAGGCGGCAGGCATGGAGGAGATCGCTTCCTCAAGCCGCAGCCTTGCGAATATGGCGACCGATCTGCAGAGTGAGACGGACAAGTTCAAGGTGTAAGAAATATGTTGGAGGGGCGCGTATTCTGACGCGTCCCTTTTTGATTGAAAAATACTCCTTGACAGAAATACATTCTCCTGCTAGAATGTTTCTTGTTGATTGACAGAGATGTCGGCGACGGATGCGGAAGTAGCTCAGTGGTAGAGCACCACCTTGCCAAGGTGGGGGTCGCGAGTTCGAGCCTCGTTTTCCGCTCCACTTACGCGGAAGTAGCTCAGTGGTAGAGCACCACCTTGCCAAGGTGGGGGTCGCGAGTTCGAGCCTCGTTTTCCGCTCCATTGCTTATCGGACCTGCGCACTGCGCAGGTTTTTTTGAAACAGGGAGTTTTTGCAGCTTCCTGCATTGGGGCCTATAGCTCAGTTGGTTAGAGCAACCGGCTCATAACCGGTCGGTCCTTGGTTCAAGTCCAAGTGGGCCCACCAACCGAAATGAGAGCATCACGCAGGGAATCGCTGAGTTGATCAGTGCTTTTCCAAGTGATGCTTTTTGTTTTTGTGGGGAGGTGAGAGAATGACGGAAACTGCTTTTGTCGCACAGATACGCAGTGCGGGGGCGCGTGTCTTTCGCGTGGGCGGCTGCGTGCGCGACCGCTTTCGCGGCGTGCCTGCAAAGGATGTTGATTATGTCTTGACGGGCATGACGGAGGAGCGGCTTTGCACACTCTTTCCCCGTGCGGAGAAGATCGGGAGATCCTTTCCCGTCTATCATGTCCGCGTGGACGGGGTGCGCCGCGAGGTCGCCCTTGCACGCAGGGAACGCAAGACGGGAACGGGCTATCGCGGGTTCGACGTTGTCTTTGATCCGTCCGTGACGATCGAGGAGGATCTTTATCGCCGTGATACCACGATGAATGCGATGGCGTTGGAACTGCCGTCGGGCGAACTGCTTGACCCCTATGGCGGGCGTGCGGATCTCGCGGCGGGTGTGATTCGCGCCGTTTCGGAGCACTTTATGGAGGATCCCGTGCGTGCGCTGCGCGTGGCACGGCAGGCGGCGGCGTTCGGTTTCGCGGTGGAGGATGGCACGCTCCGCTCCATGAATGCGTGTGCCGCAGAACTCAAAGTCGAGCCGACGGAGCGTCTGATGGGCGAGCTGCGGCGTGCGCTTGCTGCGCCGCGTCCCTCCGTATTCTTTCGTGTGCTGCGTGCGGCGGGGCTGCTCTCCGTGACGTTCCCCGAGATCGCCGCGCTTGAGGGGCAGACACAGCCGACAGAGTTTCATCCCGAGGGGGATGCTCTCGCACATACCCTTGCCATCGTCGATGTGGTCGCACGGGAAACGGAGGAGATCAAAACGCGCTTTGCCGCGCTCGTTCATGATCTCGGCAAGGGACTGACCCCGCAGGAGATGCTGCCGCATCACTACGGGCACGAGCGCATGGGACTGGATGCGCTCGCCGCGTGGAATCGGCGCATGACGCTCCCGCACGACTGGATGAAGGCGGCGCAGTTCGTCATCCGCGAGCATATGCGTGCGCCGCGTCTCACACGTCCCGGCAAGATCGCGGATCTCCTGCTCGGCATCGGTGCCTCGGGTCTTTCCATCGCAGAGTTCAACATCATCATCCGCGCCGACCACGGCTCTCTGCCGGACTATCTCACGCGCGGCGCGGCGTATCTCGCGGCGATGCGTACAGTTACGGGGCGTTCCGCACCGCCGGAGCTCTCGGGCGAGGAGATCGGCAGGTGGCTGCGTGAGCGGCGTGTGCGAATATTGAAAAACTCCTTGTTGGAGATGTAATTGACGTGGTATAATACATCTGAGTGGAAAAGAATACGAAGGAGGCTGCGTAGATGGACAAGATTATCCTGCCCTATCGGGGAAAAACGCCCACGATCCATCCAACGGCATTCATTGCTCCGA
Organism: Selenomonas dianae; assembly: GCF_030644225.1. NCBI lineage: Bacteria > Bacillati > Bacillota > Negativicutes > Selenomonadales > Selenomonadaceae > Centipeda > Centipeda dianae. Next base: position 1,890,400 of record NZ_CP128650.1, on the reverse strand, counting down.
CGGCTGCGGTCATCGGCGACGTGGAGATTGGAGCCGGATCGAGTGTGTGGTTCAGCGCAGTGGTGCGCGGCGATTTTCAGCCGATTACGATCGGGCAGAATACGAACATCCAAGAAAACGCGACGATTCACGTCATGCGTGACGTACCCGTGTGCATCGGGGACAATGTGCTCATCGGACACAACGCCGTCGTGCATTGCAGCCGCATCGGGGCGGGCACCCTCATCGGCATGGGCTCGATCATCATGGGCTACTCCGAGATTGGCGAGAACGTCGTCATCGGCGCGGGCACCTTCCTTCCCCAACACAAGAAGATTCCGTCGAACTCGCTTGTGTTCGGCAACCCCGCTCAGATCGTACGCGCTCTGCGCGACGATGAAATCGAGGCGCTTCGTGCGGCGGCGGAGAACTATGCCGACCTCGGAGCGGAGTACAAACAGATCATTGAGGAGATGAAGTAATGGAACAAACTCTGGTTCTCATTAAGCCGGACGCCGTCGGGGCGCACCACATCGGAGACATTACGAAGGCGTATGAGGAGGCGGGGCTTGAGATCCGCGCGATGAAGATGATGCAGATGACGGATCGCATCGCACGTATCCACTATGCGGAGCACCTTGCGAAGCCGTTCTACGGCGAGCTTGCCGCGTTTATGACCTCCGCGCCGCTCGTGGCGATGGTGCTCGCGGGGGAGAATGCGATTGCACGCGTGCGCGAACTGCACGGTGCGACGAATCCGGCGAATGCGGCAGAGGGCACGATCCGCAAGCGTTTCGCAAAGAACGGGAGCGAGAATGCCGTACACGCGTCCGACAGTCCCGAGAGTGCGGCGCGTGAGGTACACATCTTCTTCAGTGAGACGGAGATTTTCTAAAAAATTGATTTTAACGCCCGACTCTGCACCTTTGCAAAGTCGGGTGCAGTTATTAGAAACAAGGGAGGAATCTGCGATGAGTGTTACAACGAAAACAGGCGACCAGGGGCAGACGAGCCTTTATACGGGGGAGCGCATTGCAAAGGATGATCTGCGCGTTGAGGTGTACGGGATGGTGGACAGCCTCGGCTCGACGCTCGGCATGGCGCGCGCCTTTGCGACGAGCAAGCGCGTGAAGGAGGACATCCTCGCGGTACAGAAGCAGCTCGGTATGCTGATGGCGGACTTTGCGAGCCGCAACAAGCCGCCGCGCATCACGGACGAGATGGTCGACAGGATCGAGGCGGAGATTGCGGACATCGAGGAGAGCCTGCCCGCGCTCAAGGAGTTCATCATCCCCGGGGATGAGAAGGCGGGCGCGATGCTTGATCTGGCGCGAACATCGGCACGCACCGCAGAGCGTCACGCATGGACGCTCGCGCGGCGCGGCAGCGTGGCGGAGGTCGATCTGCGCTACCTGAACCGCCTGTCCGACTACCTCTTTGTCCTCATGCGCCTTGAGGATGCGGAGAAGCCCGGCCTGTGAGCAGGGGGAAATTTGCCGTTCTCGACGGGAGCAGTCTCTTTTTCCGCGCGTTCTACGCGCTGCAGCTCCCGCCGAACGCACGCGGCATTTATACAAATGCGGTGCACGGCTTTGCGATGATGCTCGTCAAGCTGCTGAAGGAACTCGAACCGACGCAGATCGTCATCGCGTTTGACAAGAGCCGCACGACGTTCCGCACGGCACTCTATCCCGCCTACAAGGGGACGCGGGACAAGACCCCCGAGGAACTGATCGCGCAGATTCCTCTTCTGAAGGAACTCGCGCAGAGCCTCGGCATCCCGTTCCTTGAGATGGACGACTACGAGGCGGACGACATCATCGGCACGCTCGCGACACAGGCGGCGGCAGAGGGGACGGAGACCGTCGTTGTGACGGGCGACCGTGACGCACTCCAACTGATCCGCGATGGGCTGACCATTGTGCTGACAAAAAAGGGCATCAGCGACACGCGTGCGTACGACACGGCGGCGTTTGAGGAGGAATACGGCTTCCTGCCGATCCGCCTCATCGACATGAAGGGGCTGATGGGCGACAGTTCGGACAACATTCCGGGCGTGCCGGGCATTGGACCCAAGACCGCGACGAAGCTGCTCCTCGCATACGGTACGATTGAGAACGTGCTCGATCATGCCGCCGAGGTCAGCGGGAAGAAACTCAGCGCATCGCTCGTGGAGTACCGCGAGCAGGCGCTCCTGTCGAAGCGGCTCGCGACGATTGAATGCAATGTACCCGAACTCCGCTATGCGGCGGAGGGCTTTCGTATGCAGCCCGACTGCGCGGCACTCGACGCGTTCTGCAGGGCGTACGAGCTGCGGACGGTGCATCGTGCGCTCATGGACTATCTGGGGACGGATGTGCCTGCGGGCGCAGCGGAGCAGTCCCTCTTTGCGGCAGAGGATACGGCAGAGAATCACGCGGAGGAGATGCGTGCGGAGGTGGCGGAGCTCACCGCTGCGGATCTCGATGTCCTGCGTGCGGCGGGGGAGATCGCCGTCGGTGCGGTATTCAGCGGAACGCCGCCCTTTGTACAGATGGATTTGCTCGCCCTCGTCTATGGGAAGGAGCAGCGCACTGTGCGTGCAGATTCCGCACTGTTTGACACGCTGCGGGAGATCCTTGCGGCGCGTCCCGTCGTGCTCTGGAACGCAAAACGCTATGCACAGGCGGGGCTTTCCATCGGTGCAAATATTTTCGACCTCGAGCTTGCGGACTACCTCCTCCATCCCGAGGAGAGCAAGCGCGACCTCGAGCGCACGGCGTTCGCCCATCTGGGACAGCTCCCCGCTGCGTCCGACGGTCTGAGCGAAGAGGTGCGCGTCGTGCGTGAGACGCAGCTTGCTGCGCGGCTCTCCGCACCTCTGCGGCTGGCACTCACAGAAGCACATTTGATGCCGCTTTATCGGGGTGTCGAACTGCCGCTTGTGCCCGTGCTGGCAGCGATGGAGCGGACGGGCATCTATGTGAACGGCGCCGCGCTTGAGCGGGAACTTGCGGCGGCAAATGCGCGCATTGATGCGCTTGTCACGGAGATTCATGCGCTCGCGGGGACGGAGTTCAACATCAGCTCGCCCAAACAGCTTGGCGAAGTCCTTTTTGAACGCCTCGATCTCGCGGCGGGAAGCAAGGTCAAAAAGACCAAGACAGGCTACTCGACGAACGCGGAGACCCTTGAGGAGCTGCGTGACCGCCATCCCATCGTGGACAAGGTACTCACCTACCGTATGTGGACGAAGCTGCGCTCCACCTATCTTGAGGGCATCGGCGCACTCATCCGCCCCGCAACAGGACGCGTCCATACGAGCTTTAACCAGACGGTGACGGCGACGGGGCGGCTCTCCAGCTCCGACCCGAACCTCCAGAACATCCCCGTACGCACCGAGGAAGGGCGTGCCGTGCGTGCGCTCTTCGAGCCGGGCGCGGGCTATGATCTGCTGCTCTCGGCGGACTACTCGCAGATCGAGCTTCGCATCCTCGCGCATATGTCGGGGGATGCGACCCTCATCGACGCGTTCCGTCACGGGCAGGACGTGCACGCCCGCACCGCATCGGAGGTGTTCGGCGTGCCGCTCGCGGAGGTTACAGCCGAGCAGCGGCGCAGGGCAAAGGCGGTCAACTTCGGTATTGTTTACGGCCTGAGCGATTTCGGTCTTGCCCGTGATCTCGGCATCGGTCGCAGGGAGGCGGCGGGCTACATCGAACGGTACTTTGAACGCTATCACGGCGTTCGTGAGTTTCTCGACAAGACGGTTGCGGACGCGCATACGAACGGCTTTGTAACGACCCTCTACGGGCGGCGGCGCGACCTGCCCGCCATCCATAGCCGGAACTTTATGCAGCGATCCTTTGCCGAGCGCATGGCGATGAACACGCCGATCCAGGGGACGGCGGCGGATCTCATCAAGATCGCCATGATTCGCGCTGATGCGGCACTGCGCTCTGCAAACGTCAAAAGTCGCATCCTCCTTCAGGTGCATGATGAACTCGTACTTGAGGTCGTGCAGGATGAGATCGAACAGGTCAGTGAACTTCTGCGCACGGCGATGAGCGGCGCGGCGGAGCTTGCCGTGCCGCTCGCTGTTGACGTGCATATGGGCAGGAACTGGGCGGAGGCGAAATAGGTGTGGATCATCGGTCTGACGGGCGGCATCGCCTGTGGAAAGTCCACCGTCAGCACGGAGCTGCGGAAACGCGGTGCGACAATTATTGATGCGGATGCGCTCGCACACGAGCTATCACAGCCGCATCAGCCGCTCTTTCACGCCTATGTGCAGCGTTTCGGCAGGGAGATCGTGACGGAGGGCGGCACGCTCGACCGCGCGGCGATTGCACGGTGCGTCTTTGCCGACCCTGCCGTACGCGCCGAGGTGGAGGCCATCGCGCATCCCATTATCCGCAGAGAGGCAGAGGAGCGGCTGCGTGCGGCAGCACAGGCACAGAAAAGAGCAGCGGTACTGGATGTGCCGCTGCTCTTTGAGGCGGGATGGGATGCACTCGCCGACGAGATATGGGTGGTTGCGCTCCCTCGGGAGGAGCAGCTTGCCCGCCTTTTGGCGCGTGACAAGGACATGACCGAGCGTGAGGCGCGGGCACGCATCGCGGCGCAGATGCCGCTCGCGGAGAAATGTGCGCGTGCGGATGTCGTCATCGACAACAGCGGAACGGTGGAAGAAATACGGGAATACATTGGGAAACTTTGGAAGGAACGGATTCTTGAACGCGCATAACATACGGCGCAGATTCTGGTGGGGCATACGCGCTCTTGTCGTCGGCATCATCGTCTTTGTGATCGTCGGTGGTTGGAACATGGTGGAGCGCAGCTGGTTTTACCCCTACGACTACCGCAGCCGGATCGAGACAAGTGCCGCGCATTATCATGTCGATCCCTATCTCGTCGCTGCCGTTATCAAACACGAGAGCAAGTTCCGACCGAACGCCAAGTCCACGGGCGGCGCACTCGGCATGATGCAGCTCATGCCGCAGACGGCGGAATGGATCGCACGGCAGATGGACGAACCGTTCACCGAGGACTACCTCTACGACCCCGCACTCAACATCCGCTATGGCGTGTGGTACCTCGCGGAGCTTGAGCGGGAGTTCGGCGGCAACGACATCCTCGCGCTCGCGGCGTACAACGCGGGGCGCGGCAACGTGCGCGAGTGGATGGAACGTTGGCACTGGACGGATCAGTTTGACGAAATCGAGGCGATTCCCTATCCCGAGACGCGGCTCTATGTGCGGCGCGTCCTTGAGGACAGGGCGCATTATCAGAGGCTCTACGACGAATGAACAAGATCTATCGCATCCTCCCGAGCGCGGAGGATATGCTCCTGCGTCTCCTGCGCGGGCTCGCCCTCTCAGATGAGGAGAGGGCTCTTTTGCGTGCGTGCGTGCTGCGCCACGTTGAGGTCGCGGCAGAGGACAATACATGGGAACTGGTCATCGGTACGCCCGTCGTCCTCGATGCGGAACTGACCGCCGCCATCACGCAGCAGATTGCGGCGAACTATCGGCTTGCGGGCGCGTACATCCAGCAGAACGTCATCGCGCTCGCACCTGCCGTCGCCCCCCTATGGGAGCGCGTCGTGCGCACGGCGGCGGGCGAGGATGCCGTTCTCTTTCACACCCTGCGCAGGGCGGAGTATACCGTGGACGGCAACATCGTCCGCCTTGCGGCTCCCGGCGCATTCGGCGCGGAGCTGTTCGCGCAGAACAACATCGCAAAACGCATCGAGCAGGCCATTCGCACGCACATCGGCTGTGCTTGCCGCGTCGTCTGCATGGAGTGCGACCTCGGCGACGAGGATCCTGCGCCCGCGTGGACACCGCCCCCCCTGCCCGCCGTCGTCAAAAAGGAAGCCCCCGCCGCCTCCGCTCCCGCACGTACGGCGAAGGACGCAAAGCCGAAGGAACTGCCCGAAAACGTCATCATGGGGCGCGGCATTGCAGGTGAGGTGCGCGAACTCGGCGTGATCGAGGACGAGGTGAAAAGCATCGTCCTCGCGGGCGAAGTCTTTGGCGCACAGGCGAACAAACTCAAGTCAGGCGCACAGATCCTCCTCCTCAAATTTGCTGACAAGACGAATGGAATCGCGTGCAAAAAATTCTTTGGCGCACGCGGCAAGACCACACAGGAGGAGGTGGACGCGGAGGTCGAGCGCATCCTCAAGGCAATCGGAAAGGGTTGCTCCGTCCGCATCCAAGGAAAGATCGAATACGACAAATTCGTCAGCGACTACGTCCTTTTCATCGACAGCATGGAAAAGAGGAACGTCCCGCAGCGCGAGGACACGGCAGAGGTGAAGCGCGTCGAGCTGCACGCCCATACGAAGATGAGCGCCCTCGATGCCGTCGTCCCGCCGAAGGTACTCGTCGAGACGGCGGCACGCTGGGGCTGGCCCGCCGTTGCCATCACCGACCACGGCGTTGTGCAGGCATTTCCCGAGGCGATGAATACGGCACGCGCCCTGAGGAAAAAGGGCAAAGACATCAAGATCATCTACGGCATGGAGGGCTATCTCCTCGACAAGCCCGAGGATCAGCGCGCCCATCACATCATCTTCCTCGCACAGAACAAGACCGGACTGTATAACCTCTACCGGCTCGTTTCCCTTTCGCACATCCGCTATTTTCGCGGCACGAAAAAGCGCGGCCGTCCGTGTATCCCGCGTGCCGTGCTGCAGCAGTACCGTGCGGGCATCATCGTCGGCTCCGCGTGCGAGGCGGGCGAACTCATCCGCGCCATCGTCGCGGGGCGGCCCGACGAGGAACTGGAGGAGATGGCACGGTTCTACGACTTCCTCGAAATCCAGCCCATCCATAACAACGACTTTTTGAAATATGACGAGCGTTTCCCCATGCAGACCGACGAGGATCTCAGGGACATCAACCGCAAGGTCGATGCGCTCGCGCGAAAACTCGGCAAAATGCTCATTGCGACCTGCGACGTGCACTTTCTGAATCCCGAGGATGCCGTCTACCGCGCCATGATCCAAAAGGCGAACGGCTACCGCGACGCAGATCGGCAGCCGCCGCTCTACCTGCGGACGACGGAGGAGATGCTCGCCGAGTTCGACTACCTCGGCGCAGAGCGTGCGTACGAGTGTGTCGTCACAAATCCGCGAAGGATCGCCGACATGGTCGAGCACTTCCTCCCCATCCCCGACGAACTCTATGCGCCGACCGTGCCGGGCGCGGATCGCGAGATCCAGGAGATGTCCTATGCACGGGCGCGGAAACTGTATGGAAAGAACCTGCCGAAGGTCGTCTCCGACCGCCTCGAACTCGAACTGAAGCCGATCCTAAAGCACGGCTTTGCCGCGCTCTACATCATCGCGCAGCGGCTCGTGAAAAAATCCAACAACGACGGCTATCTGGTCGGCTCGCGCGGCTCCGTCGGCTCGTCCTTCGTCGCCACCATGATCGGCGTCACCGAGGTCAACCCCCTGCCGCCGCACTATCGCTGCCGCCACTGTCAGTACAACAAATTCATCGAGGACGGCTCCGTCGGGAGCGGCTTTGACCTGCCGTCGATGGACTGCCCCGTCTGCGGCACGCCGCTCACGAAGGACGGGCATAACATCCCGTTTGCCGTCTTTCTTGGATTCGACGGCGACAAAGTCCCCGATATTGATCTCAACTTCTCGGGCGACTATCAGCCGATCGCGCACAAATACACCGAAGTCCTGTTCGGCAAGATGAACGTGTTCCGCGCGGGAACGATCTCGGGTCTGCAGGACAAGAACGCCTACGGCTACGCCATGCACTACTACGAGGACATGGGCGAGGCGAAGGGGCGTGCCTACATCGAGCACATGATGCGCGGCTGCATGGGGGTCAAGGCGACCACGGGGCAGCACGCGGGCGGCATCATGGTCGTACCGCGCGACATGGACGTACACTACTTTACCCCCATTCAGCGTCCTGCGAACAACATGGAGTCGGACACGCTCACCACACATTTCGACTATCACTCCATCAGCGAGCGCCTCGTCAAGCTCGACATCCTCGGACACGATGACCCGACCGTCATCAAGATGCTTGAGGAGCTGACGCATCGCGACCCCGAGACCATCCCCTTTGACGATCCCGCCACCATGTCCATCTTCACCTCGACCGAGGCACTCGGCATCACCCCCGAGGAACTGGGAGCGAATATGGGAACGTACGGGATCCCCGAGTTCCGCACCTCGTTCACGCAGAAGATGATCGACGACTCGCACCCCGACTGCTTCGCTGACCTCGTACGCATCTCGGGATTTTCCCACGGCACGAACGTCTGGCTCGGCAACGCGCAGGATCTCATCAAGGCGGGCACAAGTACGCTGAAGGACGCGATCTCTGCACGCGACGACATCATGAACTACCTCATGCAGAACGGCATCGACCCGCTCCTCTCGTTCAAGACCATGGAGAACGTGCGAAAGGGGCGGGGCATCGCCGCCGATGTCGTCGAGAAACTGCGTGCGGGCGGGATCCCTGAGTGGTACATCGACTCCTGCCAGAAGATCAAGTATCTTTTCCCGCGGGCGCACGCGACCGCCTACGTCATGATGGGCTACCGCATCGCCTTCTGCAAGGTGCATTATCCGCTCGCCTACTATGCCGCATACTTCTCCATTCGTGCGGACGAGTTCGACGCGAACATTATTTCAAAGGGCAAAACAGCGGTCAAGGCGGCCATCGACGCACTCAGCGCCGAGGCGCGTGAGCATCGCGGCAAGCTCGACAACAAGAAACAGGACATCCTTATCGTGTTACAGTTAGCGTGGGAAATGTATCTGCGCGGCTTCTCCTGCGAGCCCGTCGACCTCTATGCATCCGACGCGGAGAAATTCATCCTCCACGAGAAATCCCTCCTCCCGCCGCTGACCGCCCTCCCCGGCATGGGACAGAAGGCGGCACAGGCAATCGTCGAGGCGCGGCAGTACGGACAGTTCATCTCCATCGAGGATCTCGCCACCCGCGCCCACATCCCGACCCCCGCCGTCGAACTCCTGCGTGAACACGGTTGCTTGGACGGGATGATGGAGAGCAACCAGGTCGAGCTGTTTGCGTAGGAAACCAAAAAGGTTGTGCTCATCGAGAGATGAACGCAACCTTTTTCTTGCACTCCCCTGTAAAAATTCGTAAAATAGAGAAAAGAGGTGAGCGTATGAGTGGGTATCGGATCAAGCCATGGGAAGAGCTGACCATCAGTGACGACTATATGTTCAAGCTCATCATGAGCCGCAAGCGTATCTGCAAGCAGATGCTTGAGCGGATTCTTCACATTGAGATCGAGGACATTGACTATCTTGAGACGGAGAAAACAGTTACGGCACGTTATCACAGCAAGGGGATTCGTCTGGATGTCTATGTGAAGGACGATCAGGGCACTGTCTACAACATCGAGATGCAGGTGCGAAAGCCCGAGGGGGACGGCCTCTCGAAGCGGACGCGTTACTATCAGTCCATGATGGATGCTGATCTCCTCGCGGCAGGTGCAGACTATGATACGCTCAATCCGACGATTATCATCTTTATCTGCCCATTTGATCCGTTTGGCATGGGGCGATATTTCTACACCTTTGAGAATTGCTGTGTCGAGGATGCAGCTTTGCGGTTGAACGATGGGGCTCGAAAGATTTTTCTCAACACAAAGGGGCGACTTGGTGAGATCGACAATTCCATTCGTGCGTTTTTGCAGTACGTCGACGGCGTGATGACGGCAGATCACTTCGTGCAGGAGATCGACGAGGAGATTCAGAAGGTCAAGCGGATCGAAGGAGAGGCGGTGAGTTACATGACGTATGAGATGAAAATCAAAGAGGAACGCAAAGAGGAGCGCAAAGAAACTCGAATGGAAGATATTCGTCGACTGATTTCAAAGCTAAAAATATCAGCAGAACAGGCGATGGACTTGCTTGAGATTCCGCAGGCAGAGCGTCAGCTCTATAAGAGTGCTTTGTGAAACCAAAGAGGTGAGCGATGCCGTTTGTGCGTTTTTGCAGTACGTCGACGGCGGCGTATACAAAGAATTCATATCCCTTTAAAATATTGCTTTATATAGTTAAGTTCTATCCTCATTTCGACGATATATTTGTCAAGATGGGCTAGCTATGCTCTTTTATGCAGTTATTTCGGAATAAAACCATAGATTACAGTCAGGGAGGCAGTCTTTATGGCGATGGTGGTCAAGAATAATATGCCGGCGGTGAATACGCTCAACACGCTCAACAAGAATGAGAGCGCACTCTCGAAGAGTCTGCAGAAGGTTTCCTCGGGCATGAAGATCAACAGCGCGGGAGACGATGCCTCGGGCATGGCGATCTCGGAGCGGATGCGCGTGCAGGTGCGCTCGCTCGACCAGGACGACAACAACACGAAGAACGGTTCTGCGCTCCTCCGAACGGCAGAGGGCGCGGTGCAGTCCACCATCGAAATCCTCAAGACGCTCAAGGAAAAGGCGATCAACGCCGCGAACGATACAAACACGGACGAGGATCGCGCCGTCATCCAGAAGGAAGTCGATCACCTCATCGACCAGATCGACGAGAACGCACTCACGACGTACAACGGGAAATATCTCATTGATGGGTCGCGGAATGGGCTTGTTGTCGGTGAGGGGGACGGCGGAACGCGCTCCACCTACTCCAATATGAGCCTTGGGAAGGATACGACTGACACCACCAGATTGACGGCACTGAAACGTCGTGACGGCAATGCACTTGGGATTCATCCGACAGATACCGTAACAGCTTCGTGGGTACATAATGGTGTCAGTTATACGGGCAAGATTTCACCGATTGGAAACACGGATATAGCCGCTATGGTCGGTATTATTACAGGAGATCATGCAGGTTGGTACTCAGATACGGCAGAAATTGGCAAGGATGAATACGGGAAAACGGTGTATACGCCGGATCGTCAGCCTGCTGTGACGATTCGTGCGGATAAGGCGGGCGTTAAGCAGCAAGTGTCCGGCATTACTTTCACGATAACGGATAATCGTGGAAATTTACGCAAGGAAGTCAACGCTGTTCTTGACGACTTTCGGGAAGTTGTGCGTGCACAAAACCCGTCGGCGGATAATGCACTCGTGCTCCAGACCGGGGTCAAGGCAAATCAGAGTGTAAAGGTCGGCTTCACTGATATGCGCTCGGCGGCACTCGGACTCCAGTCCTCGGACGGAAAGGGTTGGGATCATGGGACTCTGGGTGCGGGGATTTCCGTTGTCGGCAGTGGCCCGAAGGTTCAGGTGACAACACGTGAGGCTGCGAACGCTGCGATTAACGTGTTTGAGAATGCACTCATCAAGGCAACGGATCAGATGGTTGCCATCGGTGCGGCGCAGAACCGCCTCGGCTATACGAGCAGCAACCTTGTCACAGCATCCGAGAACGTGCAGGATTCCGAGTCTGTCATCCGCGATTCGGATATGGCGAAGGAAATGACGGCATACACAAAGAACAACGTACTCACGCAGTCGGCACAGGCGATGCTCGCGCAGGCAAACCAGAACTCAAGCGCGGTACTGAGCCTGTTGCAGTAAAAAAGAATAGATAGCCGTCTCCCTTGCTTCGGCAGGGGAGACTTTTTGTTTGCCTCTGAAGTATCGCTTGCACTCATATAACGAATCGGCTACAATATAACAGAGGAGGGATTCGATGGCATTTGATACAGAGGAAGCGAGGCGTGCGCGCTATAGGGAAATCGTTCAGAGCTTTACGCTGATGGATGATGTTTTTATGACGGCTGTGTTTCAGGACAGCCTTCCCTGCGTTGATCTGGTCTTGCAGATCATCCTGAACCGTCCGAATCTCCACGCGACAAGCGTTGTGACGCAGCATACACTGAAAAATCTGCATGGGCATGACGTGCGGCTCGACATTCATGCGTTTGCCGATGGACAGGAGTTTAATATCGAAATCCAACGTGCGAAAAAGGGCGCAGTACCGCGCAGAGCACGCTATCACAGCAGCATCATGGATGCGAATGCACTGGCGGAGGGGGCGGACTACGAGAAGCTGCCCGAGACCTATGTCATCTTCATTACGGAGACGGATGTGCTCGGCAAGGGCAAACCGCTCTATGTGATCCGACGGATGATCGAGGATGATGGAGATGTCTTTGACGACGGCTCACACATCGTCTATGTGAACGCCTCGATGGTGGACGAAGAAACGCCACTTGGGAAACTGATGCACGATTTTCGATGTGTGCAGCCGGAGAAGATGTACTATGCCGTTCTTGCAGAACGAACAGGAGCGTTTAAGAACACCGAGGAAGGAGCAGTTGGTATGAACTCGATGTGGGAACAGTTCAAGCAGGAACTTATTGAAGAGGGGAGGGAGCAGGGGCGAGAGACGGAGCGTCTTTCCTCCATTCGGAGATTGATGACCGAGCTTCAGCTCACCGTGGAGAAAGCAATGGATGTCCTCGCCATTCCCCAATCGGAGTGGGCGCGGTACAAGGCGATGCTATGATTTGCTGCTTTCGTATTCCATCTGTGGCATCCTCCAATCGTCCTAGGACGATTGGAGGGTTTTATTGTTTTCACCCTATGTTTATGCTATTATCAAATGACGTGTAATATCCGATATACCATATAAGTAGTAATGGGACAACGGGAGAGCGGAAATGAAGAATACTCGAACAGAACTATCGCAGCGCGTGCAGTATGCACTGCTCGCAGGCATGGCGGGCGCTTTTTTGATTCCGCAGGTCGCGTTTGCTGCGCCGACGGGTGGAGAGGCTGTTTTTGGCGGGGCAACGGGTCTGACGACAAGCAGCGACATGAACATCACATCGTCAAACCTCAATAATGTGATTACATGGCGAGATTACTCCATCGCGCAGGGGGAACGTGTGCGCTATGACAGCGGGAATAAGACCAACAACTATCTGAACATCGTTACGGGTGCGAATACCTCGAACATCAACGGTATGATTGAGGGCGGCAAGAACGTCTACATCGTCAACCCGAACGGCGTCATCTTTGGCAAGTCTGCCGAGGTCAACGTCGGGAATCTTTATGTTTCGACGCAGGCGGTTTCCACGGTAAACAAAGATGCCGACATGGAGAACAATGTATCGCCGCTCGATACGTCTGCAGGTCTCTCCGATGTCGTCAATATGGGCGAGATCACAGCGAATACCGTCGAGGTGCACGGCAAGAATATTCGCTTCCTCAATGCGGCAAACGTGCACACGACGGCAAGTCCTGTTGTGCTTCATACGGATACAGCAAACGGCGGCTATGCCCATATCGGCTATGAAAGCGGGCACGCACCTGCAGCGGCGGATTATCAAGTCAACGGCGCAGCTGCAACGGCGGCAGATAACTACTATCAGCTTGTTGCAAACGAGTCTGACCTCAATGCGATCAACACGAACACAACGAATCTTGCGGGCAACTATATGCTCGCAAACGATATTGACTATGTGGGTGCGGCACATACGCCCATTGGAAATCATACGACACCGTTCAAGGGGAAATTCGACGGCAACTTCTTTCAGATCCGGGACATGACCGTCTCCGGTACAGATGATGCCGGTTTTTTTGGTGCGTTGGAGAATGCGCACGTTTATAATCTGGGCATTGTTGGCGGGTCGGTTGCGAGTAATACAGGATCAGGGAATAAGTATGCAGGTGGAATTGCGGGGAGCAGTACAGGCGACAAAGAAATAGACTACAGTAAGCCCTCGCATCCAGATAAACCCACGAGCGAAACAACCGTGGGGACGAAACTCTATAATGTGTATGTCAAGGGGACGAAGGTTAGCGGAAATGATTATTACAACGGCGGACTGATTGGTCAAGCCTCATATACGACGATTGACGGCGCATACAGTACGGCTAAGGTCGGTGCTCATGGCGGCGGTATTGTCGGTCGTACGCCTGCCAATATGGATATTCTAAATACCTATAACGATGCAACTGTCACGGGTTCTGACACCAAGGCACTTTTTATCCAGCGGGCAAACAAAGCCACCGTTACAAACTCCTATACGCACAGTGACAAGATTTCGTCCTATGATAATACGGTTCGTCCCCATCTGAAAAATGTATTTTACTATGATAAGGCCAAGAAAGCTTGGTATAGGTTCGGTTTGACAACGGATTCGGATGTGAAACAAGACCAACCATATGCCAAAGACACATACACCGGATGGGACATCAACAACGACGGTGCGCCCGGTGCGAAGTGGCGCATCTACGAGGGGCGAACCCTTCCTTTGCTGACCGCATTTATGAACGGGCGCGTGGATTCCGTCGGCTCGGTCGGGGTGGAGTATAAGTACCGCAAGTTTAACCAGGCGGACGGCAATGCCGTTGATGATCCTGCGAATGCTGTGAAATCGAACAATCGTGCAGACATCACGAACCTGACCTACGACAGCAAGATCATCAAAATCACGGACAGTGCGGGGAACGTCATCACAACCTCGAAGAATATCAACTATGATAAAAGCCTCACGGACGCGCAGAAGAACACCGTCAAGATGTATACGGATACGGGAACGTCGCTCAGTAAAACCGACAACATCCGTAACGCGGGGACAAAGGCGATCCTCTGGTCGGATCAGGACGGTCCGAACCTGCGTAACGTCAACGTCACCATCGGGAAGCGCAAGATTGACGTGAAGGGGGGCTCATTCTCTGTCGAGCGCGAGTACAACGGCTCGGCAGATGTAACGAACGAGTTCAAGGAAAAGTTCAAGGCGGGCGGCATCAGTGCGAACGGATTCGTCGACGGGGACAGTGTCACGTTAGCCTACACGAATTTCAAGGCGACCATGCAGGCAGAGGGAACGATCCGCGCGAAGGATGCCAACGACAATGCCGGCGATCCCCTCAAAAAAGTCAAGTTTGAGGGCGAAATTACGGTCAGCGGAGATGATGCGGACAACTACGACACGAGTGGACTGGATTTCGGCGCAGGATTTGTTGGCACTAACGGTCTGGCAAAGATCACGAAAGCCAAACTCACGCTCAATGTTGTGAAAGACAGCGCCACGAAGATCTATGACGGTACGGATACCGTCACGCAGTCCGGTATGGATGCTGCGACGAATCTCAAACTGAAAAACGAGGACATCAAGACGGATGATACAACAAACAACCCGGATGATGTTTCTCTGAATGCTGATGCGATTGCCGGTCCGACCTATATCAAGGCGAACGGTACTCCTGAGATTCATGCGGGCGAACATAAGATCCGTTACAAGAACGTCACTTTGGCAGGAGCGGACAGCAGAAACTACAAACTCGTGCCGAGCAGCACGACGGCGACCCTCACGGGCACAAATCTCGACCTCCAAGGCACGATCACGCGCCGCCGGATCACGACCAATGATTTCAAGGTCTATGAGAAGGGGAGGAATGAGGCTGTCGAGGCAACCAAGACCTATGACGGCAGCAGCGAGTACACACCGGATTCCACAAAATATTATCTCTCCTCGAATCAGGCTTCGAATACGGAGGACACGGGTGTTGTTACACGGGATAGGGGCTATATTACCTTTGCACTGACCCGCAAGGCGAATTTCAACACGAAGGATGTCCGTACAGCAGACAAGATCACCTATAACGTCAGAGCACAGGCGGATAAAACCCATACGGACGACGTATATCATGAAAAACATCTACTCTCCGACTACTGGGTATTGAACAACGCGGACAATCCGCTGACAGAAACGACCGCCTTCGACGCCTCGGGCAAGGGCAAGATCACACCGCGCGTGCTCACGGCGACTGTCGTGAATAATCGCATCGAAAAAGTCTATGACGGAACAAAGGATCATACCCAAAAGGGCAAGGACATTGTGAAGATCGAGGGCTTTGTTGGCGATGATACGCGAGAGAATACCTCGACCGTGACCTATACGAACGAAAACGTTGTATCGGATACGTTAGGCTCACAGGAAAAGGAGCAGGATGTCAACTATACGGCATCTTTTGAGCGTGCCACAGGGGATGAATCGGACAACTACACCCTCGACCCCACGGGAAAGAACGTTGTTTCGTCTGTGACCCCCACGGGAAGTTACAAAGGCATCATCAAGCGCCGCGCACTTACACTTGAGATGGACGGGGTGGTGCAGAAGGTCTATGACGGCACTGCCGCAAACAAGAAAAGCGGCATCACTGCGATTGATAATGTCGCAGAGCGTGACAAAGCGACCGTTACGGCAGACACGCTAAAAAACAAGCATCGCGATATGCTGACGGCGGGGACGGCAACGAGTTCCTATGGACGCGGTACGGACAGTTCCTTTACCAAGGATGCGAACGCGAGCAATGGCAATACGCACAATGTCCGCTATGAGAACATGGACAAGGTGTTCGGTACCGCCTTTGATGCACTGAAAAATAACTATACCATGGATTCGACCGTCTACGGTGCGGGCGAAATCACGCGCCGCCGCATCAACCCCGATGGCTTTCAGGTACTGAGAAAGCAATCCGACGGGACGTATCAGGCAGAGAGCATCAGCAAGACCTACGATGGCACGAGTACCTATACACTTCCCGATGGGGCGTATCTCAGAACCCCGACCGTCACACCTACCCCCTCTGACAAGACGGGAATCATCGAACAGGACAAAGATAAAATTCGTTTCCGCCTTGCCAGTAACACGCACGGCACGTTTCAAGACGAGCACGGCACGGAGACAACACACGTCTCCGAAGCGAAGAAGGTCGCCTATAAGGTCGTTGCATACGGCGTAGAGGGAACGGCTGAAACAGATGCTCCGCTGCGGAACTATACTTTTGGAACGGTTGCCGAGGAGACGGGGGGAACGCTGAAAAACCTCGAAAACCTCAAAGAGGGAAAAACACCTGCCGCAGTTACGGCGGACGGGTCTATTACCCCTGCAAAGATTCAGGCGACAACACACGCTGTCGAGAAGGTCTACGACGGTACAGCGGAGCATCGGGACAAAAATCGTGAAATCGTGATGGGCGATGCGGTCGTCACCTTTACGGGCTGGACTTCCGACAGTGACAAGCGCACGAACGCTTCTACGGCGACCTATGCAGACAAGAATGTCGCACGCAATGCGGGCGGCGGTGTCATCGAGAAAAATGTTACGTATAAGGCACAGCTGACGGGACAGTACGCAGATGACTATGAGATCACGGGTATCACGGCGGGTGCCGGTACGGCTCTGGCGGGTGGTACAGCTACGACGCTGACGGTCGCAAATGCAGGCAAGATCACACCGCGCCAGCTGAACATCACGATGAAAAACGTGGAGAAGACCTACAACCGCTCTGCGGACAACCCCGATGCCACGGTCACAAAGATTGAGGCGAACGAGGGGCAGTCCTTTATGTCCGCTGTTCTCAGCAACGAGGGCGTTACGGCGGACACGCTCACGACGAAGTATCAGAGCCGCTTGAATGCCGACCCGACGATGAGCACGTACGGAAAAAGAAATGGCACGAAATTTACATCGGATTTCAACGCGAGTGCTGCACCCGACGGGCACGCTGTCCGCTATACGAAGATGGACGAGGTGTTCAAGGGGGCATTCGGCGCGGCGGCGGGCAACTACACGGTCGATGCAACCGTCTACGGCACAGGGACGATCAAGCGCAAGGCGATTGACAATACGACATTCAACATCAGCGGCGCTCCTGCGACAAAGGTCTATGACGGTACGAGTAGGTATGACAACGTTTCCTCAGGACTAACGCTCACGCCGAAAACGGGTGAAATCGTGAACGGCGATGTGATACAGTTCGCCATTGACCGAACGAAGGGCGCAACGTTCATGAAGACGGACGGAACGACGCCGACGGCGAACGTCGCCGATGCGAAGCGGGTCTCCTATAACATTACCGCGACGGGCGACGCTCAGACGCTGAGGAACTACACGCTGAACGGTAAGACCCTCGACGAGGACGGGCTTACCGCCTCGGGCGAGGGCAAGATCACGCGCCGCGTGCTTTCACTGGGACTCGTGCAGGATGAGAAGATTGACAAAGTCTATGACGGCAGCTACAGGCTCGTGGACAAAGAGAAGAACTGGAACAAACTCAAGGACGAGGATGCGAAGGGGAACGTCGTCTATACGGGGACAAACAAGCTCGTCAATGACGGTACGTCGCTAACGATTACCTCTGAATACCGCAACGATGCGAACACGGAGCATGATAAGAACGTACGCGGTACGAGTGCATCTCCGCAGGTGAAGGACATTCTGTATAACATCTCCATCACGGGCGGTGACGCGAATAACTATTCCTTTGACGGCGGTACATCGAGTGCGGCGGGGGGACTGAAACTTTCGGCGAAAGGAACGATCACGCCGAAGGATATTTCGAATGCGTTCAAACCGATGACAAAGGTCTACGACGGTGGGACGACGGTGGATCGAAACAAGGTCGAGCTTGCGTCCGGCACATTCATTGGCAACGATTCCGCTCGGGTCAAGAATACCTATCAAGCGGAATTCGAGAGTCCGAATGTGAACGGCAACAGCGAGGGGAAAAACTGGGTCAACTATACCCACCTTGAGCTGGACGGTACGGATGCAAACAACTATACCATCGCATCCGCAACGACTGGAAAAGGCAACATCACCCCGTATATACTCGATAGCAACTCGGTGAAGTTTAAAACGCGTGAGGCATCGAAGGTCTACGATGGCACGACAGATGTCAAGTGGACGAACGGTTCATCAGAGCTGAATGATGTCAAGAACTACATCACAGGTGCGACGGTGGATCTCACTCCTGCGGGTGGTGGTGCGACAACAACGAAGAGCGTACTTGAGGCACTGAACCTCACGGAGAAGCCCCAGTATGACAAGAAGGATGTGGACGGCGGCAGAAAGACCGACCGCGTGACCTACACGCTGTCCTATGACCGCACGAAAAATCCCAACTTCTCCCTTAAGACGGGGGGCACCTCGTTTACGACGAAGGGCGACGGCATCATCACGAAGAAGGATGTTACGGCGACGGTCAACAGCCCTCTGACAAAGACCTATGATGCGACGCGCGATGTCCTCGCCGGTGCAGGCGACAATATCACGCTCACGGGATTGGTCGCGGGCGATGGCACGAAATACGAGACGACCGCGACGTATGCCGACAAGAATGCGGGGGATAACAAGCGGATTGATTACACGCTGAACTTTATTGCGAACGGTGGTAACTACAATCTGAAATATAACGGCGCGGACAATGCAGGGGCGTTCTCGACTAATAACAACACGATCACAAAGCGCAAAGTGGATGTGACCTTCGATCACGTATCGAAGGACTACGACAGCAAAGAAACGAACACGAAGATTGCGCCGAAGGTTTCGGCTGCGGACGCAGCTGTTCTGCAACAGGACAGCGCCGGCAATGTCAGCGGGACGAATATCACGAATCTCACAGGTGTCACGAGTGCGTACGGTACGCTCTCAGGCGGTACGTTCACCCCCGACGCGAATGCGGGCGACAAGACCGTTCGCTATCAGGGTGTCGGCACGGCGATGGGCACGGTATTCGGCACGAACAATTATGATTTCAACGTCAAGGACGGCACAGGCAGGATCAACAGAGCAAAAATCAACGCGGGCAACGTCGTTTTTGATGCGGATGATGCGCACAAGACCTACGACGGAACGACGACGGTGAAGTATGGCGGATCGAGCGCGAACAGCGAGGTGCGGAAGTACATCAACCGGATTGGCGTGACGCTGAATGGGAACTGGATCAATCTCCAAAACGATGTCACGATGGACAGCGCGGAGTACTCCGACGTGAACGCGACGAATGGAACGAAACATCGTGTGACGTACAAGTTCCATCTGAACAACAGCAACATCGACATCTCAGGAGATAATACCTTCAGCAAGGACAAGGAGGGGATCATCGACCGCCGCGTGCTGAACCTCGATCTGGCGCAGAAGTCGGGCATCGACAAGATCTATGATGCAACGTCGGATGTTCACAATACGAATACACGTCATTACAATGCTTTTGTCGAGCACGACGCACTTGGCAATGTCACCTATGCGGCGGGGACAACAGAGGACACGAAGCTCGTTCGCAAGGCGGATGGTACGCCCGATGCGACGGTCAATGTGGAAGCGGCGTATGCGGACAAGAATGTTGCGCGTGTCGGCGGCAATGTGACGGCGCAGAACATCACCTACACTGCAAGGATTGCGGGCGATGCAGGGAAGAACTACACACTACAATATGGAACGACCAAGCGCGATGCCGACGTCGGCATTGACCTCTCTGCGACGGGTACAATCACACCGCGCAAGCTGACGCTCGATTTTGCCGATGTGCAGAAGCCCTATGACACGAAAGAGGATAATGCGAATAAGACGGTCAGGGACATCGGTGGCGATGACGACGGACGCAGGGCGGCAACGCTCGCGGCGGACGGCATCACCAAGACGACGTTCAATATGACGAATGTCGGGAGTTTCTACGGTGCGGGTAATACCGACGCGACGTTCCACAAAGATCCGAACGTTGTCACGGATGCGAACGGCAATGTTGTCGAGAACGGCAAGGATGTTCAGTACAAGAACCTTGCGGGCACGCTTGCAGGACAGTCCTATGCGGGCAACTATGAGATTGTGAATACTGCCTACGGCAAGGGGACGATCCGCAAGCGCGTCGTTACGGCGAACGACTTCAAGTTCAATATCAACAACGCCACGAAGACGTATGACGGAACGAAGGATGTCTACTGGAAAGATACCGTGACGGGCAAGTCCTACAAGGACATGGATCATGTCAAGAACTATTTCAGCACGAGCAAGCTCGATCTCGGCGGGGGGAATCTCGTCGACATCAACCTCAATGACATCCAGCTGAATTCCGCACAGTACAACCACAAGAATGCTGTGCGTCCAAACGGCATTACGTACAACGTAACGATCAATACGAAGAATTTCGAGTTCTCAGGCACACGTACCCGTGACATCGACCATACGGGCGATACGATCACGAAGCGCGATCTGGCGACCATGCTCCCGAAGCATCTCATCAAGGAGTACGACGGGAAGCAGACGTTTGACGAGACGAACCGCGACTATGTCAACGCACTGGCGAATGAGAATATCACCCATATTGTCAAGGCTGATGAGGGCAAGATCCAACTCAAAGTCAAGGGTACATACAGTGATAAGAACGCCTCGGCAGAGACCAAGGCGGAGGCTGAGGCGCGTACGCCCGCGACCGCACAGCGCACGGTGGACTACAAGCTGACCCTCTCGGGCGATGCGGATACACTTGCCAACTACACGCTCGCCGGGCACGATACCACGCATACGGTGACGGGACGCGCGGCGGATATTTACAAGAAGACGCTGACGGTGACCGCGAAGAACATCGACAAGGTCTATGACGGCACGCGGACGGTTGTCCGTGATGCGGGGGGCGGTGTTTTCGCGCCGCATCCCGACAAGGACAAGATCGAGCTCAGTGGATTTGTCAGCGATGCGGAGAAGTTCTCCTTTGACCAGACGGCAGCAGACAAGATCGACGGGGCGTATTCGGATGAGAACGTACGCCGCGAGAACGGAACTGTTCTGGATAAGGATATTTCCTATAGCGGTGTCAAGGCGGCATTTAAGAACTATGCCGACAATCACGCGGGCGGAGCGGCGAAGAACTACCGCGTGGACAGCGACACGATGGCAGGGCGTGGCAAGATCATGCCACGCACGATCACAGCGGATCAGCTCACGGAGAAGCTGAAATTTGACACGGCGACCAAGACCTATGACGGCACGACGACGGTCAAGCACGGCGCAGGTGCACTCGAAAATTATATATCAAGTGCAAAGGTGGACATCGGTGGCAGGGAGATCGACATCAAGAAGGATCTAAAAATTCGCTCCGATAAGGACTGGACGCATTATGACACAGAGCATGTGGACGGCGGCAGAAAGACCAACCGTGTCACCTATACACTGGATTACACGGGCAACAATTTTGACATCACAGGCACGCTCACGAAGCAGGCGGATGGTGTCATCACGAAACGCAAAGTTACGGCATATGCGCCGGGGCGGCTGACCAAGATGTATGACGGCACCGACAAGGTGCTGGATGCCGACAAGAGCATCAAGACGTACTATCGTGGGAAGCTGGTCGAGAAACCCGACCATATCGTCCAGATGGAGAAGGCAGAGGAAAGCCTCGACGGTGATACCGGACTTCTTTCCACGGACGGCGCGAAGAACGAGTCGACCGCGAAATTTGACGATAAGAACGTCGGGACGAACAAGACCGTCACCTACGATGTCAAGATTGACGCTGCTCACAATGGCGACTATGAGATCGTCGATGTTCACGGGAATGCGGTCACGCAGCTCAAAACAAAGAACAACGAGATCACAAAACGCAAGCTGAATCTTGCGTTTGACCATGTGGATAAGTTCTACGATGCGTCGGCGGAGAATCCAGATGTGACGGCACGCGTGCTGGACAGCGATACACGCAAGACGCTGCAGAGGGATCACGCAGGATTCAATGGGACACAGCTCGTATTCGAGGATTCTGCGAGCAACCCACTGGCGACACCGAGCTACTATGGCACCGGCACAACCGACAGCTCCTTTACGCAGGATGCGAATGCGGGGGATAAGTCTGTGCAGTACGAGGTGGGCGATGCCCTGCGCAGTCTCCTCGGCGACGATGCGAAGAATTATGAGTTTACCGACAAGGGATACGGCACAGGCGAGATCAAGAAAGCAAACGTGAGTGAGGACGACTTCCGTGATCTGAAGTTCAAGAATGCCGATAAGGAGTATGATGGAAATGCCAATGTGAATCGCCCGCTCGAAAACCTGCGGGACGACAGCCGTTGGAAGTCCAACAAGATGCTCGCATCGGATATTGCCTCGATCAAGGGGACCTATCTGGGACCGGACGGCAAGCCGGATAAGAATGCGAGCGAACACAACAAGGATGTAGCGTATCAGATTCAGCTGAGTGATCGCAACTTTGACTTCGGCAACTGGAATGGTCAGGTTACGGTAAAGGGGGCCGGCAGGATCAGCCGACGCGAACTCACCGCAGATTATCTGCCGAAGCAGACGAAGGTCTACGACGGTACGAAGAACATCGCAAGTGTCGGCGACGACCTCGTGACGTTCCGCCACAAATCGGGAGCGAGCGCATTCATCGACGGGGACAAGGTTCGGAACAGATCCACCGCAACGTATGACGATGCGAATGTTGCATGGAAGAACGACGTGTGGAAGCAGGGGAGCGGGCAGGAGAGCGACAAGGATGTCAACTACGATCTGAAACTCTCCGGCGAGGATGCCGCCAACTACAAGATTGTGGACGGGAGCGGCACAGAGATACATACGCTCAAAGGCAAGAACAACGGCAAGATCATGGCGAAGGAGATTCATCTGAAAGCCGATTCGCAGACACGTTGGATCAACGAGGGACTGCCCGACAGCTACTCAGGTACGCCGATGGGCAGCAATCTCGGACGAAAGGACGTTCCGGAGCTGGTGCCGGGCGAAGTTCTCCCGGGACAGATCGAATACAGCTCGCCGAATGCGCGTCTGCGCTGGGGCGACTACGCCATCAACGGGACATATCGTGCGCCGAACGCAGGGACGCGTTACCAACTGCCCGACGGAACATGGACGACGCAGTCGTTTGCGGGCGGGGACGGCGATGCCGTTTCGCGCAACTACCGCTTTGTCCAAGACACTGCGAATGCGACCGCGTTCCATATGGGTCCCTACGTTCCGGACAATCAGTACTACAAGGCACTCACGCAGACGAGCAAGATGCTCCCCGACGAGTATGCCTATGAGCACGCCGCTCTCGACTACCGCAGCCATTTCGGCCGCGATGCCGAGACGGAGATCGCCACTGCGCCGCCCTCGATCAATGTGATCTATGACGGCACCGACGTGACCCGCGCCGGCATCCACGTCACCGACGACACGGTATATACCATCGTGAATGAAGTGTTCGGCGCATGAAGGAAAATTGAATCGCATGATGCAAATGCCCCCCATCGACGGAGAATGTCGATGGGGGGCGTTTATCTTATGCAGCGTTTTAGTTGTTCAACCATAGACGTATGCAGGCGTAATTTCTTCGCAATTTTCTCAGGCGTAAGGGTGTTTTCCAGCAGCAGAGCGACGGCATCGAGAATCTTTCCACAGGTGATTTTTTTGTTGAAAACAGGATCCTCGCGCAGGGCTGTGATTCCTTCTTTTGAGAGGCTAAAGATAGGAGGTGTCTCCGTAGGAGTAAATTCTGTCGACGGGGGGTCTTTTTCGATCCATGCCGTATGCTGTGGCATATCCGTTGTTGGCTGTGCAGACCGATTCTTATGGGGCTGATCCCTTCGGTACAGGGTTTGTCCCAAGGCTGTTCTCCACTTCGAAATTGTTTTATCTGTTGAAGTATCTTCAACGAGGATCGGCTTCATCTTTCCGATCGGGCTGCTTTGCCATTCGTCTTCTTCTTTTTCGAGTGCGATGGTTTCCGCCTTTACAAGCTCCTTCCCGTTCTCTGCCAAAAGGAGATCTGCAATATGCAGCAGACAGGTGTAGTCCTGGACTTCCAACCATTCCGGCAAAAGCCAGTCCATGCCGTTCAGCATACCCAATAAGCCGCCTGTTATGGAGGCGATGGTATCGGTGTCTGCGCCGTGGGAGAAAGCGGGGACTTTAATGCCTAAGACGGGGTTGGAGGCATACTTGGTGCTTAGATACAGAGCCGCGAGTATGGTAACGTCTCCCGCTCCGCTTGCTTTTCCAAAACAATCCAGTCGCGCAAGGATGTCACGATCGTTCAGAAATGCGCCTTTTGGCAGTTCTTTGAGAAGCATTGCAAGCTGATTCGTCATGCGTGTGCAGGTGATTTCCCATTCTGTACGAAAATCATGTTCCCCATATGGCGGTGCAGTGATGATCCAATCATCGAATATATGAAAGTTCGTAAGTTCGCCCCAATGACATTTTCCGTCCAGTACAGCCTGTATCAGTTCTCCACGTTTTAGATCGGTTTTTTTTCGTAAAAGATGGTTCAGTGCGAAGGCGTAGCACAGAGCGCCTAAAAATGCACGCGGATGACCGTGTGTGATCATGGTGTTTCGAAAGACATCAATCATCAGCGGTGCAATATTGTTGCTTGCGGCATTGGCTATGACATGAGGCAGGATACGCATGGCGGCACCGTTTCCACCCGCATTGAAATAATCCCGCTTTTTACCGGATTCCCATAATTTATAGTTGCTTTTGATTTTGTAGAAGCGCGCCGCCGTTAATACGGCTCTTCCGCCCCCGCGCTGGTAATTCAGCCAGAATGGAAGTTCCTGTTTCATAAAAAAAACTTCCCAATTTCCTGCAATGATGCTGCGGGCGACCGATAAGGTCAGTTGTGTATCATCGCTGTATTCTCCCGGTAAGATGGTTTCACTCTGATACGTGGGCGCGTTTCCTTTGCGTACCCATTCGATAAAATGTGTACTTACTGTTCCTGTCACCCCCCGTGTTTTTGACGGGCGTTCGTTCGGCCAGCCAAGTGCATCGCCGACTGCGGTGGCAAGCAGAGCGCCTTTGCATTTTTCGGCAATTGTTGGAATAGATGGCGTCATTTTAGTACCCCTCCGAAGGATTGTATATGTACTCTTTGGGAACAAGCCCTTTTTTTACCTGCGTGCTCCATGCACTGCTCATTATATCGGGGGCGATGCTGATCGGGCGCGGAGCATCGGCTGTGTTCATCTCCTGCAAAGCATCAACGCGCTTCGCAAGCGCCACATCGTTTACCGCGATTCCGATGATAAATCGACGTGGAATATTATGATGGATCAATATTTCTGCTTGTCCGTCGGTGGGGCAGGAGGGAAGCATGGTCTTTGGCCGGGGGTATTTGAAGGTGGGGACGGTATCGGCAAAGATGGCGTCGATTTCCTCCATGCGATCATGAATGTATTTCCCGTGCTCCGCACTCGCGTTGCCGGGGGAAAATTTTGCAGATTTGCAGTTTAATATCGTTGGAGAAATGTATAGGACGACCCAGTCCCGAAAGAGTCTGTCCGCATTTCTTTGTTTCGCTCCTTCCAGAAACCATGAGTTTGGATACTGTATGGAACAGCATACATATTCCGGTAAACCGTCATATCTGTTTTCGTCGATGGTATCTTTTACATCCGCTGTGATGGCGGCAGTAGCTAATATGCCTTCCTCGGAACTCAGGATGATTGGCAGTTTTTGAAATTTGGTGAAGTGACATAGACGGGTTACGTTGCGCTGTTGCAGAATATCAAAGGCATTCATCCGAGTTCATCTCCGTTGATGCGTTCATAGCTCGAAGCTGTTTGGGGAAACAAGGGGGATAAGGTGTCATGATATGTCATATACAGACCATATTTTGAGCGTGTCGCGCCAACATAGAGCAGTTTCAGTTCATCCGAAAATGCTTCTTCTTTCGATATGGCATCCTCGACAACATTGGGATCGGGCAGAACGTCATCCTCTAAGTTGGGAAGAAATACATGGTCAAACTCCAAGCCTTTTGAGGCATGAAAGGTCGTTAAGAAAATCCCGTTGTCATAGGTGACGTTCGTCAGATATTTGTCAATAATGACAAAACGTGCGTTTGTGGTTTCCAGCAGTCTCTTAAATTTGTTGCGTACGGATATTGTGCGGCAAATGACGGCGACCGAGGATAACTGTCCGAGTTCGATCGCCTGCTTTACGATCCACTGAAATTCACCGGTTCGATCTGCAAATTTGATGAGAAGCGGCTTCGGTCCCTCTGCGAGGGAGGGCAGGGGATCGATCATATCCTCGCTTTTCTGCCAATAGGCACTCTCTGTTATGTCCTTTGCGAAATCTGTGACTGCCCCGGAGTTTCGGTAGTTGGCATCAAATGACCATACCTTATTTGTTTTGATGCCGGAATCACGCCAGGAGAGACGACTTCCATAAATTTGCTGGGCGACATCTCCAAAGAATGTAAAAGATCCGTCGGGTGCAGCCAAGGCGACCAGCGAGCGGATCATTGTCGGCGACAAGTCCTGTCCCTCATCGACAATGATATGCCTGTAGAGATGCTCGGATGAATCTTCCTGTAGGTCTTTGCAGACATGAAAGGCGATATCATCCCAATCGTACCGCATTCCGGATGCGGTACGCGAAGCGATATACTTTTCATAGGCCATATACGTCCATTTCCTGTTTTTTCGCGCAAGATAAGCGCCGGAACGACCAATACGTTCGCTTCCTTCATATTCTTCAAAATCATTAAAGCCAAATTTTTCTATGAATGAAATTTCATCGACGAAGAATTGTGTGGGACGTTTGAAGGTGCTTTCTTTTGCATACTTTTTGCGCAGTTCGGTCAATACTTCCTCGACCAATGTATATGTCTCTTTGGAATCGGCGATTTTTGTACCTCTGGGCCACTTCCCGCGCGCGTGCAGGTATTGATAAGCAACTTTGTGATAGTTTTTGATGATGAGGTTTTCGGGAATGGTGTGGAGAATAGAGCGCATATACTCCATCAGTGCATTGTTGAATGCAACCAGTAATACCTTGTCGTTTTTGTGGAGTGTGCTTAAATATTTGGCACGCAGCAAGGCGATTGTGGTTTTGCCGCTTCCGGCTGTTCCTAAAACGATAATATGTCCCTTCGGTGGCAGTGCCAGGACTTCGTTTTGTTTTCCTTTGGGGTGGATTTGCATAGCGGTTCCTTTCTGCGTGTACGGTTCGCATTCCCTATGTATTTCGTCCGTGTGTTTTTATCCGTTTTTTATCAGTTCCTTTAATAGCGCATGACACCCCGCATCCACGTCACGATAGGTCACGTCGAAGTTGCCGGTGTACCACGGGTCGGCGACGTCGCGTTCCTCGCCGCTATAGGAGAGGAGGCGGCGGACTTTGCGGTCGGGGTCGCCGCCCGTGAGGCGGTCGAGGTCGTTCATGTTCTCGGTGTCCATGCCGATGATGTGATCGAATGCGCTGTAGTCGGCGGCGGTCATCAGTGTGGCGCGACGTTTCTCGAACGGGATGTTATGTGCGCGGAGAACTTCGCGTGTGCCGCGATGGGTGTCGCTGCCGATCTCGTCACGGTGGAGCGCCTTGGACTCCACAAGGATTTTATCGGCAAGCCCCGCTTCGCGCACGAGGTGTTTCATGACGAACTCCGCCATCGGGGAGCGGCAGATGTTGCCGTGGCAGACGAATAATATTTTCTTCATCATCTATGCTCCTGTCTGTATACTGTTCTTTTCCAAAGTTTACCGCAATCATATGCGGATTGCAACCGCGCCGCCCGTCCTGCCTTGTGTTTTCCCCCCGAAAATGCTAGAATGTAGTCGAATTATTGGCCGTGTTTAGGAGCTGTGATACGAACGTGCGAGATGGGATGAGCCATATGGAAAAGGGTATGATGCTGCGTGCAGGGCTTGCGGCGTGTATTTGTGCGGGACTTGCAGCGCAGGGAACTGCGGGGCTTGCTGCGCCGTCTTTGGCGCGTCCGGGGGCGGATGTCGCGAGTGAGCAGCCGCCGTCTGAGATCGGTGTGGAGGACGGTGTGCCGCGCTATCGCCAGGACGGGGACGATGCACAGTTTACGATTGAGAACTTCATTATGGAGGCACCCGATCTCGTCCTCGACAAGGATGCGCTTTCGCGTATTCTTTCCGAGGGGATGGGGGAGAAGCGTACGATGGCGCAGCTGCGGCAGACGGTGGACGAGCTGACGTCCTACTGCCGCAGTCACGGCTATCCTGCTGCTGCGGTGTATCTGCCGCCGCAGGAGAGTACGGACGGCGTGGTGGTGCTGCGCGTTCTGCCGGGGCGTTACGATGAGATTGCGATCGAGAATAAGAGCCGCCTCAGAACGCCTGTGGCGCGGCGTATTATCGCAGGGCTCAAAACGGGCGATATTATCACGACCGAACGTCTGGAGACAGCGCTTTACGGGGTGTCGGATGCGACGGGAGCGCGTGCGGTGGGGGTGCTGAGCCCCGGACGGGAGTTCGGTACGAGCAAGCTGACGGTGCGCATCGAGGACTCGAAGGAGTCGAATACGGTTTTCTATGTAGAGAACTACGGCAGCCCGTCGACGGGGCGGTATCGCTACGGTCTGCAGGAGACGCTTTACGATCCGTCGGGGACGGGCGATAAGGTAAATCTCGGTACGCTGATTTCGAACGGGAGTCTGCGCAATTTCTATGCGAACTATGAAACGGTGGTCGGGCATGGCGGTTCGACACTGGGCATTGGTGTTTCGCGTATGAATTACAAGGTGGGCAGGGAGCTCTCTCCGATCGGTGCGGAGGGCAATTCGCTGACGCTCACGCTGTTCGGACAGGCTCCGCTCTATCATCTGACGGAGCGCAGTCTCATTTTCCGTTACGGCTATAACTATCGCAATCTGAATGACGACATCACGGGGTTCGATCTGAGGGGCAAGAAGCACACCCACAGTCTTTATGCGGGGCTGGTCGGTATGCAGCGGTCGCGCGGGCTGATGCTGAACTATACGGCGAATCTGACGGTCGGGTCGCTGGGGCTGGACTCGGACTACAGCCGTGTGTTGGGGGCGCTGAACCACACGGAGGACGGAACGTATGCGAAGCTCGAAGCGGATGTGACGGCGGTGCAGCAGCTCGGGCACAGCACCGATTTTATGGTCAAGGTTTCGGGGCAGAAGGCGAGTCGCAATCTCGACAGCTCGGAGGAGTTCTACCTCGGCGGTCCGAACGGTGTGCGTGCCTACGCGCAGGGCGAGGGGACGGGCGACGAGGGTGCGCTCGGCACGGCGGAACTGCGCTGGCGCACGCCGCTACGCGGACTGACGCTGAGTACGTTCTACGATGCGGGCGCGGTGCGTGTGAGCAAGGGCATGGACGGCGCGGATCGTGTGACGCTGCGCGGTTGGGGATTCGGCGCGGCGTACAGTGAGCCGGGCGACTGGTTCGCGCGGCTGGACTATGCCAAGCGGATCGGGCTGGATTCGTCGGTGTCGGTAAAGAACAACGCGAAGAACCGCGTCTGGTTCATGGCGGGAAAGATTTGGTAATCGGTCTGTTTTCTGCGCGGCAGAACGGGGATGAGCGGGATATACTATGAGACTGAGACGAAAACCGTGGATTGATGCGGCGATTCTGGACTATGCGGACTTTGTGACGCCGCTCGGCGGCGACTGGTCGAAATGCGCGGGAGCATGGGCGGAGACGTTTGGGCGCACAGCGCCGCTTCACGTGGAGATCGGCGTGGGTAAGGGCGATTTTCTGACGGAACTGGCGGCGCGTCATCCCGAGGTGAACTATGTCGGGCTTGAGGCGCAGCAGGGGGTGCTCTACTTTGCCGCACGGAAGGCGGCGGCGCGTGCACTGTCGAATGTGCGGCTGCTCGTTTTTGATGCGGTGCATTTGACGGAGCTCTTTACACCCGGCGAAGTGGACCGCATCTATCTGAATTTCTCCGATCCGTGGCCGAAGGCACGTCATGCGAAGCGTCGGCTGACGAGCGAGCTTTTCCTTGCACGGTATGCGGCTGTTCTGCGTGAGGATGGAGAGATTCACTTTAAGACGGACAATATGGGGCTGTTCGACTACTCGCTTGAAACAATGGAGCGCGAGGGGTGGCAGCTCTCGCGCGTGACGCACGATCTCCATGCGCTCGGTGAGGCGGACAATATCATGACGGAGTATGAACGCAAATTCAGCGCACGCGGGGCGAAGATCGGGCGCGTTGTGGCGCGTCCGCCCGTGGGGCGTGCGTGATGCGTACGCGCTATACGCTCTTTAAGAGTGAGACGGAGCCGATTGTCATCATCATGGCGATTCTCCTCGTGACGGGGACGATCAATGTATTCAGTTCGAGCTATGTGCTTGCGGCGATGAATTTTGAGAATCCGTATTATTTTTTGCAGCGGCATCTGGCGTGGGTCTTTCTCGGGCTGATTGCGTGTTGGCTCTGTCGGCGCATGAACTATCAACGGATGCGCGGGTGGATGTTTCTCGGGATGGGGATCACGGTGTTTCTGCTGATCGCTGTGCTCTTTGTCGGAACGACGATCAATGGGGCGCAGCGGTGGATTGCACTCGGGCCTTTGAGCTTCCAGCCTGCGGAGTTCGCAAAGCTGATGGCGGTTCTGATGGGGGCGTTTTCGATCTCGGCGGTGCTCGGCAAGGAACGCTTTCGGCTTGATCGGGATGGAGGGCGCGTTTTTACGCCGTTTGGTGCGATTCTCGTGATGGCGTTCCTCGTCTACCGCGAGCCGGATTTTGGGACGGCGTGCATTGTGTTCGGTGTGCCTCTCTTGATGGCGCTTGTGCTGCTTGTGCCGCCGCGCCGCTGGCTGTGGATCGTGCCGCCGACGGTGCTCGCGGCGTTTGCCATCGGGACGTTGCAGCCCTACCGCATGAAGCGCCTTGAGGTCTGGTTCGATCCGTGGTCGGATGCGCGTGATGCGGGCTATCAGATGGTGCAGTCGCTCTCGACGATCGGTTCGGGCGGGATCTTCGGCATGGGCTTCGGCGACGGTGTGAGCAAGTATGAGTATCTGCCGGAGGCGCATACGGATTTTGCGTTTGCGATTTTCAGTCAGGAACACGGGTTTTTCGGGGTGCTGCTGATCTTCTTCCTGTTTGCGGTGCTGCTCATCACCTGTATGCGTGTGGCGGCGCGTGCCAAGGATACGTTCGGGCAGGTGCTCGCGCTCGGCATTATCTTCCTTGTGCTCGGGCAGGCACTGGCGAATCTCGCGATGGTGGCGGGACTGCTGCCCGTCGTGGGGGTGCCGCTGCCGTTCATCAGCTACGGCGGTTCGTCGCTGATCGTGACGATGGCGGGCATGGGAATGCTGCTCGGTATTGCCGACCGCAGCCGACCGCAGCCGTCCGTACAGTCAAAGGAGAAGGAACGGGAGAAGCGACGCGAACGCATTCATGTGGTACGATGAGAAGGGGGCGCGTATGCGCCTCTTTTTTATACAAAGCCATAATAAAGATACGCTAGGAGAGGTGTAAATAGGAAACTTTGTAAAATATGCGTTGACAAGCGTTTTTACGAATGATATTATGTGACAGTCCCCTTTTTGGAGGTGAACTATGTCTCTGGAAAAATTGCGTACAGCACGCACGGTCGCCGGTATTCATCAGGTGTGCAAGGCGGTGAGGAATGGCGCGGCGGAGATGGTGTTCATCGCGAGCGATGTGGACGGGCGCGTGCTCGGCTCTTTGCTCGCAGCGTGTGGGGACGCAGGGATTACCCCCGACCGCTCGGCGACGAAAGCGCAGCTTGGCGCTGCGGTGCGCCTCGATGTGGGCGCGGCGGCGGTCGCAGTCCTACGGTAAAAACGCAATTTTGCGTTTTCATACAAAAGATTTGAAACGACGACAAAGGAAGGAGGTGCAGTATGCCAACGATCAATCAGCTCATTCGCAAGAGCCGGAAGAGCCTTGAGGAGAAATCGAAAGCACCAGCACTGAAGAACAGCCCGCAGAAGCGCGGCGTCTGCACGCGTGTCTACACGTCCACGCCGAAGAAGCCGAACTCTGCTCTTAGAAAGGTTGCTCGTGTTCGCCTGACGAACAGCATCGAGGTGACCGCATACATTCCCGGAATCGGGCACAATCTGCAGGAGCACAGCGTCGTCCTCATTCGCGGCGGCCGTGTCAAGGATCTGCCGGGTGTCCGTTACCACATCATTCGCGGCTCGCTCGATACCGCAGGTGTGCAGAACCGCGCACAGGGGCGTTCGAAGTACGGCGCGAAGCGCGCAAAGAAGAAGTAAGGCAGTATATCGTTAGGAGGTTGGGCTATGCCACGTAAGGGCCCTGTGCCGAAGAGGGATGTTCTGCCGGATCCGGTATATCATTCCAAGACGGTGACAAAGTTTATCAACAAGGTTATGCTCTCGGGCAAGAAGAGTGTCGCACAGCGCGTCGTCTACGATGCGTTTGACACGATTCGCGAGAAGACGGGGCAGGATCCGCTTGAGGTGTTCGAGACGGCTCTGCGCAACGTCATGCCGGTGCTTGAGGTCAAGGCACGCCGCGTCGGCGGCGCCAACTATCAGGTTCCGGTCGAGGTTCGTGCGGATCGCCGCATGACGCTCGGTATCCGTTGGCTTGTCGGCTATGCGCGTCTGCGCGGCGAGAAGACGATGGATGCACGCCTCTCGGCAGAGCTGATGGACGCTGCGAACAATACGGGCGCAGCGATCAAGAAGAAGGAAGATACGCACAAGATGGCGGAGGCCAACAAGGCGTTCGCACATTATCGCTGGTAATATTTACCGGTAGTGTAAGGAGCGATAGGAAACAGTGGCAAGAGAATATTCCCTTGAAAAAACGCGGAATATCGGCATCATGGCGCACATTGATGCCGGCAAAACGACGACCACCGAGCGCATTCTCTTCTACACGGGCGTAACGCACAAGATCGGCGAGGTTCATGAGGGCGCTGCCACCATGGACTGGATGGTTCAGGAACAGGAACGCGGCATTACGATTACGTCGGCGGCGACGACCTGCCACTGGAAGGACCATCGCATCAATATCATTGATACGCCGGGTCACGTTGACTTTACGGTCGAGGTAGAGCGCTCGCTGCGCGTGTTGGACGGAACGGTGGCCGTTCTGACCGCACGCGGCGGCGTTGAGCCGCAGACAGAGACGGTCTGGCGTCAGGCGGAGCGCTACAATGTTCCGCGCATGGCGTATGTCAACAAGATGGACATTACGGGCGCAGATTTCTTCAATGTTATGAAGATGATGCGCGAGCGCCTCAATGCGAACCCGGTGGCAATTCAGCTGCCGATCGGCGCGGAGGATGAGTTCAGGGGCATCATCGACCTTGTGAAGATGGATGCCATCGTTTACGAGGATGACCTCGGGAAAGTGACGGACGAGGTCGAGATTCCCGAGGGGTACAAAGAACAGGCAGAGGAGTACCGTGAGAAGCTGATCGAGGCGTGCGCTGAGGCAGACGATGATCTCATGGAGAAGTACCTCGGCGGCGAGGAGGTCACGGAGGATGAGATCCGCCGTGCAATCCGCAAGGCGACGATTGCCTGCCAGATGACACCGGTCACCTGCGGCACATCGTACCGCAACAAGGGGGTACAGCCCCTCCTCGATGCGATTGTTGACTATATGCCGGCACCGACGGACATCCCGCCGATTGCGGGTGTGAACCCCGATACGGGCGAGGCGGACAGCCGCCCGTCCTCGGATACGGCACCGTTCTCGGCACTTGCGTTTAAGATCATGACGGATCCGTTCGTCGGCAAGCTCGCGTTCTTCCGCGTCTACTCGGGTACGCTGAACTCCGGCTCGTATGTCTACAATGCGACGAAGGACAACAAGGAACGCATCGGCCGCATCCTCCAGATGCACGCGAACAACCGCAAGGAGATCGACGTGGTCTACAGCGGCGACATTGCGGCGGCGGTCGGACTCAAGAACACGACGACGGGCGACACGCTCTGCGATGAGAACAAGCCGATTATCCTTGAGTCGATGGAGTTCCCCGATCCGGTTATCTCCGTTGCGGTGGAACCGGCGACAAAGAACGATCAGGAGAAGATGGGCATCGCCCTCCAGAAGCTCGCGGAGGAGGATCCGACGTTCCGCGTTCATACGGATGCGGAGACGGGACAGGTTATCATCTCGGGCATGGGCGAGCTGCACCTGCAGATCATCGTCGACCGTATGCTCCGCGAGTTCAAGGTCGACTGCAAGGTTGGCGAGCCGCAGGTTGCGTACCGCGAGACGATCCGCAAGTCGGTCAAGGCAGAGGGCAAGTTTGTCCGTCAGTCCGGCGGTCACGGCCAGTACGGTCACTGCTGGCTCGAACTCATTCCGCAGGAGGCGGGCGAGGGCTTCAGCTTCGAGAACAAGGTCGTCGGCGGTGTGATTCCGAAGGAATTCATCAACCCGATCGAGGCGGGTGTCAAACAGGCGATGGAGGGCGGCGTGGTCGCCGGCTATCCGATGGTCGACATCAAGGTTATCGTTTACGACGGCTCGTTCCACGAGGTCGACTCGTCCGAGGCGGCGTTCAAGGTGGCAGGTTCGATGGCGTTCAAGGCGGGTGCCGAGAAGGCAAACCCTGTGCTCCTTGAGCCGTATGTCAAGGTTGAGGTCACGGTTCCCGAGGAGTACATGGGCGACGTGATCGGCGACCTGAACTCGCGCCGCGGACGCATCGACGGTATGGAGCCGCGCAACGGCGTGCAGGTCATCAACGCATTTGTGCCGCTCTCGGAGATGTTCGGCTACTCGACGGATCTCCGTTCCAAAACTCAGGGTCGCGGGAACTACTCGATGGAGGTTTCCTTCTACGATGAAGTTCCTAAGAATATAGCTGACGCTGTAGTCGCCAAGAACAAAGGCGAATAAGGAGGAAAATTTAGAATGGCAAAGGAAAAGTTTAACCGCAGTAAGCCCCATGTCAACATCGGCACGATCGGTCACGTTGACCACGGCAAGACGACGCTGACGGCTGCGATCACGAAGGTTCTCTCCGAGAAGGGCTATGCGAAGTTCGAGGACTATGCGGACATCGACAAGGCTCCGGAGGAGCGCGAGCGCGGCATCACGATCAACACGGCGCACGTTGAGTATGAGACGGACAACCGTCACTATGCACACGTTGACTGCCCGGGTCACGCGGACTATGTCAAGAACATGATCACGGGTGCGGCGCAGATGGACGGCGCGATCCTCGTTGTCTCCGCTGCGGACGGTCCGATGCCCCAGACGCGTGAGCACATCCTGCTCGCCCGCCAGGTCGGCGTTCCGGCTCTCGTTGTGTTCCTCAACAAGGTTGACCAGGTTGACGATGACGAACTCCTTGAGCTCGTTGAGATGGAAGTCCGCGAGCTGCTCTCGCAGTATGAGTTCCCCGGCGACGACATCCCCGTTATTGCAGGCTCCGCACTCAAGGCTCTTGAGGGCGACGAGGCAATGAAGGCAAAGATCTTCGAGCTGATGGATGCGGTTGATTCCTACATTCCGACGCCGACGCGTGACACGGACAAGCCGTTCCTCATGCCGGTTGAGGACGTGTTCACAATCACGGGTCGCGGCACGGTTGCCACGGGGCGTGTGGAGCGCGGCGAGCTGAAGCTGAACGATACGGTTGAGATCGTCGGCCTCCAGGATGAGGCGCGCAGCACGGTCGTTACGGGCATCGAGATGTT
This sequence comes from Selenomonas dianae, assembly GCF_030644225.1. NCBI lineage: Bacteria > Bacillati > Bacillota > Negativicutes > Selenomonadales > Selenomonadaceae > Centipeda > Centipeda dianae. The sequence continues at coordinate 1,854,259 of NZ_CP128650.1, read as the reverse complement.
CCGCAAGCTGCTCGATAGTGCGGTTGCGGGCGACAACATCGGTGCACTGCTTCGCGGCGTGGATCGTAAGGACATCGAGCGCGGTCAGGTTCTTGCAAAGCCCGGCTCCATCAAGCCGCACACGAAGTTCAAGGCACAGGTCTACGTCCTGACGAAGGAAGAGGGCGGCCGTCATACGCCGTTCTTCACGAACTATCGTCCCCAGTTCTACTTCCGTACGACGGACGTGACGGGCGTTGTCCGTCTCCCCGAGGGCACGGAGATGGTCATGCCCGGCGATAACGTCGAGATGGAAGTCGAGCTCATCACCCCGATCGCGATCGAGCAGGGCCTCCGCTTCGCTATCCGCGAGGGCGGCCACACGGTCGGTGCGGGTCGTGTTACGGCAATCGAGGGCTAATCACCCTTACTGATATTCCCTAGGGAGAGGAGCGGCGCTCGCGTCGCTCCTTTTCGGGGGATTAAGTGAAAACTTCTTTTCATCTTTTGGAATCATACGACAGACGACGTACTCCATGCGATGACATGGCAGATGGCTATGCCCCGTGGGGGCAGAGGGAACTGCCGTGGAGAAATGTTTGGGGCGCGACCCCGGACGAAGGAGGAAAACTACTTTGGCGAAACAGCAGAAAATCAGAATTCGTTTGAAGGCCTACGACCACAAGGCGCTTGACCAGAGTGCGGCGAAGATCGTCGACACGGCAAAGAAGACAGGCGCAATGGTCTCAGGGCCAATCCCACTTCCGACGGAGAAGAACGTCTACACGATTCTCCGTTCTCCGCACGTCAACAAGGACTCGCGCGAGCAGTTCGAGATGCGCACGCACAAGCGTCTCATCGACATCCTGCAGCCGACGAACAAGACGGTCGATTCGCTCATGCGTCTCGATCTGCCTGCCGGCGTTGACATCGAGATTAAGCTCTAATAGGAGGTGGAAGCCTTGGCTAAGGCTATTTTAGGAAGAAAACTGGGCATGACCCAGATCTTCACAGAGGAAGGCCGCGTCATTCCCGTGACGGTCGTTGAGTCGGGCAACAACTTCGTGCTCCGGAACAAGACCGACGAGACGGACGGCTACAACGCTGTGCAGATCGGGTTCGGCGATGTAAAGGAGAAGAACGTCACGAAGCCGCTCAAGGGTCAGTTTGAGAAGGCGGGCGTGAAGGCGGTGCGTTTCATTCGTGAGATGCGTCTCGCCGCTCCTTCCGAATACAATGTGGGCGACACGATCGGCGTTGACATCTTCGCCGCAGGCGATCTCGTCGACGTGGTCGGCACGTCCAAGGGCAAGGGCTTCGCGGGCGGCATCAAGCGTCACAACTTCGCACGCGGCCCCATGGGGCACGGCTCGAAGTCGCACCGTGAGCCGGGCTCGACGGGTGCGATGATCTCCGGTCCCGGCGGACGTGTCCTCAAGGGCAAGAAGCTCCCCGGCCGCATGGGCGGCGAGCGCGTCACGGTGCAGCGCCTGACGATTGTCCGCGTGGACAGTGACCGCAACCTCATCCTCATCAAGGGCGCGATTCCGGGCCCGAAGAAGGGATTTGTCGTAATCAAAGATACCGTTAAGCCTCTTAAGGCAGCGAAAGAATAAGGAAGGGGGAATCGCAGCATGGCGAATGTAGCAGTATATGATATGTCGCATAATCAGGTTGGCGAGATCAGCCTCAGCGACGAGTTCTTCAATGTCGAAATGAATGCCGGCCTCCTTCATCAGGCGGTTGTCCTCCAGCTCGCATCGCAGCGGCTCGGCACCCATGCCACGAAGACGCGCGGTCTCGTGCGCGGCGGCGGACGCAAGCCCTGGCGTCAGAAGGGCACGGGTCGTGCCCGCGCAGGTTCGACGCGCAGCCCGCTGTGGGTTGGCGGCGGTACGGTCTTTGGCCCGCATCCGCGCAAGTACGGCTTTACGATGCCGCGCAAGCAGCGTCGTCTTGCCCTTAAGTGTGCGCTTTCGGACAAGGTTCGTACGGGCGATTTCATCGTCCTCGACCGGCTCGACTTCGAGGCACCGAAGACGAAGGCAGCCGTGAAACTCCTGAGCGATTTCGGTGTGAATGCAAAGAGCCTCTTCATCACGGCGGACGAAGCTGTGAACGTGGAGCGCTCCACCAGCAATATTCCGGGTGTAAAAGCCATCTCGGCACGTGGAATCAATGTCTATGACATTCTCCATCACGACAAGCTCTTCATTACGAAGGATGCCATCACCCGTATCGAGGAGGTATTCGCATAATGGACGCACGTGATATTCTCGTACGCCCGCTCATCACGGAGCGGACGACGCAGCTCATGGCCGAGGGCAAATACGTCTTCGTCGTTGCAAAGGCTGCAAACAAGATCGAGATTGCAAAGGCGGTCTCGGAGATCTTCAAGGTAAAGGTCGCAAAGGTCAACACGGTCAACGTCATCGGCAAGAAGAAGCGCATGGGTCGCACGCAGGGCAAGCGCCCGGACTACAAGAAGGCCATCGTGAAACTCGCGCCGGGCGAGACCATCGAGTTCTTTGAAGGCTGAGACGAAAGGGAGGTACGAACGTGGCAGTAAAGAGTTTTAAGCCGTATTCTGCCGGCAGACGCTTCATGACGGTCTCTTCCTTCGATGAGATCACAACGGACAAGCCGGAGAAGTCCCTCACCGTCCGCCTGACGAAATCGGGTGGGCGCAACCAGCAGGGCAAACTGACCGTGCGCCATCGCGGCGGCGGTCACAAGCGGCTCTATCGCATCATCGACTTCAAGCGCACGAAGGACGGCATCCCCGCCCGCGTCGCGACGATCGAGTACGATCCGAACCGCAGCGCACGCATTGCGCTTCTGAACTACGCAGATGGCGAGAAGCGTTACATCCTCGCACCGAACGGCCTCAAGGTCGGCGATGTCGTGGAGTCGGGCGCCGAGGCTGACATCAAGCCGGGCAATGCGCTTCCGCTCAAGAATATCCCGCTCGGTACGGTGATCCATGCCGTCGAGCTCAAGATCGGCAAGGGCGCACAGCTCGTCCGCAGCGCGGGAGCGTCCGCGCAGCTCATGGCAAAGGAAGGCGACTACGCACTCCTCCGTATGCCGTCCGGCGAGATTCGCCGTGTGCATGTGAACTGCCGTGCGACGATCGGACAGGTCGGCAACCTTGAGCATGAGAACATCACCATCGGTAAGGCAGGCCGCAGCCGCTGGCTCGGACGCCGCCCGGAGACGCGCGGTATTGCGATGAACCCGAATGACCATCCGCACGGCGGCGGCGAGGGACGTTCGCCGGTCGGACGCAAGAGCCCGATGACGAAGTGGGGCAAGATTGCGATGGGCAAGAAGACGCGCCGCAAGAAGAAGGCGTCGAATCGTCTTATCGTCCACCGCCGTAAGTAATTAACGGCTCATGCGGTCAGACACCCACCTTGGGCATCTTTTCCGCCCTGTCTGCGGAGAGCAAATCCTCCACATAGGAGTATCTATGCGTCCGGTTTGCTCCCTTGACAGAACGAAAAATCTGCTCCAATCTGGGCGTCCCTCTGCATAGCTGATATAGCATCGCAACTTGCAGATAGAACCATCGCCGGGCCGCACTGTGCTCGGCGAAAGGAGGAAAAACTTTGTCAAGATCGATTAAGAAAGGGCCTTTCGTCGCAGAGAGCCTGATGAAGAAGATCGATGCGCTCAACGAAAAGAACGAGAAGAAGGTTGTGCGCACATGGTCGCGCAGCTCGACGATCTTCCCGGATTTCGTCGGCCACACGATCGCTGTCCATGACGGACGCAAGCATGTCCCCGTCTACGTCACGGAGGATATGGTCGGACATAAGCTCGGCGAGTTTGCGCCGACACGTACATTCAAGGGTCACGCGGGCGAAGAGCGCAAGACCTCGCTGCGCTGATAGAGAGGAGGACGATTCGTGGCACAGGAAGTAAAGGCTACTGCCAAATACATCCGTATCGCACCGCGCAAGGTTCGCATTGTGATGAACCTCGTACGCGGCAAGAGCGTTGCTGACGCTCTCGCGATCCTGAAGTTCACGCCGAAGGTCGGCGCGGACGCCGTGGAGAAGGTGCTCCGCTCTGCTGTTGCAAACGCGGAGAACAACTTTGACATGGATGTGGATCGACTGTTCATTTCCTCAGCTTTCGTTGACCAGGGACCGACGCTCAAGCGCATTCATCCGCGCTCACGCGGACAGGCGTTCAAGATTTTGAAGCACACGTCCCACATCACGGTTGCCGTAAACGAAAAGTAATAGGGAGGGAAACAGTTTGGGTCAGAAAGTAAATCCCCATGGCATTCGCCTTGGCATCGTCAAGGATTGGGATGCCCGCTGGTATGCAGACAAGGATTTCGCGCAGAATCTGCACGAGGACATCAAGATTCGCGATTACCTTAAGAACAGCCTCCAGACCGCAGGTGTTCCCCGCGTGGAGACGGAGCGCAGCAAGAACCGCCTGAAGCTCACGATCCACACGGCAAAGCCGGGCATGGTCATCGGACGCGGTGGCTCGGGCATCGAGCAGATCAAAGAGGGGCTCAAGAACCTCACCGAGAAGCGCGTTGACATCAATATCGCGGAGATCAAGCAGCCGGATCTCGACGCGACGCTCGTCGCTGAGAACATTGCGGCACAGCTTGAGCGCCGCATTGCCTTCCGCCGTGCGATGAAGCAGGCGGTCGGGCGCACGATGCGCCTCGGTGCGAAGGGCATCAAGATTGCCGTCAGCGGTCGTCTCGGCGGTGCAGAAATCGCACGTCGCGAGTCCTATCGTGAGGGCAGCATCCCCCTGCACACGCTGCGTGCAGACATCGACTACGGAACGGCTGAGGCACATACAACCTACGGTCGTATCGGCATCAAGGTCTGGATCTTCAAGGGCGAGGTTCTCCCCGACAAGAAGCAGACGCCGAAGAATCATAAGGAAAGGAGCGAGGCGTAATGTTACTCCCAAAGCGCGTGAAATACCGCAAGCAGTTCCGCGGGCGCATGAAGGGCAAGGCACAGCGCGGCAACACGGTCAGCCACGGCCAGTATGGTCTCGTCGCTCTGGAGCCGGCATGGATCACGAACCGCCAGATCGAGGCGGCGCGTATCGCGATGACGCGTTACATCAAGCGCGGTGGTAAGGTCTGGATCAAGATTTTCCCGGACAAGCCGGTCACGGCAAAGCCGGCGGAGACCCGCATGGGATCCGGCAAGGGCTCGCCCGAGTACTGGGTCGCCGTCGTAAAGCCGGGGCGCGTCCTCTTTGAGATGGACGGCGTGGCGCGCGAGGTCGCGGCAGAGGCAATGCGCCTTGCCGGTCACAAGCTCCCGATCAAGACGAAGTTCGTCGTACGCGAAGAAGTAGAGGGCGGTGAAGTGAATGAAGGTTGATGAGATCCGCGGCATGAGTGCCGACGAGCTCACGGAAAAACTCGCGTCGCTCAAGGAAGAGCTCTTTGGCCTCCGTTTTCAGCACGCTACCGGACAGCTCGACAACCCGATGCGTATCAAGGACGTAAAGAAGACGATTGCCCGCATCAAGACCATTCAGCGCGAGCAGGCAAACGCCTAAACGGACATTTTACCGATACGCAGGAAGGAGGCTCATACACACATGAGCGATAGAAACGTACGCAAAGTGAGAATCGGCAAGGTCGTGTCCGACAAGATGGACAAGACCGTTGTCGTTGCTGTCGAGGAGCTCGAACAGCACAAGATGTATAAGAAGCCGGTTAAGAAGACGGTGAAGTTCCACGCGCATGACGAGAAGAACGACGCGCACGTCGGCGACCGTGTTTCCATCATGGAGACGCGTCCGCTCTCCAAGACGAAGCGCTGGCGCGTGGTCGAAGTCGTCGAGCGCGCGAAGTAAGGAGGAACGAAATCAATGATACAGCAGGAAACAATCCTGAATGTCGGCGATAACACAGGAGCGAAGGAAATCCTCTGCATTCGCGTACTGGGCGGCTCGTACCGCAAGTATGCCAACATCGGCGATGTTATCGTCGCCTCCGTCAAGGCGGCAGCGCCGGGCGGCACGGTGAAGAAGGGCGACGTCGTCAAGGCGGTTGTCGTCCGCAGCGTCAAGGGGCTGCGCCGCCCGGACGGTTCCTACATCCGCTTCGATGAGAACGCGGCGGTCATCATCAAGGACGACCACACGCCGCGCGGAACGCGTATCTTTGGACCTGTCGCACGCGAGCTGCGCGAGAAGGATTTCATGAAGATCGTCTCGCTCGCGCCCGAAGTTCTTTAAGGAGGAGGTGTTATTTTGTCGCTGGCAAAACTGAACGTCAAGAAGGGCGATACGGTCGTCGTTCTTTCCGGCAAGGATAAGGGCAAAAAGGGCAAGGTCATTGAGGCTCAGCCGAAGAAGGGCAAGGTCATCGTCGAGGGCGTGAACAAGGTGAAGCGTCACACGAAGCCGAGTCAGAGTGCGCCGCAGGGCGGTATCATCACGAAGGAAGCACCGCTCTTTGCCTCGAAGGTGCAGCTGGTCTGCCCCGCGTGCGGCAAGGCGACGCGCGTCGCCCATCGCATCATCGGCGAGCGCAAGGTGCGCGCCTGCAAGAAGTGCGGCGAGCCGATCGAGCAGTAAGATTCGCGGAAAGGAGGAATACGCAAAGTGGATAGACTCAAAGAAAAGTATCAGAAGGAAGTTGCGCCGGCTCTGACGGAGAAGTTCGGCTATAAGAACGTCATGCAGCTCCCGAAGGTGGAGAAGGTCATCATCAACATGGGCGTCGGCGAGGCCGTCGGCAACCCGAAGGCACTCGATGCCGCTGTGACGGATCTCACCGCCATCGCAGGACAGAAGCCCCAGCTCACGCGTGCAAAGAAGTCGCTTGCCGCATGGAAGCTCCGCGAGGGGATGCCGATCGGCTGCAAGGTTACGCTGCGCGGCACGCGTATGTATCAGTTCCTCGACAAGTTCATGAATGTTGCGCTTCCGCGTGTCCGCGATTTTCGCGGGGTCAGCGAGAAGGCGTTCGACGGACGCGGCAACTATGCCGTCGGTCTGCGCGAGCAGCTCATTTTCCCCGAAATTGACTACGACAAGATTGACAAGATTCGCGGCATGAACATCGTCATCGTTACGAGCGCGCATACGGACGAAGAGGCAAAAGAACTCCTCCGTCTCATGGGTATGCCGTTCCGCGCGTAACGGGCAAGGAGGAACAACTGTGGCAAAGAAGGCAATGATTGAGAAGTGGAGCAAAGAGCCCAAGTTCTCGACACGCAAGTACAACCGCTGCAAGATCTGCGGACGTCCGCACGGCTACATCCGCAAGTTCGATATGTGCCGTATCTGCTTCCGTGAGCAGAGTTACAAGGGCGCCATCCCTGGTGTAACAAAGGCAAGCTGGTAACAAAAGTCAAAGGAGGATATCGATTCATGGCAATGACTGATCCTATTGCAGATATGCTGACCCGCATCCGCAACGCAAACTCGGTCTACCACGAGAGCGTCACGATCCCCGGGTCGAAGGTCAAGACGGCAATCGCCGAAGTCTTGAAAAAGGAAGGCTTCATCAAGGACTACTCCTTCCAGGAGGACGGCAAGCAGGGCGTTCTCACCGTCACGCTGAAGTATGGAGCAAAGCGTGAGCACGTTATCTCCGGCCTGAAGCGCGTTTCCAAGCCCGGACTTCGTCAGTATGCAAAGCACGATGCGCTCCCGCGTGTCTACGGCGGCCTCGGTATCTCCGTGATCTCCACATCAAAGGGGATCATGAGCGACAAGGACGCACGCAAGGCGGGGCTCGGCGGCGAAGTTCTCGCATTCGTATGGTAATGCACAGGCAGGAGGTGTAACAATGTCAAGAATTGGAAGAGCACCGATTCACATTCCGTCTGGCGTTACCGTCACGGTCGGTGCGGATAATCTCGTGAAAGTGAAGGGCCCGAAGGGCGAGCTTTCGCGCGAGATCCATCCGGATATGAAAATAACCGTCGAGGAAGGTGTCGTAACCGTCACCCGTCCTTCGGACGATAAAATGCACAGATCGCTCCATGGTCTTTCCCGCACGCTCATCAATAACATGGTGATCGGCGTGTCGGAAGGCTATACGAAGACCCTTGAGATCAGCGGCGTTGGCTATCGTGCGGCAAAGCAGGGCAAGAACTTAAGCCTCTCGCTTGGCTTCTCGCATCCCGTTGTCATTGAGCCGCCCGAGGGCATCGCGTTCGAGTGTCCCTCCGCTACGGTCATCACGATTTCCGGCATCAACAAGGAAGTCGTCGGTCAGACCGCGGCCGAGATTCGCGCACATCGTGAGCCGGAGCCGTACAAGGGCAAGGGCATCAAGTACGCCGGAGAGCATGTCCGCCGCAAGGAAGGCAAAGCCGGCGCGAAGGGCAAGAAATAAGAAGGAGAGGAGTGACACACTGTGCTTATCAAGCAGGATAAGAATAAGGCGCGCCGGAAGCGCCATCTGCGCGTGCGCAATCACATTGCGGGGACTGCGGCTCGTCCGCGCCTCAATGTATTCCGCAGCCTGAAGAACATCTACGCACAGATCATCGACGATGAAAAGGGCGTGACGCTCGTCTCTGCGAGCTCGAAGGACAAGGACTTCTCCCGGTACGGCGGCAACGTCGAGGCGGCAAAGGCAATCGGCGCTGCTGTTGCGAAGAAGGCTCTGGAGAAGGGCATCACCGAGGTCGTCTTTGACCGCGGCGGCTACATCTATCATGGCCGCGTCGCTGCTCTCGCTGAGGCGGCGCGCGAGGCCGGTCTGAAATTCTAAAGGAGGGAAAGCATGGCTAGACATAACGAAAACGAGACGCCGGAGTTTGAGGAGCGTGTCGTATTCATCAACCGCGTATCGAAGGTTGTCAAGGGCGGCCGACGCTCCTCCTTCAGTGCGCTTGTTGTTGTCGGCAACAAGAAGGGCAAGGTCGGCTTTGGCATGGGCAAGGCTGCCGAGGTGCCCGAGGCAATCCGCAAGGGTGTTGAGGATGCCAAGAAGAGCCTCGTCGAGGTTCCGCTGCGCGAGGAGCGCACGATCCCGCATGAGATCACGGGCATCTTCGGTGCCGGCCGCGTGCTCCTAAAGCCCGCCGCCAAAGGTACCGGCGTCATTGCCGGCGGTCCTGCGCGTGCGGTTCTGGAGCTTGCGGGCGTGCGTGACATCCTCACGAAGTCGCTCGGCTCGTCCAACCCGAACAACATGGTACGCGCGACGATGGAAGGCCTCATCGGCCTCAAGAATCCCGCCGATGTGGCAGCTCTGCGCGGCAAGTCTGTCCGCGAGATTTTTGGCTGATAAGGAGGAACGAACATGGCAAAAGTCAGAGTAACGCTGACACGCAGCTTGATCGGTCGTCCTGAGACGCAGCGCAAGACTGTGAAATCGCTCGGACTGCGTAAGCGCAACTCCGTTACCGAGCTTCCCGACACACCCGCCGTGCGTGGGCAGCTTCACAAGGTCTCCCACCTCATCACGGTGGAAGAGATTGCAGACTGAAGAGGGGAGGCAAACATCTATGAAACTGCATGAATTACAGCCCGCTGAAGGCTCGCGTGCCACGCGCAAGCGCGTTGGCCGCGGCATCGGCTCGGGCATGGGCAAGACTTCGACGCGCGGCATGAAGGGGCAGAAGTCCCGTGCCGGCGGCGGTGTCCGCAGCGGCTTTGAGGGCGGTCAGATGCCTCTCTATCGTCGTCTCCCGAAGCGTGGCTTCAAGAACATCTGGGCAAAGACCTTTGCCGAGGTGAACGTTGGCAGCCTGAACTGCTTCGAGGATGGCGCAACGGTTGATCGTGTTGCACTCATCGAGGCAGGCATCCTCAAGAATGTCCGTGACGGCATCCGCATCCTCGGTGACGGTGAGCTCACGGCAAAGAACCTCACGGTACGCGCACAGGGCTTTACGCAGGGCGCGGCGGAGAAAATTGCAGCGGCAGGCGGCAAAGTCGAGGTGATCTAAGGTGCTTCAAGCCCTTGGAAACATCTTTCAGATTCCGGAACTGCGGCAAAAGATCGTATTCACCCTCATCATGTTCGCCGTGTTCCGCATGGGGACGCACATCCCCGTGCCCGGCGTCGATCCGACGGCGATCGAGCAGCTCTTTGCACAGGGCACGCTGTTCGGTCTCCTCGATCTGTTCTCGGGTGGTGCGTTCAGTAAATTCTCCGTCTTTGCGATGAGCATTACGCCCTACATCAACGCTGCCATCATCATGCAGCTGCTCAACGTCGTTGTGCCGACGCTTGAGCAGTGGTCGAAGGAAGGCGCGGAGGGACACAAGAAAACGACGAAGGTCACGCGGTACTTAACGGTTGCGCTTGCATTCTTCCAGGCGATCGGTATGTCGATCGGTCTCAAGAGTGCGATCCTCAACCCGAGCCCCGTGAACATCCTCATCATTGCGATTACGCTCACAGCGGGGACGGTGTTCCTGATGTGGTTGGGCGAGCAGATCACGGCGAACGGTGTCGGCAATGGAATCTCTCTGATTATCTTTGCCGGTATCGTCGCGGCACTGCCGAAGAACATCGGCACGATCTATGCCTACGTCAAGGCGGGGACAATCAGCTACTTCAGCGTGTTTGCATTCGGTGTCATCGCACTTGCGATGATCGTCTTTGTCATCCACATCGAAACGGGGTTCCGCCGTGTTCCGATCACGTATGCAAAGCGCCTTGTGGGCGGCCGCGTGGGGAGCGGGCATTCGAGCCACATCCCGTTCAAGGTGAATCAGGCGGGCGTTATCCCGATCATCTTCGCCTCGTCGGTGCTCATGTTCCCGATTACGGTCGCACAGTTCATCGACATACCGTGGGTCAAGACCGCAGCGGCGTATCTTGAGTGGGGCAAACCTCTCCAGACCACGCTCTACGTTCTCATGATTATCTTCTTCACCTACTTCTACACGTCGGTGACGGTGAAGATCCCAGATATGGCAGACAACCTCAAGAAGTACGGCGGATTCGTGCCGGGGCTTCGTCCCGGACAGGCGACCGCCGACTATCTTGATTATGTGCTGACACGCATCACGCTCGCGGGGGCGTTCTTCCTCGCATTTATCGCGGTGCTGCCAAACATGGTGGCGGGTGCGACGAACATCCAGGGGGTGTACTTCGGCGGTACGGCTCTGCTCATCGTTGTGGGCGTTGCCCTTCAGACGATGAAGCAGATCGAATCCATGATTGTGATGCGTCATTATGAAGGCTTTATGAAATAATGCAGAAGGAGATTGCTATGCACATCATTTTGATGGGACCTCCGGGTGCCGGAAAGGGCACGCAGGCGGCAAACCTCGTAAAACGTTACGGTATCCTGCATATCTCCACGGGCGATATGTTTCGTGAAGCCGTAAAAGAAGGCACGCCGCTCGGCAAAGAGGCGAAATCCTACATGGACGCGGGCAAGCTTGTCCCCGACGAGGTGACGATCGGCATTGTGCGCGAGCGTCTCAGTAAGCCCGACTGCAAGAAGGGCTTTATCCTCGACGGTTTTCCGCGCACGGTCGAGCAGGCGGATGCACTCACGGAGATCCTAAAGGATAACGGCATCAAGCTCACGGGCGTTCTCAACATCAACGTCCCGGCTGCCGACCTCATCGAGCGTGCCGTCGGGCGCCGGATCTGCAAGAACTGCGGGCATTCCTTCCATGTGAAGTTTAACCCGACAAAGACCCCGGGTGTCTGTGACGACTGCGGCGGTGCGACCTATCAGCGTGCCGACGACAGCGAGGAGACCATGAAAAGCCGTCTTTCCGTCTATGAATCCTCCACGCGTCCCCTCATCGACTACTACACGAAGGCGGGCGTTTACAAGGAGATCGACGGCAGACAGGACATCGCAAAGGTCGAGGCGGATCTTGCCGCCGTCCTTGAGGCGTAAAAGGAGCGAAAGGGAAGTATGTCAAAACAGGATGTCATCGAGGTAGAGGGAAGGGTCGTTGAGAAACTTCCGAATGCGATGTTCCAGGTCGAACTTGAGAACGGACACGTCGTCCTTGCTCATGTTTCCGGAAAGATACGCATGAACTTCATCCGTATTCTGCCGGGCGACAAGGTCACCATTGAACTCACCCCGTACGATCTGACCCGTGGACGTATTACATATCGCTTCAAATAGTCCTGAAAAAACTGGCGGGATCAAAAGATCTGTGCTAGAATAGAAAAGATCGACTTGAACCAGAGATGTAAGGAGACGGAAGGAGGCAAGCGCAGTGAAGGTAAGACCGTCTGTCAAGAAAATCTGCGAGAAATGCAAGATCATCAAGCGCAAAGGCCGTGTCATGGTCATTTGCGAGAACCCGAAGCATAAACAAAGACAAGGATAAAAGGAGGTGCACTTATGGCACGTATTGCCGGTGTAGATTTGCCCCGTGACAAGAGAATTGAGATTTCCCTGACGTACATCTACGGGATTGGTCTCACGACTGCGAAGAAGCTGCTTGCGATCGCAGACGTGAACCCCGATACCCGTACGCGTGACCTCACGGAGGATGAAGTCGTCAGACTTCGTGATGCCATCGACAAGAACGCCGTGGTGGAGGGCGACCTTCGCCGCGAAATTCAGATGAACATCAAGCGTCTCGTTGATATCGGCTGCTACCGTGGCCGCCGCCACCGTCTCGGCCTGCCTGTTCGCGGACAGAACACGAAGAACAACGCGCGCACACGCAAGGGCCCGAAGAAGGCCGTTGCAGGCAAGAAAAAGTAAAGGAGGCTCGTAGAGGTGGCTGTTAAGAAAACAACACGTTCCAAGAAAAAAGTTCGCAAGAACATAGAGTCGGGCGTTGCACACATCAGCTCGACATTCAACAACACGATTGTCACGCTCACCGATAAGAGCGGCAATGCCCTCTCGTGGGCGAGCGCCGGCGGTCTCGGCTTCCGTGGTTCGCGCAAGAGCACGCCGTTTGCGGCACAGATGGCTGCAGAGACGGCTGCAAAGGCTGCGATGGAGCACGGTCTGAAGTCCGTCGAAGTCTATGTCAAGGGTCCGGGTGCAGGTCGTGAGGCGGCAATCCGCTCACTGCAGGCGACGGGTCTCGAAGTCAACATGATCAAAGACGTGACCCCCATCCCGCACAACGGATGCCGTCCGCCGAAGCGTCGCCGCGTCTAATAGGAGGTGCATGAAACAACATGGCAATTGATAGAGTACCAGTCTTGAAGCGCTGCCGTGCCCTCGGTCTTGAGCCGGCCACCCTTGGCCGCTCGCGCCAGTCGACGCGTCAGCTTCGCCGTACGAACCGCAAGGTGTCCGAGTACGGACTCCAGCTCAAGGAAAAGCAGAAGGCAAAGTTCATCTACGGTGTCCTTGAGCGTCAGTTCCGCGGCTACTATGACAAGGCGAAGAAGATGCCGGGCGTCACGGGTGAGAACCTGTTGAGCCTCCTTGAGCGTCGTCTTGACAACGTCGTCTTCCGTCTCGGACTTGCGAACACGCGCCGTCAGGCACGCCAGCTCGTCCGTCACGGTCATTTCACCGTGAACGGCAAGCGCGTTGACATCCCCTCCGCACTCGTCCGTGAGGGCGATGTGATCGAGGTCGCCGAGAAGAGCCGCGCGAGCGCGTTCTTCAAGGAGCTCAAGGAGAGCAGCAATGCCCTTTCCGCTCCCGCATGGCTGACCGCCGATCAGGCAAATCTGACGGGTACGGTGACGCGTTTCCCCCATCGTGAGGAAATCGACGTACCGGTCAACGAACAGGCCATCGTCGAACTCTACTCCAAATAATGAATGTGAATGTGTCTGCATTACGCGTTTATTTTGGAGGAGGCACATAGATGACAGATATCGAGAAACCGAAAATCGAGATCGCAGAGATCAGCGAGGACGGACGCTATGGGCGGTTCATCTGCGAGCCGCTCGAACCGGGCTACGGTACGACGTTCGGCAACAGTCTGCGGCGTATGCTGCTCTCGTCTCTCGACGGAGCAGCGGTCACCTCCATTCAGATCGACGGCGTGCTGCATGAGTTCTCCACGATTCCCGGCGTACGGGATGATGTGACGAGCATTGTGTTGGCACTCAAGCAGCTCTGCATTTCTATGCAGGGGTCGGAGCCGCACACCATTCGCATTGAGGCGGTTGGGGAGCGTGAGGTCACAGCAGCCGACATCGAATGCGGCAGCGACATCGAGATCCTGAATCCGGATCTTCACATCGCAACGCTGAACGCGACGGGCAAACTCAAGATCGAGATGACCGTCGAGCGCGGACGCGGCTATGTTCCGGCGGATAAGAACAAGAAGTCGGATGACTCCATCGGTGTCATCCCCATCGACTCCATCTTCTCCCCTGTGCAGCGCGTCAACTACACCGTCGAG